>QHXW01000056.1 GCA_003223115.1 Acidobacteriota bacterium
CACATAAGGAAGCCAGCAGGCCGTTGAGAAAAGCCAGGGCAACGGCCATGAGGGCCAACGCCAGCAGTACCGCCTTGAAGACATACAATCCGCCGAGGGCGCTTCCCCGTTTTGGTATACTTCCGGGTATTCGCCTTTTCATACTACCCGTTTGGTCAGCTCGGTTGCAGACTGAGACACTGCCAGTCACTTGTACTTCGAGAGGAATTCGAGGTTCAATGGCACCCAGTCGAAACTGCTCGATTGATATCGCGGCGTAGCGTACTCGATCCATCGGTTGTGGTCTGTATTGATCTGGGGATTCAGGTCGCGAGACATCCGCGAAACGCCGCTGGTTCCGACCAGTTGCGCCTCCGAAAGGTCTTCCACCAGCTTCCCGGCACCTTCGAGCGAGAGACCCGAAGCGTGCAAGCGCTCCACAGTCTCGGAACTCCGTTCCATCGGGCTACTGGACGCAAGCAGCATTCCCTGATGGCCGTAGTACCACAGGCTCACGTAAGGGAATACGCTGCGCGCCGTCGCTAAGTTGGAAGCAATCTCGCGCGGGCTGATGTGATGTAACTGGACCCATTGCTGCAGGATGCCATCCGGTTTCAGCCGCTTCCGCGCCAATTCATAAAACTCCTTGGAGTAGAGATTCGTCGACCCGGCAAACCAGATACTGGAGATCTCTATGGTGATCAGATCGTAGACCCGGCGCCGGTCGGTCAACAGGACATTGCGGCCGTCCTCCAGGTACAGCTTGACCCGTGGATCGGAGAGTATCCTCTCATTCAATCGCCCATAGCATTGGTCCGCAGCCTCCACAATGCCGGACGCGAACTCCGCAACATCGATTTGCCCATAGCCCAGGTGTCGTAGAGCGGTAGCGGTATGTCCCGTGCCCAGCCCGATGAGCAAGGCGCTGTCGTAATGCTTCACGAATAATGACGGAATGCCGGCGAACCCAAACTGAGCGTTGTTCTCACCAGAAGGGTTATCGTCGCCCTGAAATTTGCCGTTGGTAAACATGGTCCGCACCGCGCGGCGGAACTCCGGAGTTTCGATCTGCTGCTCGACTACTGTGGTTAAGCCGCCTTGGATGTTCTCGTGGCGAAACACGAGCCAAGGCGGCAGAAACCTCAGACCTGCCAGTAGGGGCGCTGCCACCGTGCGCTTCTGACCGAAGTAGTTGCCGCGCCCGGCGGTCAGCAGGCTCCAATCCCAGTGCGATGCCCACATAATTGCGGAAATGGAAAGGCTCACTGCGACCGCTCGCAACCAGCGAGCCCGCGATCGCGATTCCCGGCGCAGGAAAAGCAGCCAGAATGTGGCCAGCAACAGGATGATCAGTTTGAGGGAAGCTTCCGACCCGAGCAGCGGAACCATGAAAAAAACTCCGAGCAGCGCGCCGCTCAGGCAGCCCAGCGAATTTGCGGCGTTGAGGTAACCGGCGAGATAGGAGTTCTCATACCCTTTCAGCTGCGGACTGGCCAGGAGCCTGGGATAAATCAAACCCAGGAGCGCCGCCGAAGGTACAATCAGGATGCTCGTAACGTAGAATTTGAAACACTCGGCAAAGTAAAAGGAATTCTGGAAGAGAGCCGGTGGAGTGATGGTAAAAAACGCAGTTGCGCGGTCCCAAAGAAGGAACTGGAGCAGCAGTGACAGGGCGCAACACTGGAAGAGCGTCGAAGTAGCCACCATTTGGCCCTTCCGGACGCTCCGAGTCACCATGGAGGCGCCCAACAGCAGGCCAAGCAGAACACTGGCGAGCATCCAGGAGAAAGCGTAGATACTGGAACCGATCACCACGCCGATCAGGTGCGTCCAGATCACTTCCAGGGCAAAGAAGACGACACCCGAAGCAAACGAGGCGGCCAGCAGCAAGCGAAGATTCCGGTCCACGGGCTTGCGTGGCGGAACGGTGTCGGCCCGCACCCTGGAAGCCGGCTGGGGCAACAGGACTGCGATGCTACAGACTGCCATTCCGATGGCAAAACACAGCCACAAGGCTCCGCGCAGGCCAATGACGGGCATGACCGCGATCGGCGTGATCAAGGCCGCTAGGAACGCGCCTGCCAGATTGGCGGAATAGGCTTGTAGCCAGTGTTTTTCCCCGAAAGCATCTCCGCGGTCCAGGGTGCTCGCGATCAGTGGGAACGACGCTCCCATAAGAGCGGCAGTTGGCAGCACCAACAAGCACCCGCAAATAAAGCGCACCTGAAACTTCATCGCGGCGCTACCGAACAGGTTCTGGAAGGGCGCCATTTTCTCTATCAGCCCATGAAAGCTATAGGCAAAAACGATGCAGGAAATTCCGATGAGCAGCTCCAGCAGTCCATAGACCCGCAAGGGACACCGAATTCGTCCACTCTTGATGTACCGCCCAGCCGCTACGCTGCCTAACGCAAAACCGAGAAAGTAGGTAAACAGCACAACCGCCGAAGCAGAGGCGGTGGCGCCCACCAGAAGGGAAATGTATTTCTCAAAGCCCTGTTCCGCCACAAGCCCGCTGAAACCGGTCAATCCGTAAAGCGCCAATGGCGCTCGACACGCAGAAGTATTCCTCACAGTCTTGGGCGACACTGCTGACGCGGGCGCGGATGCTGGAGCTGAGGTCATCACAAGCTGTGTATTTTCAGAATATTGTTCTTTAGAATCAATTCACAAGACCAACATGGTTATGGCTCGCCTGTTCACTAGAGATAGTAACCTACCGTCCGAGGTCCACTCTCTTCCGCAATTGCTCCTGCGTCAGGAATGGCAGACGGCGCAAGAGAATGCCATCCAGCGCTTCGCCTGTCGCATGGCGAAAGCGACGCCTGAAGTATCCTGTAACTGTTCATTTACGTCTGGCCCGTTTCACAAATGTGGATGACCGCACTGGCGTGCTGCTGGAGTGTGCCTCTGCTGGATTGTTTCATCATGGGGCAGGACGTGCCAATCGTGATGTTGGGGCTGGCGGTAGCTCTTGCGCAGTTCTTCCGTGGCCATCACTTCGCCGCCGGGTGTGTCTTTAGCCTCTGCCTCATCAAGTGCAACTTGTTCCTGCCGATGCCGCTGCCGATCATTGGAAAACGCCTCTGGAGGTTCGGTGCCGGCACTATGGCGGGCGGCGCAACGCTGCTGGCGATATCGTTTGCGGTTCGGCGGTTGGTTCTGGCCTCTACGCTACGCCGCCATGCTACGGCTGTCGCCCACAACACCTCGTTATCAAGGCATGCCGAACCTTCACGGGCTGTTTTTCCGATCAGCCAAACGGCGTGGTTTTAGAAGTGGCCGGCGCGTGTCTCGTGGCACGGCCGCTTGGTTTGTAGTGCGAGGCAAGGAAATCACGCGCGGCATTTCAGCCATACTGATTGGCGGCTTACTCCTGAGCTATACACCGGACATCACACGGCCAGTAAGTAGGTATCCGCCACGCTGCTCCCGGAGTAAGGGTGCGACTCCGGTTTCGATGACTTGTTAGGAGTTTTTCGATGCGTCCTCGAAGGTTCGTTTACACTCGTCTCTCTATCCCATACATGACGTGATCACAATGCCACGCCTTTTAACCAGGGACGTTCACCACCACAGCTTTTGACTGAAGCAGCTCCTGGCTGTTTGGAGTCTCCTCCTACAAGGCGACTCCAAGGGGCCGACCCTCATCTTCTCGTACAGCATGACGCCTTCGCGTCTTCTTGACACAACGCCCTTTCCTCCGTCTGTCGTGTTTTTGTTACCTCTGCTGATCTTCGCAGCCGAGGAGGTGCGGGAGAGGTTCTCAGACGGCGCTGGCGCTCAGGTCTTACGTAGCGCCACTTAACTCACTCGGCTGCATCGTCTCTACAGATATTGCTGGCGACGCGATTCTCGACGAGCGAGACGCCCGGCGCCACCGTAATGCAATGCCTGCTGATGCCGAAACCTGAGATTTCGTTGGCTTCGATCACATTGTCGCGCGCCGGGTCGGGCCGTTCCGCGCCGCGGGCCAGATAAATGCCGCTGCGCAGAAGGTCCGGTTGTACCGCGGCGTAGTTACAGCCGTAGCGCGTGACGTTTTGATCGCAGTGGGCGAGATTGATGCGGCGCAACCGGTTGCCTGTGATTCTGTGCCGCCTGCCGATTACGAAAATTCCGCTGAACAGCACGCCCTCCAGCTCGTTCCCGGCGATCTCGATCTGTTCCGACCGCATGCGCGGATCGCTGTTGTTCAGCACGATCCCCTGATTCCCGAACGGGTAATGATCGGCGCCAAAGCCATTCACGCAGGAGTTGCCGCGCACCTCACCGTGATGAAAACCGTCCAGATCGATGCACTTGCCGTTGACTTCCTGAAAGTGGTTGAGCGCGTACACACAATGACCGGTATCGCCGGCCGTATCGAGCGCCACTGGCGTTGCGCCGTGCTCGATGTCCACCTCCTCGAGCGGAAATCCAATCTCGGCGCCGCTATTGTCCTCGACGCGTATCGCCCACCCAAGCCCCACCTGGATGGCGTCGCGCCCGATCCGCTCGAATTGGTTTTTCGCAATCCGGCCCGCGGATGTTCCGCAATACACAATGAATGACTTCGAAATCGCGGGTCCCCTCTTCAAGCAGGATTCCACCGGTGGCGTTATTGCGGCCACTCCCGTTGCGCGATCCGCTGTCCTCCACGCGCACCCGATTGATGCTGATGCGCCGCGAACGGCTCACCAGAATGGCGAAACCCGGCATCTGGACGAACCGCACATCGGAAATCATGAGCACATCGGAGTCGAGGGCCAAAATACCGTTGCCCGCGGTGAACCGGGCAAATGGGGTGCTGAAGCCGGGCAAACCGCTCGGCCGTTCTAGAGAGCGCCGGTTGCCGTCAATCGTGAAGCCGGTGAAGCGGATGCGCTCGGCTCGCTCGCAACGAAAAATCGCGCGCCCACTGAAACTGTTCGAGGCCCGCAGAATGGTGCCAGCCGCGGCCCCGCGAATCTCCAGGTCCCGCGCCGTGTCTGGGATGTCGAGTTCGGAGGAAATCTCAGCCGTTCCCGCGGGCAGTTCGACGATGCCGGTCCCGGCTCGAAGCTTCAACCGAATGGCTGCTTCGGCCGAGGTCGATTCGGGAGCCTGGAGCCCTATGAGCCAGAACGCCGCCAAGACCAGCGCGGCGCCGGCCCACATTCTGCGCAATCAGACCACCTCGATCTGGGTTGGCGCAAGGCGGCGCGATCCGCATAGAAGCTCGATCATGTGTGCGCCGCGCGGCACGCCCTCCGGCAGCGTCACGTTCACCTCGTAACGGCCCACCAGGGCATCAGTACAGAAGACATCCACATCTGCCAACGCGGTGCCGTCGATGGATGCCGTGATGGATGGCGACTCCGGCAAGTCTTCAAGAACTAGCTTCACCGTGCCGCTCTCAATGCGGTTCCCCGCCAGCAGATTCGTTCCGTCCAGTACGGAACACACACGCGGCACTAGGGGCCCGGCCGGGATGACATGCAGCCAGGCCTTTGGGCACATCGGTTTCTCGAGCCAGAAGGCTTCCACGGAAAGCAAACCGGTTCGTACCCCTGGCGGCATCAGAACATTGATCTGCGAAAGCCCGTCCCATGCCGGAGGGCCGACATAACACACCGTTGCTGCTCGACCCTCAACGGCGACCTGCAGGTGGTTCAGATCACAGTCGGAAGGCAACTGCTCCATCCACAAGGTGAGATATGCGTAGCGGCCTGAGGCGGGCACTACTGGCTCTCCCGTTTGTGCGTTTCCCAAGCCGCGTATGCGAGTGGACGCCCCTTCACTGGTCAGTCCCGCGCTCCAACCATGCGGCTGTTTGCGCCATGTAGTCCACATGTATTGCGTTCCAGCGCCTTCGAGTGCCAGAAGCTGGAAATCGTGATCGCGCGCGTAATCGGCGATCTCCGGGCGCGCAAATCTGACGCCTTCCCAGGTGTCCGGCGATTTTTGGCTGGCAGGCAAACCGTTCAACTGGCATTTGAGAATGCCGCCGGTCTTGAGTACACGGCGGATCTCGGAGAAGTATCCGTAGACAACTTCCCGGGCGGGAATGTGCTGCAACACGGCGTAGGAGTAGACGAAATCGAAATAATCGGAAGCCAGCGGATCGAGGTCTGCGCCATTAGTACGGTGCACGTGAATCTTGGTTGCACCACGGAACTTCTCAAGCGCCAACTGCACCATTTCGTCGGATACATCCACGCCGTGCAGCTCACCGAAGTTGCGGCTCATGGTGCGCATCAGGCGTCCCGGCCCGCAGCCGATTTCGAGTCCTCGCAGCGCCTCGGCGGAAATGTGCTTGGGGAACCGCGCGAGTTCTTCTTCCAGTTGGCGTACGATCCCGCCGGCAGTCGCGAAGAACTCCTCCTCGGTCTGTCCCCGCCGACCGAACGCCACATAGTATCGGACGTCCTCCTTGGCACGCGCATTCCAATCCGCGCGCATCTTCTCGAGGACCTGTGAATCCGCCATCCTCCGTATTCTAACCGTCAAGCGCTTCCAGGGGTGAGCATTCTGCGGCCGCTACAGCTACAGATCCCCGCCCGTTCCGCCGATCCCCCAGCCTTGTGACCGATGACCATCCCGTGAACCGCAAGCTGATTGTCACGCTGCTAGAAAGCAAGTCTGTGGTACGAAGATCAGGTTTTAAACTCTTCTTAACCAGTTCCACAATTTTCACGCACGCCATTCTCGGGCGGGTATGCTATGGGGCATGGCAGTCGAATTCCGGCAAGTCACCTGCCCGCCCCTTACAGCGTTTGAGGCCGTGGCGCCCGATGGTGCGGTGATTGGCATTATCGGTGAAGACGACGCGGGCGGAAGCACGCTATTGCGGCTGGCCGCCGGTATCGAGGCGCCCCAGGCCGGTGCGGTGGCGGTAGGGACCAAACGCCGCCTGATCGGGCCCGGCGATCCGCTCAACCTCGCGCCCGTCGATACGCTTTTGCTGGATAATGCCTTCACCCTTCATGACCGGCTGGTTCGAGCGCGGGCGGTCGCGGCGCTTGACCGTCTCCGACGGGCCGGCACCACCATCCTGATGACGTCACAAGACGAGGAGCTGTTGCTCAATCTCGCCGATGAAATCTGGTGGATCGAGAAGGGAAGGCTGGTCGGCCGCGGCGATCCTGCGGAAGCTCTCGAGGCTTACCGTTCCCGGATTTCGACGCGCGTCCGAGAGTGGGGTGAAACCGTCCAGAGGCCGCTCGCGCCGCGCCTGCGCAGGGGCGATGGGCGCGCGGAAATCCTGAGCGTCGAAACTCTTGGAGAGAACGGCAAACCCACCGCGGTCTGGCGCAGCGGTGAACTCGCGGTGGTGCGCGTCTCGGTGAAATACCAGCATGTTGTGCCGAACCCAGTGATCGGAATCATGATTCGCACGCGCATCGGGCTCAACGTATATGGAACCAACACGGAGCTCGAGAAGCTCAAGTTCGGCCCTTGCGATTCGGGCGAGATGATTCGTCTGAGCTTCGCTTTTCGCTGCGAGCTGTGCCCGCAGGAATACACCATTACTGTCGCCTCTCATGACCCGGATGGCGTGTGGCATGACTGGCTTGAGGATGCTGTGGCGTTTTCTGTCACGGACGGGCGCTATACCGCGGGAGTGTCCAATCTACGGGCGCACGTGAGCGTGGATCACGTCTGATCCAGCCCGTAGAAATCAGCTTTTAGGCTCGATGATAAACGTGGGGGCGAGCCCCGCCCAGGACGAGTACGCGCTGGCGGCGCCCGCCGAAAGCCAGCTCGAGCAACTGGATACCTTGCCGAGAAAGGCCTGCGGGTGGACGTCCACCTGCATCTCGCGGTATTCCATGTGTCCGTAGCTGAACATGGGGAAAACGGACTTCGCCGGCTCCACTCTGGTTTGCACCACGTAGGGGCTCCGCTGGGCTTGCCGGACTGCGCGCTCCCAAGCCATCTGATCCAAATCTGAGCCGATGTAGCTGTGCTCATCGCTGTAATCGTCGTTGGGCTTGAGGACAAACTTTTCCCGATGCTGTTGAATATATTCCAGCAGGTCGACACTTCGCCCGCGATACGCCGTCTTGCCGGCGGCCACCAGCCGGGTCCACGGTACATGATCCCGAATGGCTTTGCGCTCAACCGCGGGAAACTTCGCCGTCAGTGCCTCATCCGTAAGCAGCCCGAAGAGAGCTTTCTTGTGGGCCAGCTCCGAACGGAAGCTGTTCACCAGGCACACGGCATGGTCGCGGTACGCCTGCACCAGCGGATGTGAAAGATCGAAACGAACCAAAAATTCCTGCAGGCTGATGCGCCGCAGCATCAGGTCAATCTCGAAGGTGCCACTGCGCAGCACCTGGTTGCGGTACTCGAGCTGCTCTGGCGTCACCAGTTCGGTACTGAAGCCTTCCTGCCGGAAATATTCGCAGAACAGGTCATTCTCGCCATGAACAGACGAGGAAAAGGACGGCCGCAGCACCAGGATCGCAATATTCGGTTTCTTGTTGCCGCCCGAAAACTGTTTATGGGCCTTCAGCAGTGCCGCAAGGAACTGTTTTTTGCCGCCTAAGCGCGTCAGGTGGTATCGCTTGCGCAGTTCCTTCACCGGCGGGCAGTCGTAGAATATCTCAGACAGACCTTCGCCATAGGCCACGCCCGTTGGCGAGTCAGCATTGTACTGCACCACGTGTAGCGAGCCGTTCGACAGATGCAGATCAAACCGTGTTGTCACTTCGGCAACGTGATAGCCGGGATCCACGGCAGCCAGCATCTTTTCGGCAGGCAGTAATTGCAATTTGGACAGCAGCACCGGCGAAGCCAGTGCCATCTGCTCCATCCGGTCTATGGCTGAAATCAGCGCCTCACCGGTCTTCACCATGGATTCATACTGACGGCGGGTGACGAAGTTAGGGCGAAGAAAAGGACAAAGCAGACGTCCGCCCGCGGAAAGCCGCTCGGCTTCCATCTGATCATGCAACGTTTTGACCCAGGAGAGGTCCTTATGAGCAGGGCCCTCCAAGATCTTGTTATATCGGCTTATCGCCTCTTCAAGATGGGACGACATAGGAAACTACCGCAATTTCGGTGTGATTTCAGTATCGCACAGCAACACGATCGCCAAACTCTTTATTGCCTATAAATAATAGTAAATACAATACTTAAAGGCATTGACGTTAACGCCCGAGAAGCCCTCAGCCACGGAAGTCGGGTTGCTTGTGAACAGCTCACAGGCCGGCGCCCGCGCAAGAAATGCACTCGTTTGCCGAAGTAGCAGAGAATTCGCGACACCCAGGCAGAGAGGCGCAGCTCAAATGCGCGTCGTGTTTGCCTCGCAGCCATGGCTCCAAAATTTCTGTACGTACTCACCCTTTAATGTTTAATGTTGTACACCACCTTCAAGTTGCGAAATTAATTTCATTTCATCGGCGTCAACCACCCTTTTCTAAAGAGCGTATGTGATGGAGGAGAAAGCAATCATGAAACGTGGATTGATTGTCGCCGGCTTTGCTCTGATGACCGTCGTCGCGCTGGTCGGATGGACTCGCAGGCCGACGATGGCACAAATGCAATCTCAATTCGACCAGGCTCAGAACGCGCCCAGCGCGGTGCCGGCTGCCTATCCGACGACTCCGGCCCTCTCTGCACCGAACGCTCGCGCTAACTATCAGCAGCCGGTATATTCTGCGCAGCGAAGATATTCCCAGCCGCCGGTGGTGCGCCGTGCTTCATACTCGCCCGCATATCGAGTGAAACGTCAGCGGCCCTTGAGTCAGCGGCCCTTGAGCCATTCGGTAGCCATCATTGTCGCCGGCGCTGGTACAGGAGCCGCCATCGGAGCGTTGGCGGGCCACGGCAGAGGCGCGGCAGTTGGCGCTCTGGCCGGTGGTGCCGCAGGCTTCATTTACGACCGGGTAACGCATAATCGGTAAGAAAGCACGGGTTTTTTCTCACCGCCGGACGTTTTTCCGGCAAGGGCTGTCTTCTTTCGGCCATGCTCGTGCCGGTGTGACGCCGGAGGTGGGACGTGATCAGATTCCTAGTCCTTACTGGCGTCGTCATAGTGGGTCTTATCGGAATAGGGCCTTCGCGGGATTCCGCGGGTATTTCTCGTTCGTCAGCATTCATTCCGGCATCAACCAATTCTGAAAACATTGAATCTCCGGTCGTTCCAGCGGTTCTTCTCAGTGAAGAAAATACAACCGACCTGTGGGGTTCAGGTCAGTTGGTTAAAGTCGCGACCACCAGCCGGCACCGCCGTCGCGTAGTGGTGGTCAAACGCCGCAAGTTCAGCCATTCGGCCGCCATTGTAGGCGGAAGCGCAGCGGCTGGAGCCGGAATCGGAGCCCTTGCCGGAGGTGGTTAAGGTGCCATGATTGGCGGGCTCGCGGGCGGTGGCGAGGGGTTGCTTTATGATCAAAAGACAGCTAAGAAAAAACGCGTGGTGACCGAGTAGACGTTACGTTACGCTGGCAATTCCACGCGCGGCTCCGGGACGTCGCACCTACTCACACGCAAACGCCGGGCAAGCAATGACCCGCCGGTATAATTACGGAGGTGACTCATCACATTACGCTGATTCCCGGTGATGGCATCGGTCCGGAAGTTGCAGTTGCGACCGCCCGCGCCATCGAAGCCACCGGTGTAGGCGTGGAATGGGAGCGTGTACAGGCCGGCGCCAAAGCCTTCGAAGAGACCGGACATTTGCTGCCGGATTCGGTTTTCGAATCTCTCGAACGCACGCGCGTAGGTTTGAAAGGACCGCTCACTACCCCGATCGCAGGCGGTCACCAGAGCATCAATGTCACGCTGCGCAAACGGCTCGACCTCTACGTAAATTTCCGCCCGGTGCGCATGCTGCCCGGGCTCAAGACCCGGTTCCAGGGCGTTCCCATCGACATGATCATTTTTCGGGAAAACGCGGAGGATCTGTACTCCGGCCTGGAACATGAAGTAGTCAGCGGCGTGGTGGAGAGCCTGAAGATCATTACGCGCACCGCATCATTGCGCATTGAGCAGGCCACTTTCAGTTTCGCGCGCCGTGAGGCCCGTAAAAAAGTGACCGCGGTTCACAAAGCCAACATCATGAAAATGAGTGACGGCCTTTTTCTGAGGTGCTGTCGCGAGGTTGCGGCCGAGTTCCCCGAAATCAAATATGACGAGTTGATCGTGGATAACGCGTGCATGCAACTTGTCATGCGGCCCGAGACCTTCGACGTTCTGCTACTGCCGAATCTCTATGGCGACATCGTGTCGGACCTCGCGGCAGGACTGGTGGGCGGGCTCGGCATCGTGCCCGGCGCGAACCTGGGCGAGGGGCACGCTCTTTTTGAAGCGGTCCATGGAACCGCGCCCGATATTGCCGGAAAAGGCCGCGCCAATCCCACAGCCTTGATGCAGTCCGCCGCGCTCCTGCTCGCGCATCTGGGCGAGCGCCAGGCGTCCAGCCGTCTCCACCAAGCCATCGAATCCGTTTATGCGGAGGGCACACATCTCACCGTGGATGTGGGAGGCAGCGCATCAACAGTGGAATTCACCGACGCCATCATCGCGCAGCTCGGCTGACATCTTGGGGCGCGCTCTTATATAATCCGCTGTTTCAGGAGGAATTTTTATGAAAACGTTGACGGCGCTCGCTGTGTTCCTGCTGGCTTTGGCCTCCGGCCAGGAGAGGCGCTCGGTTCTGATCAAGGTTGCCGATGTTTCCTGGACCGCGGTCAACCTGCCTGGTGTTCCGGCGGGCATTCAACAGAAGCTGTTGCATAATAACGCGGCGAACAAACTGCAATCGTCGCTCGTGCGATTCCCGAAAGGATTTCGCGAGCCGCGGCATTATCACACGATCTGCGGCCACTCCATCTACATTTTGAAAGGCAGGATCCGCTCGCCGGAAGGCATGCTGACGCCGGGAACGTTTACGTATGCTGCGCCTAACGAGCGGCACGGCCCATTCGTCGCCGAACAGGACACCGAGTTTCTGTTTTACACCGATGGCCCGTTCGATTACTTCATTGAAGACAAGTAATGATGGCGCTTCGCCGCGTCGCGCGCTACAGCCCCTTTTTCGCTAGAAATTCGCACAGATCCACGACCCTGCAGGAGTAACCCCACTCATTGTCGTACCAGGAGATGACGTGAACCAGGTCGCCGTCCAAGACTTTGGTCATCTCACCGTCGACAATTGAGCTGTTGGGGTTGTGGAGCATGTCGGTCGATACCACGGGGTCGTCGGTGTAAGCCAGAATTCCCTTCATGGGGCCTTCCGCGGCGGCCTTCAGCGCACCGTTCACTTCTTCGGCGGTCGTCGGCCGGTCGGTCAAGGCGACTAAATCAACTACAGACACGTCCGGCGTAGGCACGCGCATGGAGTAACCGTCGAGTTTCCCTTTGAGCTGCGGCATCACCAGGCCAATGGCCTTGGCCGCGCCGGTTGTAGTGGGGATCATGTTTAATGCCGCCGCGCGCGCCCGCCGCAGATCCTTATGCGGAAAATCGAGAACATTCTGGTCGTTGGTGTAGCTGTGGATCGTGGTCATCGATCCTTTCTTCATGCCGAACTTATCGTAGAGCACCTTCACCAGCGGCGCCAGGCAATTTGTGGTGCACGATGCGTTCGAAATAATGTTGTGTTTCGCTCGATCGTAAAGGTTATCGTTCACTCCCAGCACGACCGTGATGTCCTCGTTCTTGGCCGGCGCGGAAATAATCACTTTCTTCACGGAACCGCGCAAGTGTTTGCAGGCGTCCTTGGCATCGGTGAAATGGCCCGTTGACTCGATCACGATCTGAGCGCCCACCGACGACCAGTTCAGCTCCCCAGGATCTTTCGAAGCAAAAACTTTCACGCTCTTATTGCCCACGCGAATCGAGTCCACTTCGGCCGTTACCGTCTCATGCAAAGTGCCCAGCACGGAGTCATATTTCAACAGGTGCGCCAGCGTCTTGGTGTCGGTGATATCGTTCACCGCCACGAAATCGATGTTGGAATTGTGCAAACCCGCGCGGACAACATTGCGGCCGATGCGTCCGAAACCATTGATTCCGACTTTTACAGCCATTGTGTGGACTTGTCTCCTCAGGATGATTTAGGGGTGTAAGTTTTAGGATAACAAAGCTTGATGGCCGTGCGTTCCGCCGCGCTTCGGACCTATTTCAGTAAGCTCTCGATTGTTTCCTGCACCTTGGGCCATTCCTTGGAGCGCGGATCCACAGCAGCAAAGTGATCGGCCCCTGGCAGCACCACCAGGCGGGCATTGTCGCCCGCTTTGGCCGCGGCTTTTTGATATCCGTTCGCGATCTCGATGGGCACGATAGAATCCTCGGTCCCGTGCAACAGCCGCACACGGACGCCGATCGGCACCATCTCAATTGGCGAGGCATCGCGATATCTCCGCTGAAACTTGTCAGGCGGACCACCCAACAACTCACCGGCTGCCCCTTCACTCAAATGCAAGATCCAGGCGCGCTTCAGATCCACGACACCGCCCATGGCGATCGCACCGCGTAATGGCAATGGATTGTCGCTTGCTAATGGCTCATTCGCAGGGATGCGCCGCCTTCCGGCTAGCCAGACTGCCAGTTGTCCTCCCGCGGAGTGACCGATGGACACGGCATGCGTAAGATCAAGGTGGTGCTTCGGGGCCAACTCGCGCACATAATCGGCCGCAGCAGCCACGTCCTGGAAAGTTCCGGGCCAGCCTCCCCCGGCGTTGCCGAGCCGCCGGTATTCGATATTCCAAGTGGCAATGCCCGCACGCCGCAGCGCTTCGCACAAGTGCCCCATGTAATCAAGGTTGTATTTCGCGCGCCAGAAGCCGCCGTGAATTACGATCGCCACCGGCCACGGCCCGGATCCCTGGGGGACTCGCAGATCTCCAAACTGACACGGATCGGCGCCATAGTGAACCCGCGAATCCGCCTGCGGAGCAGGTAAATCGAGAATTTCCTGTCCCATGGATCTACACCCAGCCCAACACGCGATCAGCGCCAGCACACAGCATCGTGCGCGCACGACGCGCCCCTCAGAAAACAAGAACCGCCATTGCGGCATCGGTCTCGAGGTCGTCTCCTGTAGCGTTCCGGCTGTGGGTGGGCACTTCCGGCCGCTGAACCAGCGCCAGCGACTTCACCATCCCAGTGAGCAACAGATCGTTCACCACCTTGGCTCGTTCGCGGTCGATGTTCGAGTCAATCTTATGAATAAAGGTGCGGTTCTCATCCGAGAACTCGATTCCAATATCGTGGGTGGCGGCGCACACCCAAACCGGCTTCCCTTGAAATGCGTCTGGCCTCCGCCAGATGCGCAGATGATGGCGCTGCGCGAACGTATCGTTTTGTTTTTGAAAAACCAGGTCGGGCGGCTTACCGTCGAGCAGCAGGATCGAAACCGGAGCTTCTTTGTATCCGCGAGCTTCCACAATGGCGCGCATGGTTTCGAGCTTGCTTGTAGCGCTCAACGCCGCCGCAGTCGACCAGCCGGCCGCTTTAAAAGCTGCAGTCAACTGCTCTTCGGAGCCGATGAACATCATGTTCGTGACGTCGGATGGCTTGGGCGGATTCTGTGCCACCGTCTGAAACGGCTGAACGGTCGCCAGTGCCGCGAGCTTTGACTGGTCGGCAATAGTTTCGAGCTTGGGTCCCAAGTTTGCCGCATCGGCCGGCGCCGCGTTCAATTTCAGCGGCGCATTGAGCTTCAGCGTCATTTCAACGCCCGGTTCATAGTCGATATCGCCCACCGTTTCCTTCACCACGGCGCCTTTCACTGCCTGTAGGACATCCGCCAGCCCGCTGTACTTCTGCGAAAGCTTGGCGATACCTTTGTCCATTTGAGCTGAAAGCGTCTCTGACGAGAGAATGCCGAGGATCTGGCCATTCTCGTTGACCGATTCACGCGCATTATCCACGTCGGCCACCTTGACGGCGATTTTGGTCTTCGCGTTCCCCATCACCAGGTCCGAAAAGTTCAGATCGAGCAGCGCCCGCTGATCGGCCTGAACCGCCGCCCGAACATCTTTGACCTGGCCCTGGATCTTCGTTCCGGCGGGCACGACGATGCGATCGTCCGCCATCACCGGAACAATCACGAGGGCTTCGAAGGCGTCGTTCGGTTTTGAATTATTGCTGGTGAGTTTGGTTTCGAGCCGCACGTGGAGCTCGGTCCCAGCCGGCAACTGAATGCCCCTTGGTGCTTCCTGGGCTAGCGCCCGGCCACTCAGAAAACAGGCGCAGAGCACCGCTAACGGGACAAAGTGCGGTAGCCACGAAGAGCGCGCCGGTTTCATTTGGTTTCGACCAGGTCTCCCGAGGGACCATCCACGTCTTCAATATGAACTGTCAGTTTTTTGCGCGCGTCGAGCTGCCCCTGCGGCATTTCAAAACGCGCCGCAATCATTTTGTCCACGGTCTGATGCGCGTGGATGCGATCCCGTACGATCAGGGAATCGTTGTATTTCTGTCCCAGCAGCGGGTAATAACGGAACAACGCCTTGGCATCTGTTTCGGAAACCACAGCTCCGTCATAGGTGTTCCCATCCGCGCCCTGTAGGGACACGACCACTTCGCGCACCCAGATGGGGTAATCGGAGGAATTGACCATACGGAAGTCGACCACAGCCACCGAGCTGTTTTCATCCATCGCTTGCGTGCGCACTTTCAGAATTTTCCCCTGTGGTTCGATGTGCGCATTGCGCTGCATGTACAAAACCCACACCACCACAATGGCGATCACCGTCAGGCCGACGCCGAAAGCAGTGAGGAATCGTTGCGTTAGATATTCTTTAATGGCCGTAACTCCTCGAAGTCCAGTCTAGCTTAGCTATTCCGCGGAAGGGCGCGTCTGGCTGTTGACCCACTCTTACTTCGCCACCAGCGGCAACAGTACACGGTCGAGAGTAGCGTCGGTCCACTCGGGGATGTGTACGTTTTTGTGCAGAGTCCAACGCTCGACGTGCTGCAGCGATTGCCCTGTGCCGAGATCAGTGACCGGCCCGAGCGTCTCGAGCTCCAGAAAATCCGCGTTGGTAAAGGTTTCAAACGACGCGCCAAGATCCGTGAAGGCCCGTTTAGGGTCGGCTTCGTAGTGCTTGATGAACAGATCCGAGCCCAGCAGATAAGCTCCCCAGGTGTGTGTGTTGAATGATCCGAGCTTTTGCGGCTGCTCATGATTGTTGGGGTCCTGGTGTAGCATCATGTATTTCTTGGTGAACTGCCAGCGCTTGTCACTCAGGTCAGTGAAGGCCCACATCACCAGCGGATTGGTGGGCGCGAGATCCTTGGGATGCGTACCGCGCGGCGGGAAACCGTGAATGCCGATGCCCCCCTGCGCCATCATGGTGAGCGCCCAAGCCGCCAGGCGCACCGGCTGCCGCGTGTTCTTGATCTGGTGAATTACGTCGACCGCGGTGCCGTGCGGCGCGAGCTTCACCGTGATCTGCTTTTCGAGACCGGTCAACGACTCGACCGGCTGGGTGAGTTCCACCATATCGCCTTTGATGGAAATGTGCACCGGCCCGTTGTCCAGCGCGTACGTTTTCACCGCGTCTTCGGGGGCCGCCCAAATCCGATGGCCGCCGCGAGCTTGCCAGGCAGTCTCGCCCGATTTCCCGAGCATTTCTGTGAATTCCTTGAACACATTGCGCCCGCCCACGAAACCGTAATGCATCACGCGCGGCCCCACGTCGGTGGTGACGATGAGTTCGATCTCGCCATTGGTGATGCGATAGCTGTTGGGCCAGCCTTTGAAATTTGTCTTCTCAATTTTCACTGTCGCCATAGCGCTCAACGAGAATGCCACTGCAATCGCGATTGTCTTGAACATCGCTCGGTATTATGTCTCAGTTCACTGTTGCTCTGCGGGGCAGGCGCCGAAGTCGAAGATCGGCGATTCTCCCGGAACCCGCGACGTTCCAGGAACCCGTATTGTATCCGGGCTTCGCCGGTCGTGGCGCTTGTTCTGTAGCGAAGGGCTCGGCTGCCGTTGCCGAGACCTGCGGGGTTTCCCGGGGGTACAACCTATCCACTCGGCCTACGGCTGCCGCCGTGCTCCCTGTTTCACACAGGCGCTAGAATGATCCTATGAAGACGCCTAGTCCGCGCATTTCTGCGAGCCGGAGTGATGGAAGACGGGCTGGTAAGTCCGGTGGATGAGGGTACGCCGCAAGGCGGACCTAGGACTCCCCGAACGCAAAAGATAACTTCGAGTTTGAGCGTCGGCTGGGGTTTCGACGGAAATTGAGTGCGGATGTGTGGCGTAGGAGGTTGTATGTTTATGACAGATGCCGCGTGCCAGCCAGCCGCCATTTACCCGCGGGTCTCCTCGGATCGACAGAAGGAGAACCACACCATTGCCAGCCAAACGGCGGCGCTGATCGAGTATGCGCAGACCCACGAATACAGCGTGCCGCCGGAATGGATCTTCCAAGATGAAGGCTATAGCGGGGCCGTTGTGGTCCGGCCAGGCTTGGAGTCTCTGCGCGATCTGGCCGCCGAGGGACAGATTGCGGCGGCGCTGATCTTCGGCTCACGGATCCTGCTTCGGCAAGTCGATCATCTTTCCGACGCGGTCGAGCGATTGGCGCAAGACTGCTCCATTTGATCAAACGGATCGCCGGGTCCGCCCTGCGGCGTCACTGGATCAAAGTCGAACCCAGGTTATCTTTTGCGTTCGGGGAGTCCTGTCACCCTTGTCGTCGAACATCGTACTCGACGAACTGGACCAGGAGTTAGAGAGGCGCGGCCTTCACTTCGTCCGGTATGCGGACGATAGCAATATTTACGTTCGTAGTCGTCGGGCGGGGGAACGTGTGATGGAAAGCATTACGCGATTCATCACGGCAAAGCTCAAGCTCAAGGTCAACCAGCAGAAGAGTGCGGTGGCACGGCCATGGGGAAGGAAGTTTCTAGGATTTAGCTTCACGAGTGCCGGTATACCAAAACGGCGGATCGCGCCGAAAGCGGTGGACCGGTTCAAGGAGCGGATACGGGAACTGACGAGCCGGACCAGAGGAGTCAGCATGGAACGAATGGCCGAAGAACTATCCCGCTATCTCAGGGGATGGATTGGCTATTTCGGAAAGTGTGAAACGCCTTCGGTGTTGGAAAGTCTTGAACAGTGGCTCCGGCTAGACTCAGGTCTGCGATCTGGAAGCAGTGGAAGCGGGGCACGACGCGGTTTGCCGAGTTGCGCCAACGGGATGTGGGCAAAGACCTAGCCGCTCAAACGGCAGGTAGCCCCCTCGGACCATGGCGGTTGGCGAACTCGCCCGCGCTCAGCATCGCGTTGCCCAAATGCTTACTTCGACTCGCTTGGGATTCCGAGATTAACTGTGAAACCGATTCGATTGCTTAACCCGCCGAACCGCCGGATGCGGACCCGCATGTCCGGTGGTGTGGGAGGAGGGGGGCCGCGAAGCTTCCCCCTATCCCGATTCAATTAAGCGTTACGGAGGTCCCCGAAAGCCCGTCAGGCAGCGGCGTTTCCCGGGCCGTCACCGTTTTTCGACGCTAGATTCGTGCCGAAAATTGAAACGATTGATCCGGGCGATATCGGCTGCTCGTAGGAGGCTGCGTTCACCACGTCCGCCGCAGTGATCTGCGGAACTTGCGCAGCCGCCGGCCACGCCCCAAGCACGCCAAGGCAAAACAGTTCCCAGACGCCGCTGTGGCGAATTTGGCCGCGGGACGGGGCCCTTATGATGCCAAGAATTCTACCGGCTGTAAATCCGTACCCTGAACAGCGGTTTCTCGCGCTCGGCGGGTTCCATTTCGTAGCTTTCTTCCGTTTTGGCCGGGTCGTAGCCGCGCCATAACCAAGTCAGCTCTTCGGGCAATTCGGAGCCTCCATGCGCTCCGTTGTGCGTGCCGCCGCCGAAACTGAAGTGGAAATCGTAACCGCGCATTTTGAGCGAATTCGCCATCTGGATGTTCTGCAGCGGCCAGCTTCCGTGATCGTTTTCCAGATCCTCGGAGCCATCCTGGAGCCAGACCCGAATATTGCGCTTGGGTTCTTTTCGAATCAGGAACGGAAAATCGTTGCCGCCCAGAATATTCTCCCGCGGGTCAGGCTGATCGTGGTGCCATTGAATGCTGGTGAAGCTGCCGATGTGCGAAAGCACGCGGCTGAACTGGTCCGGCTGCTGCCAGGCCACGTTGAACGCGCAGATACCGCCTGAAGATGTGCCACTGATCGCCCGGCTATAGGCGTCTTTGCGGATGTTGTACTTGGCCTGGACGTCGGCCAGGATCTCATCGCGCAGGAATCGCGCGTACTTGTCCGACACAGTGTCATATTCGATGCTACGCATCTTCGTATCGCCTAACAGGCCGGGCTGGATGAGTACCTGAATCATGACCGGAATTTTTTTCCCGGCAATCAAGTTGTCGGTGGTGATCAAGACTCGGTAGGAGTCGTTCGGCCTTTTGCGAGATTCTCCGTCTTGCCAGACCATCAGCGCCGCCGGCGTCCCCGGCTCGTACTGCGCCGGAACGTAGATCCAGTAATTGGTCTGCATGCCGTCGTAGATCTTGCTGGTGTGGACGATCTTGTCGGAAAGCTTGCCCTGGGGCGCTCCCGGTTTGAGATAAGACTCCGGTCCGTAAGCCGGCACGTCCTTCGAGCCGCCAGTGCGCGTTCCGTTCACCAAGTAATAGAACCCATGCACGGTTCCGGTCTGCAACTGGCCGGTGGAATACCAAAGATGGTCATTCGCCGCTCCGCTCGCGCGAGTCATGGGCCCCATAGCGCGGTCGTCCACGTAAAGCACCGGCTGAGCGTCCGATTCAAAAGCCCAGATGAAATCCGGGCCTTCCCCCGCGAACGCTGTTCCTTTCTTGATCTGTTCTTCGCCCAGCGAAGCCCTGAGGGTCTCCACCAGATCGTGCGATTTCTGACGCGCCATCTCGATCAACCGTGGCGCCGCGAGTTTCTCCGCCGCCTGCAAATCAAATAATGTGAGACTGATGAGTGCCAGACAAGTTCGCGTGGGCATATCGCATCGTATTATAGGAAACCTGTGGTCCAGACGGAGCGGCTTTATTACACGGATTCGTACTTGAGGGAATTTCGCGCTCACATCGCCGGACGCTCGCCCGATGGGCGGCTCATCTATCTGGACCGGTCGGCTTTTTACCCGGCTTCCGGAGGCCAACCGCACGATACCGGCTGGATTGCCGGCGTGCCGGTAATCGAAGTCATCGACGACGCCGATGGGGTCGCTCACCGGGCGGAATCCACAATCGAGGGTACAGAGGTCGAGTGCCGTATCGACTGGTCCCGCCGGTTCGATCACATGCAGCAACATAGCGGCCAGCATCTGCTGTCGGCGGTTTTCATCGAGCAGTTTGGCATCGAAACGGTCAGCTTTCATCTGGGCCAGGAGAGTTCCACCCTCGATTTGGAAACGGCTTCGGTCGATACCGGGAAAGTTCTCGGTGCGGAGCGCCGGGCCAATGAGGTCGTCACCGAGAACCGGCCGCTCGAGGTTTCATTCGAGGATGCCGCGGCTGCACGCGATCTGCGCAAGCCCTCCGAGCGTGGGGGCACGCTGCGGATTGTTTCCATCCCGGGCCTGGACCGCAGCGCCTGCGGAGGCACGCACGTGCGGGCCACAGGCGAAATCGGCCCGATTCTCATCCGCAAGCTGGAGAAAATCCGCAACACCGTCCGGGTGGAGTTTCTTTGCGGCATACGGGCCGTTCGGCGTGCCCGTGCCGACTATGACACGCTCGCGCGCATCGCACAAAGCTTTTCGGCATCGCTCGAGGACACGCCCCAGCTCGTCAGCGCGCAACTGGAAGCCGCCCGGGAAGGTGACAAGACGCGGCGGAAGCTGGAAGCTGAGTTGGCCGGCTATCAGGGCCGGGCGCTCTATGAGGCGGCGGCGCCGGATGCAAACGGAACCAGGCGGGTACTGCGCCGCGTGCCCAAAGGGACACTGGAAGGCCTGCGCGCGCTGGCTCAGAGCTTTGCTTCCGGATCGAAGGCCGTCTTTGTCGGGGCGGTCGAGCAGCCGCCCTCCATGTTGCTGGCTACATCGGAAGATAGCGGCGTCGACGCCGGCAAGACCCTTCAGCCGCTCGTGGCTCAGCATGGCGGCCGAGGCGGCGGAAGCGCCCGGCTGGCACAGGCCAGCGTACCATCCTCAGATGCCCTGAACCACGTTCTTGAATCTCTCCTGAACCCGTAGCTTCCAGAACCCGTAGCCCAGCCGGCGGGGTCCCTGTATCGTATACTGGTACTGGCAGCCGTCCGAGAGCGCATTTTAGTACCTCAGAGTTCGATCCCGAAAGATCTTGCCGGAAATTTTCAATTCCGATCGACTTCTGATTTGCAAACCTTAGATCTTCCCTGATATTATCGGTGTGGTAGTAGAGTCGGATTCCTTCCCCTTTGAAGCCACAAACAAATCAACGGAGCAAAGAAAACCCTAGAATGAGTTTCACTGTTTTCCTCGGCAATTTACCTATGTGGGTGACCGCCGACGACATCAAGGGATGGCTGACCGCAGAAGACCTCGTGGCCGACTCGGTCAAAGTCATTCGCAATCATGAGACGCAAGAATCCAAAGGATTCGCGTTCGTCGAAGCACCCACACAAGAAGAAATGCAGGCCATTATCCGCCGGTTCGATCGCGCACCACTCGAAGGCAAGCTCCTTCGCGCGAATCCGGCCCAACCCGCTAAAGGCAAGGCCCCGGTTGGTATGACGATGGCAGCAGCACCCCCGCGCGAACCGCAGCACCAGCGCAGAGCCAGAAAACCCAATAGAGAGCCCGCACCGCATAGCGCTTTCGCCGCGGAACTCGCTAAGGCCCTTTAATCCAACGCCAGCACACCTGTGAACCGGGCGCACAGGAGGTTTGAATTCAACTCCTTGAAATAAAAGGTATAGACTGGTGGCATACCCGTTGCAAACTCCCCCGGCATGAAATACGCGCTGACGAGCCTCCTGGTCTGCAGTTCCGCTTTGTGGGCTGGGAATCAGCAGCCTCCTCCAGAATCCACAGAACTCAACGTAAACTGCCGCTATACCGTCGAAAGCGTGGAGATCCCTCACGAGCTTCAATCCCGGATCAGCCGCGGCCTCCGCTTGGAATTCCAAAGTCTCATTGGACAAAAACTGAACCCTAGTGCGCTGAATGACTTAGCTCGCCGCATGCGAGATGAGCTGAACGTTCGCGCGGTGACGCACCGCATTGTGCGTGGAAACGCTCCCGATCACGTCAAGATTGTGCTCGAAGTGGCGCATCGCCGCACCGAGTTCGACCTTTCGATTCCCAAGTTCCTGTACCACTCGACCGAAGGCTGGACGGCGGCCGTTCAAGGGACAACCACCATCGGGACGAACCGGTTCACACTCGGCCTGGTGAGCGACGGTGATGAGCTGGCCGAACGCTTTGCGGGTTTGCGCACGCGGTATGAGAACAGGAAGCTCGGAACCGACCGTGTGCGGCTACGCTTCGAGTTCGACAGTTATCACCAGCAGTGGAACCGATCGACGCTCAATGCGCTGAATGCTCTGGCCCGCGAACAGGGAACGGGTCTTCAGGACGGCCTTCCGGGAATCTACCGGACGCGGAAGAATTTCGAGCCCGTGGTGACGCTGGTAGTGGCTCGCCCGCTGACTTTCAGCTTCGGAACCAGTTTTGAGCGGTTCCAGACGCAATTTCCAGCGGCTCGCACCGAATCCGCCAACGCCGCTATCACAACACTGCGCTATGAGCGGCATTGGGAGGATTGGGGATCCGACCAGAGGACGCTTGAAGCGGGCTACAACCTGCGTGCGGCCACCCGAGTCCTGGCGAGCGATTTTGTATACGCCCGCCATCGCTGGGAGCTGCGCTACTCGATCACACGCGGGCGTCACACCATCACGGACGAGGCATTGTCGGGTCTCATTACCGGGCGGGCGCCGCTTTACGAACGTTACATTCTCGGAACAGGCTCGCTGCTGCGAGGTTGGAATAAATATGAGCTTGACCCGCTGGGCGGCAGCCGTGTAGCTCATAATTCGCTGGATTACCGGTACGGGATGGTCGATGTCTTTTATGACACGGGCGCCATCTGGGATCGCGGCCAGGAGGTGGTGGCGCGTCATGCCGTAGGCATCGGGCTGCGCAAGAGTTCGTTTTTGCTGGCCATGGCTTTTCCTATTAAGGATGGCCGCGTCATTCCGACTTTCATGGTGGGTATGAATTATTGATGGTGAGCGTCACCAGACGATGGTGGCTGTTGGCGAGCCTCGGCGCGCCGGTTTTTCTGGGCCTTGCGGCCCCATCACTCAAAGTGCGTCTGGACGGCGATGATGTTCGTGTTTCCGCTCCCCACCTGAACTTCCTGACAGGCAAACCGCTCGAACGGCTGAAAGACGGTTCTTCAGTAACTTTCCTGGCTCAACTGTCGCTTTCGACGGACTTCAATGCATTGGTCGTAAAACGGGCCGTGGACCGTTTCATCGTGAGCTATGACCTTTGGGAAGAGAAATTCTCGGTGGCCAAGACGGGTCCGGATGCGCGCAGCATTTCCCACCTTTCCTCCTCCGCCGCGGAGTCCTGGTGCCTGGAGAATCTGGCCGTTGGGATCGACAGCATTCCGCCAGATAAGCCGTTCTGGATAAGATTGGAAGTGCGGGCCGAGGAGCCGAAAGATCAGGCCTCGGTGGTGGGCGAATCCGGCATCAATCTCACACGCCTGATCGAAGTCTTTAGCAATCCGGCACGCTCGCAGCAGTCGCATTGGGAAGCGGCGGCTGGGCCGGTGCGGCTACTGGATTTGAAGAAACCGGGTCGAGGCGTACGAAGCGGATGAGCCGGCTTCGGGACAAACTTATTGTCATTTTCCTGGCAGCCACATTGGCGCCGTGGGCGGCCACACTCTGGATTACAACCACACTTCTGGAGCACAGCCTTCAGTATCATTCCACCCGCGAGCTGGACGAGATTTCCAGCTCCCTTAAAGCCACCGGGCGCGAGTATTACCAGCAGTCGCGCGAAGACCTGAAAGCAGCGGTTGCAGAGGGGATAGCTGAAGCTCAGCGTTATCCGGCAAGCGATCGGGGAAAATGGCCCGAGCCCATCAGAAGTTTCTGGGCCAGCCCGGATGCCGCCACCTTCACCCTGGCCGGCGCTCAGGGTGACCGCCTGGAATACTTGGTCCGAAGCAGCGGCGACGTTCTGGTGTACTCTCGCCCGCTTTCGGTTCCCATGCACAAGCTCTCGGAACAGTATCAACGGGCCCGGGAGCTGGTGAATCGGGAGCGTTCGCGCGATCTGCGGCGCGGATTTTTCTATTCCTGGATGGTTCTGGCGTCATCTATCTGGCTGGCGTCGCTGGTGGTGCTGTCGTTCCTGGCGCATCGTGTCACCCGGCCCATCCGGCAGTTGACCGCGGGGCTTTCCGAGCTGGCATCGGGCGATTTCAGCGTTCGCTTGAAGAGCCGCCGGGACGACGAAATCGGCCGCGCCATCGAGGCCTTCAATCACACGGCCGAAGAGCTCGAGCGCAACCGCGAGCGGCTGGTGTACCTGGCGCAGCTCGCGAGCTGGCAGACTCTGGCGCGGAAAATGGCGCACGAGCTGAAGAACTCGCTCACACCCATTCGGCTTACCGTCGAGGAAATGGTGGCGCGGCACGCTGAAAGCGACCGCCGGTTTCTGGAGCAGGCGGCGCAAATCGTGGTGGAGGAGATCGAAAGTCTGGAAAGGCGTATCAAGGCTTTTTCGCAGTTCGCCACCGAGCCGGCGGTGCGTCCCCACGAGCTGGATGTGAACACCCTGGTCGAAGATCGCGTCTCCTTCCTCAGAGCCGGACACCCGGAAGTAAGTTACCGGTTGCTACTGGACGGCGACTCACCGCGTGCTGTGGCGGATGAGGATCTGGTAAAAGGCGTTCTTCTGAATCTGCTCGAAAACGCCGCGGAAGCCGCCGCCGCAGGCGGAAAAGTACTGGCTAAAACGCAGGTGTTGGACGGGCACGTGGCCGTTGAGA
Organism: Acidobacteriota bacterium; assembly: GCA_003223115.1. Classification (GTDB taxonomy): domain Bacteria; phylum Acidobacteriota; class Terriglobia; order Bryobacterales; family Bryobacteraceae; genus QHXW01. The sequence goes on from QHXW01000056.1 coordinate 24,901, forward strand.
TTCACGATTCCGGACCGGGTTTGAGCGAGCAGGTCCGCAAAACATTGTTTCAGCCCACTATCTCATTCAAGAAAAATGGAATGGGTTTAGGCCTCTCCATCGCGCGCAAGAGCGCTCTGATTTCGGGAGGCGACATTCTGCCCGTTACCAGCGAACTGGGTGGCGCCGGATTCCGATTTGTGCTGCCACGCTCTCTTCAGGCCCCCGAGGTGAGACCCGCCGTCGCCTCAGCACGCCCGGCGCCGAGCGAAGTCGTAAGCGGCTGAAATGGCATCCAGAAAAGTCCTGATCGTGGACGACGAGGAGAACATCGGCCGCTCTCTGCGCATGATTCTTGAGCGGGAGGGATACACGGTATCGGTCTGCCGCTCGATGGCTGAATTCCGCGCGAGTTCTGATGTCGCGCGAGCCGATGCGTTCCTATTCGACATGCGCCTGCCAGACGGCAGCGGGATCGACCTGCTGCGGGCGGTCCAGCACGTAGACGGGCGGGCCCCGGTGATCATGATCTCTGGTCACGGCACTATCGCCGACGCCGTGGAAGCCACACGCGCGGGCGCGTTCGACTTTCTCGAGAAACCCTTGAGCCGCGAAAAAGTTCTGGTGGCGCTCAAGAACGCCCTGGAGCACGACCATCTGCGCCGCGAAAACGAACGCTTGCGCGAGCTGGTGGGAGCCGGCTCCCAGATGATCGGCTCGAGTCCGGCGTTTCTGCGCGCGCTCGAGCAGGCATCCATGGCGGCGCGTTCCGACGCTCGCGTGCTGCTGATCGGCGAATCCGGAACTGGCAAAGAGCTGCTGGCCGAGCACATTCATCGGCTTAGCCCCTTCGCCGCGGGACCGTTTGTGAAAGTGAACTGCGCGGCCATACCAACAGAGCTGATTGAGAGCGAGCTGTTCGGCCACGAAAAGGGCTCGTTCACCGGCGCGGCGGGCATGCGTCGCGGAAAATTCGAACTGGCCGATGCAGGAGCGCTGTTTCTGGACGAAATCGGAGATCTGCACGCCGCCTCGCAAGCCAAGCTGCTGCGCGTTTTGCAGGAAGGTGAATTTCACCGCGTGGGCGGAGAGCAAACCATCCGCGTTTCGGTGCGGGTCATTTCGGCCACAAACCGCGATCTTTCGGCGCTGGTGGCGCAGGGGAAGTTTCGCGAGGACTTGTATTACCGCGTGAGCGTGGTGCCCATTCGAGTGCCGGCGCTGCGTGAGCGGCCGCAGGACATCCGGGCGCTGGCGGAATATTTTCTCGGGGATTTTTGCGCGCGGAATAATTTCAAACCGAAGACAATCGACGAGGATGTTTATCCGGTTCTCGAAGCTTATCCGTGGCCGGGTAACGCGCGCGAACTCCGCAACGCCGTCGAGCGCATGGCCATTCTTACGCCCGGCGAAGCATTGACACGGGAAGCGGTTCCCATCGAGATCCGCACGCCCCGCGATACCGGGCAGCGCTCCAGCGTGCATGAAGCGCGGGCCTCCGCCGAGCGGGATCATATTCTGCGAGCGCTTCAGGAAGCCAACTGGAATGTCTCAGGGGCCGCGCGGGCGCTGGGCATGGAACGCACCAACCTGCATAAACGCATTCGCGCGCTGGGCATCAGCCGCGAACGATAACTAGTTTTCCATGTCTTGACGACAGGACGACAGCACGAATCATGAAAATGGGTGCCAGATCGCGATATGCTAACAGAGCTGACGTTAACTTCTCGTGGCCCTCCCCAGAGAGGCGTGACTGGAATCTCCAGACTGTCGCTTGCGCCGCTGGTGGGGTACCCGGAGATCCGTTGACGGTCACGCTCACCCTGGTCTAATGGACGGGAGAATTGTGCTTTGTGTGCCTGCGCACAGTGCCACTTACGCCCCTGGCCATTAACCCAAGCTCTTCCAACGCTCCGGCATTTCAATTTTCGAGGGAGCCTAGCCCTGCCCATACCCCAAAAAAAGTACTGAACATTTGAGCCGATTTTCTGTATACCGTAGGAAGTGGGGAGCATCAAAGCGGTTCTCTCGCGACTGGCGAGTCTCGCGGTCATCCAGAAGAGACTCGAGTCCGGCGAGGAGTCGCGGACGCGCTTAGCGAGGTGGGTGTGTGGTCGCTTGCAGTTGCATGATGTGCGCGGCAAGCCACGTGTTCCTGCCTGAAAGCCCTGCGGGATATAGAGCGGGAAGGAAAAGTGCAGCTTCCCCCACCGGTCTTAAACATTGTGCAGCACTGGCGGCTGCGACGGCACGCCGAGGCGGTGGCCCAGCCAAAGGAAGTCCCC
>QHXW01000057.1 GCA_003223115.1 Acidobacteriota bacterium
GATGCGCAGCAACGCCAGGCGCACGAGGGGCGGGTAGTGAATTTGAGCCGCTTGCTGATCCGCCCCAGCGTGCAGTGTCGCAATCTGGCTTCTTTTGTGTTGGGGGCGTGCGTCGGTCGGGTGCAGAAGGATTTTGCCGCGCGCTATGGCTATGAGCCGTGGCTGTTAGAAAGCTTCGTCGATCGACAACAGTATGCGGGGACCTGTTTTCAGGCGGCTAATTGGGAGTGCGTGGGGCAGACCAAAGGGCGTGGACGCAACGACCGCACCGGTCAGTCCCCGGAGAGTATCAACCTACAAAAGGCAATTGACGCTGAGCGCTCTCGGCAAGTCCGAGACCTGTCTGGTGTTCCAACTGCTGCGCACTTCACCCAATGGGTGACAAATGCCATTGCTGCAAATATTTGCGGC
>QHXW01000365.1 GCA_003223115.1 Acidobacteriota bacterium
GCCACACCGCGCGGAAGTCCGGGGGGCTCTCGACCGGGTAGGTTACCGGAACATTCTGCTCAAACCCGCGACATGGACGGTGAAATTCGCCGCCAAGGGTGTAGAGCTCGACCCGGGGGGAATTGGGAAAGGCTACGCAGTGGATCGTATGGCGGCCATTTTGAAAGAGAACGGCATCCGCACGGGTCTGATTTCGGCGTCCGGAAGTAGCATTTACGCTCTGGGCGCGCCGCCGGGCGAGACGGGTTGGAGAGTGCACATCCGCGACCCCAAGGACGACTCAAAAAGCGCGGCCGACGTGTATCTCAAGAACGAGTCCATGTCCACCTCGGGAAATTACGAAAAGTTCTTCCGCGCCGAAGGGAAAATCTACAGCCACATTATGGACCCAAGGACGGGTTGGCCGGCGGAGGGCGTGCTCTCCGTATCGGTGATTGCACCGCACACCATCGACAGCGAGGCCTGGACCAAGCCGTATTTCGTCAATGGCCGCAAGTGGACCGCAAAACATAAGCCATCAGATTTTCGGGTCTTCATGTGCGAAGACAAACCGGAGCAAGCATGCGCGTGGCTTCCATGAGCAGTCGTTTTCTGGATGCCTGCCGCCGGCGGCCAACCGACGTGCGGCCGGTGTGGTTCATGAGGCAGGCAGGACGTTACCTGCCTCAATATCGCGAGATTCGATCCAAACACGGCATCCTCGACATCTGCAAGCGACCGGAATTAGCGGCTACGGTTACGTTACAACCGGTCGAGATTCTGGACGTCGATGCGGCCATCATTTTCGCCGATCTGCTGTTGCCCGCTGAACCCATGGGGCTGAAGCTGAGGTATTCCGCGGGCGAGGGTCCGGTCATCGCCAATCCGGTGCGCAATGCTTCGGACATCGACACGCTTTCCACGTCCAATACCGACGACCTGGCCTATGTGGGTGAGGCGATTCAGATGGTGGTGCGCGCGCTTGCGGGCCGCGTTCCCGTAATTGGTTTCATCGGCGCCCCGTTCACCATGGCGAGTTACATCATCGGGGGCGGCGCCTCGCGCAGGTTCATCCGAACCAAACGCATGATGTACGCCGAGGAGACTCTGTGGCGCCGTCTGATGGGCAAGATCGTGGACGTGCTGGCCCCGTTCGCCTCTCTGCAGGTGTCGGCGGGTGCCAAAGCCATCCAGGTCTTCGACAGTTGGGTGGGAGCGCTTGGGCCGGACGACTATGTCCGGTTCGCCGCCCCGTACTCGCGGGCACTCATCGAGCGTGTCCGGGCCACGGGCGTGCCGGTGATTCATTTTGGCACCGGATCTTCGGGTTTCTTCCGCGAGCTTCACGCCGCAGGCGGCGACGTGATGGGTGTGGATTGGCGGATCAACATCGATCAGGCGTGGATGGATATCAGCTACCGGTCGGCCATCCAAGGCAATCTGGACCCGGTGGCCCTGTTCGCACCTTTGCCTGAACTGAAGATGCGCGTGACCGAGCTATTGAAGCGCACTGGAACGCGCCCGGGCCATATTTTTAATTTGGGCCACGGTATCTTGCCCGAAACTCCCGTGGACCACGTCAAGGCCGTGGTGCAGATGGTACGCGAATTTCACCCCTGAGGATTCGACTGACCGTCCGATGCATTCAGTAGCCATCATCGGCGCTGGTATCTCCGGGCTCTCCGCCGCTTACTATCTCTCGAAAGCCGGCATTGCCTGTACGCTGATCGAAGCGCGTCCGCGCCTGGGAGGCGTGGTGCAGACCGAGAATATTCGGAACTGCGTCATCGAAGCCGGTCCCGATAGTTTTCTTTCCGCGAAGCCCTGGGCCATGGACCTCATCCGCGAGTTGGGCCTCGAAAGCGAGGTCATCGGATCGAACGACCACCAGCGCAAGACCTATGTCTGGAAGCGCGGCCGCCTGGTGGAACTGCCGGACGGGCTGCAGTTCCTGGTTCCAACACGGATTTGGCCGATGGCCACGTCGCCTCTGGTGAGTTTGCCTACGAAGCTGCGCATGGCCTTGGAATATTTTCGCCGCCCGCGTGTCGCGGCTGTGCGCGACCGTTCTGTGACGGATTTCGTCGAGGAACATTACGGGCGCGAGGCCGTCGAGTATCTGGCGGAGCCGCTGCTCTCCGGCATTCATGGTGGGGATCCCGGTCAGCTGAGTGTCTCGAGCGTCCTCCCACGGTTTGTCGAACTGGAAACCAAATACGGGAGCCTGACCCGCGGCGTACTGGCGGAGCGGAGAACGGCCGCGTCAAACGGCGTGAGGGGGTTGCCGTTATTTCGCACGCTGCGCGGAGGGCTGGGGCGGCTGATTCAAGCCATGACCGATGCGGCTGGGGCTGGCACAACCGTAGTGTACAAACCAGTGGAGTCCATCGAGAGGACCGAAACCGGTTTCCGCTTGCGCGCCGGTGAAGACTGGCTGAGTGCCACTCACGTGGTGCTGGCGTGCGAAGCTCACCAGGCAGCGCAGATCACCACCGGGCTCGATTCGCGTATCTCCTCGCTTCTTGCATCGGTACCCTACAGCTCCTCGATGACTGTGGCGCTGGGCTTCGATCGCGGCGCGGTGAAGAATCAGATGCGCGGCTTTGGTTTTCTGGTACCCAAACGCGAACGTCGTCGCCTGCTCGCGGCCACTTGGGTAGGTAACAAGTTCCCGCATCGGGTGCCGGATTCGCTTGCGGTTCTGCGGTGTTTTCTAGGAGGCACAGGCGACGATGGGGTGCTTCGAGAGAACGATGAATCCATCCTGGCATCGGTCCGCGAAGAATTGAGCCTCATTGTTGGCCTGACAGCCGAGCCGTTATTTTGGAAAGTATTCCGTTGGCCGCTTTCCATGGCGCAGTACACAGTGGGACACCGGGAACGTATCGCGGAGCTGGAGGGGCGGCTCGAGGCAATTCCAGGCCTCTACGCGGCAGGTAATGCGTACCACGGCATCGGCATGCCGGATTGCGTCCGCACGGGAAAACTCGCGGCGGAGAGCATTGCGCGGAAGGCCGGACCGTGCTGATCGGGCCAATAAACAGCCGTGGCCCGGGCCTCTCGAATTAAAATAGAAGGGTCCGCTCGAACACCGGGCGACTCATGAATGAAGCGGACGAAAGCCCATGCCAGAGGACGCTCGTCTCAAAGCGTGGCTCATACGCGAATCCGGCTCGTTTGCTGGCGCGCGCCACCCGGTCCACGAGCCCGTGACCAAGATCGGGGCGCAGTCCGGAAAATGACGTCATCATCAGCGACGCGGCCGTCGTTTCCGCTCGTCATCTCGAAATTTGCAAGGACGATGAGTCTTATCGCATTTGCGATCTCAACAGCACCAACGGAACATACCTCAATGGCGTTCGCGTGACGGAAGCAGTCCTCGAACCGCCCTGCCATATCCGTCTCGGCGCTGACGGCCCTGAACTCACATTTCTGCTGGATAGCTGTTTAGAGGCCAACCCCAACGAGACCCTCGTAGCTCCCATGGCGCCGCTGCTGATGGAGAGCGCATCCCGGCCTGTATCCGTAAACGAGCGCCCCCTGTGGGGCCTTGATCAGCCATCAAGATGAAGAGGTTCTGGCCGCTGCGGTCGCCCGCGCGCGCATGGCACGCCGAAAAGGTGTGGGCGACCAGACAGTGGTCATCATGCGCGAAATGCTTCAGGGGGGCGCTCAACCGTACCGGCAGACGATTCAAATTCATCATCGGCGTTCTGATCGTGTTGCTGGTTGGGGTGAGTGCCTACGGCTTCTGGAAGATCGAAGGCTTGAAGAAAGATAAGGATCGCGCAAATTGAATCCATACTGGCAACGCCTGGCGAGACGCAAAGAGACGCTGACGCGCTGGTGGAGCAGCTTGACCAGTATGAGAATCAAGGCCGTGCTCTGCAGGGCAATTTTCCGTACAAAGTAAAGTAAGTGCCTTTGAACGCGAGAGTCCCGTGGAGCGTGAAATTCACGTGCTCATGGCGGAATTCGGAGCCGAAACTTACAGCATTCCGCCGGAATTCCTGGAGCAAGTGAACCGGTTCATCGAACGATATCAGGGGCCTGACCGGCCGCATATGGCTCGAGCTGAAGGGGAAGCTCGCGAGGATATGACAACGATGCGGCAAATCTTCGAGCAGCAGAGTCTGCCGCCGGATCTCGCCTACATCGTGCTGGTGGAGAGCGCGATGAGCGACAGAAGCAAGAGCCAAGCCGGAGCAGCCGGACTGTGGCGATTCACGCCGGTGACGGCTAAAGCGTACGGTTTAAAAGTCAGCCGCGAAGTGGATGAGCGGTTGAATGCGCAGAAAGCCACGCGGGCGGCGTGCAAGTATATCCGCGATCTCATTCTCGATTTCGGCTCCGGGAGCTCCGTTATGTTGGCACTGGCCGTCTATAATCTGGGCCTCTCGAGAGTCAAACAGGCGATACAAAAGGTGACCGATCCCATCAAGCAGCGCAATTCTAGTATCTCTACCCCGTGCGCGCCGGGCCGCCGGAAACACGGGAATACGTGCCCAAGGTGATTGCCGCCATGATGATCGGCCGGCATCCGGAGCGGTTCGGCTTCTGAGCGGATTGCCGTGAATTGAAAACCGCCATCGACGGCGTCGGGGCACACCGTCCTGTAAGAATTACGCCTCGAGCAAATCAGCCTTAAGTAAGGTGCGGCCGCCAAGCGCCGTGTGGAACGCGTAGACCGTCACGGCGGCGACGCACAGCACGCCGAACACAGTCAGATAGAAATACCAGGCTGAGGTATCCATCGTCACTGGGAGCGTGAGCAGCAGGTTGTCGGTGATCAGCGCAACTGCCACGGGCAGCGGTCCCAGTTGCAGCAGAACAGCGGCGAATAGTGCCGACGTGAGCAGTTGCACAATGATGATCCCGAGCGGCGGTTGCTCTTGCAGCAGAGGGAGCGCGAAGACCGCGACAAAGACAAGAGCCGCGAGCCATCCTCTGCGCATCAGGGCACGAATCAGGAACATCATCAAGAATAAAAGCAGCGCCATCGCCGGCTCGTACCACGAGTAGTACAACAGGGCGCCAAGGGCATGCCGCATGCCTAGAAGTGTGTCCGTCGATTGAAGCGTCAACGCGGACAACCGGTATTGTGGGTTGATGACCTGACGCAGCAACTGCCCCAGAAGCAAAATCGCGCCCAGTGCCACTCCGGCCAAAACATCGCGCCCCACAAGCGGATCCCGAATATGACCGCCAAGCAGGCGCACCCAGGAAATAATTGCGTGAGGCCAACGTTTTCGCACGAACGGTTCGAGCGCCAGATAGATAACCCAGACCACCGCGGCCATGAACAACGCGAAGCTCGCTGCCAGGATGAATAGTCCTAATTCGGTCAGGGCCCAAACATGGTCGCCGTCGACAACCCAGAACAAGATCCTCGCGGTGAAGACAAATGTCGCCAGCCGCAGTGCCCCACCACGGTCGCCCCTTTCCCCGCGGAAATTCCTGTAGGCCAGGGGCAGCGCGCCGAGCAACAACAGAACGAACAGACCCGCCAGCATGCGCGTGCGCGGCGACGTGGTCTCAGCGGTCTGCATGCGGTCGGGCTGCGTCCACGGACCGATGACCTGGAAGTAGACAGGCTTCCCTTGCCACGCCGCCGCCTCTACACGCAGCGATTGGTTCCGGGAGGAGACCCATGCGGCTCGCGCGTCTGACGCGCCAATCGAATTCCATCTCGGTTCCACCGGGCTGAAGTCGGTCGAATGAAGACCGGCGGCATCGAACAGAGACGACCAATCGAACTGTGGTGGAGCGGTTTTCGGTTCCGAGAGTTGAGGCGGAACCGCATCGAGGTGGATCAGGCGGCCCTGCGGATCGAGCTCCGCGATGGCCATTCCCGAAAGTACAGGCGGTGGATCATCGGGGGTGACCACAAGCTGGCTCAAGCTTCCCATCGTCGCCGTGGTAGGCGAAAGGCTTCGCGGGCTCTGCCTATACCAGAAAACAACCGGCGGAGGCTTGTATGACGAGGCTGCATGCGCGGCCGAGTCTTTGCCGGCCTTGCGCAAGTAGTTGATGTAATCCAGATCGAAACCGAAGGCATCGTCAGCCCGTGTTGAATAGCCCAAGCGGTCGAGCGTATCCCGCGCTTTTTGGGCGAGCGCCTCAGGCGGCTGCATCGAAATTCCTTTGAACACGCTCAGGTTCGAGGCCAGGTAAAGAGCGCCGGCCCACGCCACAACCAAAAAAGCCAGGCAGGCTGCAGCCAGTCCCACCCGCATTCCTTCGGTTTCTCCTGCCGCAGCGACAAGTTCGGGCGAGGGCGTCTCTCCCGCCGCCAGGGCCGCGGCCAGGGGATCGCCCCCGGGAAGTCCCGCTGCCACTGCCAACGCCGAAGAGGGCCGCCTGCGAGGATCGGGATCGAGACAGCGCAAAATGACGCGCTCGACGGAGGGATCCAGATCTTTAGTCAGCGCGCTGGGATTTGTAATTGTGGAAGACTCCCGCAAGCGCTTGAGCCCCTCGATGGAATCGGCCTCAAACGCGCGTTTCCCAGTACAGATCTCATAGAGCACCAGACCGAGCGCATAAATATCGCTGCTGACCGAAACTTGTTTTCCGGCTAACTGCTCCGGGGCCATATAGAGCGGCGTGCCATTTGAGACCTCGACGCCTTGAAATTCGCCAACCAGTCCAGCCAGGCCAAAGTCGGTGATGCGCACTTCTCCGCGTCCGTCGATCATGATGTTGGCAGGCTTGAGATCGCGATGTAAAACTCCGCGTTCGTGAGCCGCGGCGAGCCCCGCACACAGACGGCGCCCGATCTCGACAGCTTTATCCGGCGGCAGCCGCCCGATGCGGCGCAACAGCGACCGCAGGTCCTCGCCGTCCACGAATTCCATGGAGATGAACTGCTGGCCATCCGCTTCGCCGATGTCGTACACGCGACAAACGCAGGGGTGCGAAACCTGGCGCGCAATGCGCACTTCGCCGTGGAACCGGTCGAGCGCTATTTCGTTGTTCGCTACGGCTTCGGGCAAAAACTTCAGCGCTACCGGCTGGCCCAATTTGAGATCATCGGCGCGATAGACCTCGCCCATGCCGCCCTTTCCGAGGATGCCGACGATGCGGTAACGCTGGGCCAGCAGCATGCCCGGCGCAAACCTGCCCTCCACAATTGACGAACTCGAAGACAAGGAGCGCGATTTCAAAGAGCCAGTGGGCGGCCTTCCGGCGCCGCTCGGTGGTCTCGCGGGCTCTACACCCGCCGAGGCAGTAGGCGACGTAGTTGCGGTGAAGGCCCTTACAGGCGCGGTACCCAGAGGCAGCACCTCAGTGGGCGCCGACGCCATTGGGCAGTCCTGTGACAAAGCCGCGCCACACGATCCGCAGAACCGGCTCGTCTGGGGATTCACGAAGGAGCACGCAGGGCACTCAGCCATCGGATACCTGGGGTACTGTATAGCACAATGGCGCCTTCCTGGAAAGGTCCAGGATTAACGGACCCTCGGCAACACGATTATTGAGACGCCTGCAGCGCGGCCGACAACTCGCCGCCCAAGACGCTCGGAGCCCAATATTTTTCGATGTGTTCGATCACCAGCTCCGTGCCTTCCTCGTGACTGACAAAAGGACGGTCATGCGGGTCGTACATGGCATCAGTCAGATCGCGGACCAGAATGCATCGCACGCCCCAATTGGTCATCTGTTTGATTGCGAAGGTGCGGTTCAGAATGCACATGTTCGCGTGCACCCCCATGACCAGCAGAGTGTCGATGCCGCGCCGCTTTAAAAAGCTATAAATCTCGCTTCCCTTATCCGAAATCACATCGTCGGGCGCGATCTTGAGCGCGGGGTGCTCGCGGCTCCAGGCCTTGGAAAACGCATCAGGGGTGTCGCAGCCGCCGTCAGCATCATCAATCGGCAATGGCGGATCGGCGAGGTGTAGGTTTGCCGGGGGCTCGATCTTCTCGAGCGCAATCATGCGCTCTCGCTGCGGCGCATCTTTGTAGAAGTCCATGACGTCGGAGGGCGCGTGGATGATCTGAATTCCTGCGGCGCGCGCCTGTTCAAGTAAAGGCTCCATGCGCGTAGCCAACACGTCGACGCGGCGGCTCGCGCCCTTGCACCAATGGTCGTTCCACATATCGCAGATCAAGATCGCGGATCGCGACACCGGAAGGTGCTGTTCGAAACGAACTTCCTGCCACGCTCCGCTTCCCTTGAACGCCTCGACGCGAGTCCTCAGATTGAGCCGCACAACGCGGCCAGGAGGTTCTTTCGGTGCGCCAAGGGCCACGGTGGAAAACGGCGTGGAAAACAACAGGCATGCAACTGCTACTCGCCGGTTCATGGTGTTATTCATTCTAATGCGGCGAACGCCGGGCCGCCAGGAGGGTGTGACGAGATCGCTCGACGAATTGCAACCACGCGGATGTCCATTGATCGTAACTCCCGCCGCGGCACCTCATTGATAAAACCGCCAGCTCGATTTGAAATCACGGCTGAGTTTCTGCCCCGTCAGATCGGCTCGTATCATCTCAACCGGAATGCTGTTCTCTTTCAGGATGGCATCGTGGAACTCGCGATCGGTTATCCTGCCCGAGTCGACCAATTCCTTGTGCAACGCCCGAAACTGGAATGCTCCCAGAAAATAAGCGCACTGATACAGGGGCCCGTAGTCGGTATCGAAGGAGCGGCGAACCTCGGCGCTGGCGTTGTCGCGTTCGTGCCCAATGCGATTGACGAGGAAATCGATGCATTCCTGAGGTGTCATAAGGCCCAGGTGAAAACTCAACGAGAAGATAACGCGGGCGCACCGGTGCATACGCCAGAACAGCATCCCGATGCGGTTCTCGGGCGAGTTCGGAAAATTGAGGTCCCAGAACAACAGCTCCCAATAGAAGGCGTTGCCTTCGTGCCAAAACGCCGTGCTGAACGGCTGGCGATACGTGCGGTAACGCTGGCTCATGAAGAATTGCAGGTGGTGTCCGGGAATCAACTCGTGGAAAACCGTGGAGCGCGCGAAGTGAATGTTGTTGCCGCGCATGCTCATCAGCTTCTGCTCGTGGGTCATGCCTGCGGTGGGAAACGAGACGTTGATCAGCGTGCCGCCTGTGAAGAACGGGTTGATGAGCTGATTTTCCGGCGACATCATCTCCATCCACCAGTCTTCGCGCGCTAATGCCGGTACGGTTACCAGGTCGTGTTGATCAATGAAATCGACGGCTTCGTGAGCCAGGTCGCGGATCAAGTCAGGTTGCTTGCCTGGCTCCACGTGCAATGCCTTCACGTGCTCCAGCGCCTTGCGCCAATCATCGCCATAGCCCAGTTCGCGTGAGGCCCGCAGCATTTCAGCGTCGCACCAGGCCAGTTCCTTGCGCGCGATTTCAATCAGCTCTTCTGGTGTATATGGAATCATCTCGAACGCCAGGTCCTCCAAGATCGCCTCGCGGCCGATGGGATCGCCGATAATCGTCTCCTTGTCATCGGGCTTGATGCCAACCAGTTTTTCCTTCAGGAAAACCGCGTATTTTTCGAGAGCCTGATCGGTCTCTTTGTAAGGCTGGCTCACCCACCAGGTGAATTGCGGATCGTAGCCGTTGTAAAAGCCGAACCACTCTTTCAGCGTCTTGCGCAGATCGTCCAAAGTCTTGAACGCCCGGTTAGCCACGACCTTCTTCGCCGGTTGCTCGCTATGCTTGAGTTTCTCCTCGAGATTGCCCTGCGTCTCGCTGATCTGGTGATTCACTCTGTTGAGCAGCCCCGCGGTCTTCCCCGGGTCGTTCCATGCGCCGCCGGCGTTCTTCGAGACCGGTAATCGTCTCCGCGAAAGGCACCAGAGCCTCCATATCGTGGAACTGGTGGTTGCGAAAGTCGAGTAACCGCAACTGGTGCTGCAGGTGGTTTCGGAAAAGCAGCCAGTCGATTCTTGCTTTTGTATTGAGCGCGGTAAAGCCCACAGTTTCTGTGGTTTCAATCCAAATAGTGAAGAATTGCTTGAGGCGCTCCTGGCGCTTCGGTGAGGTAGCCGAACGATACAAATGGAGCATGCTTTGCCAGTCTTCGGCGTAGCGCTCGAGCATGCCGCGCAATTCGCTGCCGTAAGAATTGAAGTCGCGCCAATCAGGCACATCGGCATCGCGAGAGGCGTGCGCTGGTTCCGCTGACAATTTGGCGCCGGCCTTGACGTTGTCCTGCGCGCGGGCAGAAACGCCGGACGAGATCACGGTGAGGAGCAGAAAAATCCAACAAGACGCTTTGCTCATAATGTCCCCGAGGATTGCTGCTACTGTATCGCAGATTGAAGAAACGGCGGGAAGAACCTACTGCTGAACGGCGGCGCGTTTAATGTAGTCGAGCTTGGGAAAATCACACTCGAGGTAGGCATTGCCCTCGGCCTCGATGCGTGGTTGCGCGGGGCCTTTGCCTCTAGGCTCACCTTCACCATATTCACTGTAGAACTGATCCACAACGTTCATTCCACCGACCACTGCGCCAAAGGGCGCGAAGCCCTTCTGATCGAGCGTGGCATTGTTACCCAGATTGATGAAGACCTGAGTGGTACGGCTATTGGGGCCGTCAGTAGCGAAGCTTACCGTCCCGCGGGCGTTGCTCTGCTTCACCGGATCATCTTTCAGATTCGTGTCGCGCCATTTGCGGGTGACTACCGGATCCGAGGGAATGCCGAACTGTACAACGAAGCCGGGGAGGACGCGAAAGAACCGCGCGCCATCGTAGAACGCGCTCCTCACCAGAGTGTAGAAACGGTCGGCGCCGAGCGGTGCCCAATCACGCCTCACCTGGATCACGACGTCGCCTTTGCTGGTTTCAAATCGCACGCGGTAGACATTACGTGGGCGCGAGCATCCGCAGATCAGCAGACAGAGGAACGCGAACCGGGCCGCGGATGCCATTTATTCATACCACCCCGTATTTCTTGAACCATGGCTGAAGCCGTCTCCAGCCATCCTCTGCGGCTTCCTTGTTGTAGCTGGGGCGATAGTCCGCATTGAAGCCGTGGCCGGCTTCCGGATAGACAATGATCTCCGACGGGTTGCCCGCTGCCTTCAGCGCGGCACGCATCTGCTCGATGGTATCGAGAGGAATTCCCTGATCTTTTCCGCCATAAAGTCCGAGCACGGGCGCCTTGAGCGAGCCGGCAACATCGATGGGATGCAGCGGCTGTAATTCGCTCTTTGGTCCCATCAGCCGGCCGTACCAGGCCACACCCGCCTTGAGTTTTGAGCTGTGCGCCGCATACAGCCAGACGATGCGTCCACCCCAGCAGAACCCCGTGATGCCCAGCCGTCCGACATCGCCTTTGCCCGACTTCCCTGCCCAGTCCGCCGCAGCGTCGAGATCCGACATGACCTGCGCGTCGGGAACCTTGCTGACCACTTTCGAAATAATGTCTTGGATGTTCGACATCTTTGAAACGTCGCCCTGGCGCGCGTAAAGCTCCGGCGCGACGGCTATATAGCCGATCTTGGCGAACCGTCGGCAGATGTCCTTGATGTGCTCATGCACCCCAAAGATTTCCTGCACAACCAGCACGACAGGAAATGTCGTTCCGGACTTCGGCATCGCGCGATAGGCCGGGATTTGGCCGTCCGAGGTTGGGATCGACACCTCGCCAGCGTCAAGGCCCGCCGTATCGGTAGTAATCGTGTTGGCGGAGACGGGCAGTACCGCAAGCGCGAATCCAGCCGTTAGCTTCGTGACAATAAATTCGCGGCGGCCGAGCGCGGTGGCTGAAGCTCCTTCAAAACCGTGTTGCATACCGGGAATTCTATCGTAGGAAGCCGGCCGCGCGCGATAGCCTCTGCACCGCGGTTTACGCGCCAAATATTGATGCCGGCTGTACCAAGAAAAGTGGCCCTCGCTGATGAGCAAAGGCCACTCGTGATCAAGCCGATTGGGAGCTATTCGCCACCACCCGACGTGCGGGTGCGAGGCGTGCTGGATTTGCCGTAATCCATTTCCAGCGTGTCAGACAGGTCGCGCGCGTCGGTCCCTGAGGCCGTCCGGGTGCGCGGCATCGGTTTGTCGCTCTTGGCGAAATCCGCCTTGGCTTCTCCGGCTGATGCAATATCTTCACCACCGCTTCTTTCCAGAATTTCCTTCGCTCGTTTCACCCAGTCCGAGCTGTCGCAGTGCACGGAAAGCAGAATGCCGCCTTGTTTAATCCTGCCCTCATAACGCTTGGCCTCGTATTCGGGGATTCCCATTCCGATCAGGGCCCCCACGATTCCTCCGGCCACGCCGACGGCGCCTGCTCCGGCGAGTGCGCCCACTATAGGACCGGCTGCGATCAAAGGACCGATCCCGGGAATAGCCAACGCCCCAATACCAGCGAGCCATCCCAGTACACCTCCGGCAACGACCCCTGTTGTGGCCCCGGTTGCGGCGCCCTCCGGCGCTTTGGTTCCCTTCTCGTGAGCAAAATCTTTTGTGCCTTGATTTTCGGGCAGCAGCACAGAAACATCAGTGTTGCGAAAACCTGCAGCGCGTAAAGCATCGACAGCTTCTTCCGCACCCGCCCGGCTTCGATAGATTCCGAAGACTGCGGTGTTCTTACCTGCCATGATGTTGCTCCTTTTTGAGAGGGACCGACCCATGGTCCCTTTCGTCAATAGCTGAGCACGGTAACAACCAGTGCAAGAGGCTGGGCCAAGGAAATTGTGAGATTGGTAACCGAGCGCGATCCAGTTGTCTGAGCATTTCATGGGCCGCTGCGGATGCCCGATTTGGGCACCCGTTCTCCGGTAACTTGACGCCACGCCCGTTTTTTGATGACATAACCTCTCACCCTTTACCGAAAAAAGGAGGAATGTCTATGGCATCCAATCGCGGTGTGGCTTATATGGGCCCCGGCAAGGTCGAGGTCCAGTCGATCGACTTTCCGAAGCTGGCGCTGGGCTCTCGCAAATGCGAACACGGCGTCATTCTCAAAATCGTAACGACCAACATCTGCGGCAGCGATCAACACATGGTTCGCGGCCGCACTACAGCGCCCAAAGGATTGGTCCTTGGGCATGAGATTACAGGCGAAGTCATCGAAGCTGGACGCGACGTGGAATACGTCAAGGTCGGCGACCTCGTCTCGGTTCCATTCAACATCGCGTGCGGCCGCTGCCGGAATTGCAAAGATGGAAAAACCGGCATTTGTCTGCACGTAAATCCGGCTCGGCCGGGCGCGGCTTACGGCTACGTCGATATGGGCGGATGGGTCGGCGGGCAGGCCGAGTACGTCATGGTCCCGTACGCTGATTTCAACCTGCTGCGGCTGCCGGAAAAAGCTCGCGCTATGGAAAAGATCCGCGATTTGACGCTGCTTTCCGATATCGTGCCCACCGGTTTTCATGGCGCCGTGACAGCGGGTGTAGGGCCCGGGTCAATCGTGTACGTGGCCGGCGGCGGCCCGGTAGGACTCGCGTGTGCGGCCGGTTGCCAATTGCTCGGAGCGGCGTGCGTCATCGTGGGCGACATGATTCCGGAACGTCTCCAGCAAGCCAAAAGCTTTGGCTGCGAAGTGATCGATCTGCGCAAGGATGCTACGCTGGGCCAGCAGATCGAGCAGATTGTCGGGATTCCGGAAGTCGAATGCGCGGTCGATTGCGTCGGTTTTGAAGCGCACGGGCATGGCAAAGAGGCGGGCGTAGAAGCGCCGGCGACGGTGTTGAATTCGCTGATGACCGTGACGCAGGCGGGCGGGAAAATCGGCATCCCCGGTCTCTATGTGACCGACGACCCGGGCGGCGTAGACCAAAACGCGAAGACCGGAAACCTCAGCATACGGATTGGACTGGGCTGGGCCAAATCCCACGGATTCATGACGGGCCAGTGTCCGGTCATGCGTTACAACCGCCAGCTCATGCACGCCATTCTCTACGACAAGTTCCACCCGGCCAAGTGCGTCAACGTCGCTGTGATCTCGCTCGACGAGGCGCCGCAAGGATACAAAGACTTCGATAAGGGTGCGGCCAAGAAATTCGTTCTGGACCCGCATCGCATGGTTGCGTAAACTCACCGGCAGGAGATGCGCAGGCATCTCCTGTCCCAACTGCCAGACTCCACCACGCGCGAGCCGTGGCAAAATGAACTTTCCAGACTTTTTAACAGGAGATCCCTAATATGAGTTTTGAAACCAGCCGCCGGGGTTTTCTCACGGGCGCAAGCGCGGCCGTCCTGGCTCCGCTACACGGCGTAATTGCCCGCGCTGAAAATGCGCCTTTCAAGCTGGCCGTCGCCACGTACTCATTGCGCGAGTTCCAGCGCGACTTGGCCATCAAGATGATCAAGCAGATGAACGTGCGCTACGCCAACGTCAAGGAATACCACTTGCCCGCTAACGACACGCCGAAACAACTCTCCAAGGGTCGGCGGGAATTTGAAGAAGCAGGAATCGAAATTGTTGCGGGCGGAGTGATCACGCTGGATAAGAATGATGATGCGGATATTCGCCGCTATTTCGAGTACGCCAAGACCTGCGGCATGCCCCTGATGGTCATCGCTCCCACGACGGAGACGATGCCGCGCATCGAACCTTTTGTCAAGGAGTACAACATCAAGACCGCGATTCATAATCACGGTCCAGAAGACAAGCACTTCCCTACCCCGCAGAGCTCGCTCCAGGCTGTCAAGAATCTGGACCAGCGGTGCGGCGTCTGCATCGACGTTGGCCATACGCTGCGTGCCGGCGCGGATGTCCTGGAATCCATTTCAGAAGCCGGTCCGCGGCTGTTCGATATGCATATCAAAGATGCGCGTGACATGAAAAAAGGGGATGGCTGTCCGGTGGGCGAGGGCGTGTTCCCCGTTGTCGATATTTTCAAACGCCTGCGCAAGATGAACTACACGGGAACCGTATCTCTCGAGTATGAAATCGAAGAGGACAACCCGCTCGCCGGGATGAAAGCCTCTTTTGCATACATGCGCGGCGTGCTGGCTGGCCTCGGGAGTTAGCGCGTGGCGAACATACCCGTTGGAACCAGGAACGAAGAGAAGCTGGTGGTTACCTCGGACGTGGCCATCGATTTCATGGGCGTCGAAGGTGCGCGCGTGCTCTCCACGCCGAACATGATTTTGGGTCTGGAGAAGACGGCGCGCAATCTCCTCGTTCGCCTTCTCGACCCAGGCTACGATTCGGTTGGAACCAACGTGAATGTCTCGCACCTTGCGGCCACGCCGATGGGCATGACTGTCACATTTCGCACCGAGGTTACTTCAGTTGAAGACCGGCGCGTGAATTTCAAGGTTGAGGCGTTCGACGCCCAGGACCAGATCGCCGAGGGCACGCACCAGCGGGCAATCGTCAACGTGGAACGATTTGTCGCCAAGATGCGCGAGAAGATTCAACATGCGCGCACAGCGTAGCAGAGATCAGCGTTATTAGAAGACGAAGCTCACGCCGGCGAGTGGTACGAAATCCTGCAGCCAACCGTGAATCCGGGAGCCCGGCGAGGTGACAAACAGCTTCATGGGAAACGGCGAAAGGTAGTCCCTGAAATCTACGCGAATGATGGCGTGATTTGAAATAGACACCTTTACACCTCCCCCTATACTGATCAGCGCTTTCAGGTCGCTGGTTTTCGTGAGAAGGGCAAGTCCTCCGAGGGGTTGATCGACGTACTCTTTGCCGGTGCCGCGGAACACTCTGGCGCCGCCGCCCAACGCGGCAAAGGGCCGGACGCGAGAACCTTTCCGAGTCGGATGGAATAGAAGATCGTAGTGGACTGAGTGAGTGTCGCCATCCATGTTGACTTTTTGAGCGCCGCGAGACAACAGCAGATCATTGTCACGATAGGTGTAACGGATTTCGCCGCTCAAATGCTCGTATAGATCCTGTCCGAGCACCGCTCCGACGGCGAAGCGATCGTCGAATCCGACGGTAGCGGAACCGGTGGGACTCGTAACAGTGGCGTTCTTGTAGGCGCCAAAGCCACCCGCGCCACCCACTTCCCACTCCTGTGCTCTGGCGCAAACGGCCGCCAGGCTGGCGGCAATGCAGCAAATAAAGGCGGCTCGCATGGTTCTCCTTGGGTATAGAAGGTAGACAGCACCAACAGCAATTCTCATTGATCATCTTCCGCTATTTCCAGACCATCTTTGGTTGCACCAGATTCCGAGCTGTGTGCAGCACGAATGCCGCGATTTCGGGCAAGTGCTGAAAAAAACAGCATGCCGTATGGTTGGTGTCGCGGCGCGCAGGTGAACGCGATTCTAGAGGCCAGGGGCGCGTTGATAAAGCGGTGCGCTGCGCACTCGTTTTGCGTCCTGCCCGCCCGCGTCCAGAACTTCGCGGATTTTCTTGAGCAGCGCAGGGCGTACAAACGGCTTTTGAAGGATGGTGGTTCCGGATGCTGCCACGCCATGGTACGCGATCACCTCATCGGTATGACCCGACATGAAGATGATTCTTGTGGATGGCGACTCCGCGGTAATCTGCCTGGCGAGTTCCACGCCGCTGGCGATCGGCATCACGACGTCGGTGAGAACCAAGTCAATGGCCGTCCGCTCCTGCCGCCACTTACACAGCGCTTCGGAGCCATCACCTGCCTCGATCACGAAATAGCCCGCGCGCGTAAGCGTCTGAACCAGCATCTGCCGAAGCAATGCCTCGTCCTCGACCAACAATATCGTCTCGTCCCCTTTCAACAGATGGCCGCTCTCCTGTTCTACGGCTTCGCAGCTTTCGCCCACGGCAAGTCCCGGGAAGAAGATGGAAAACTCCGCGCCTTGGCCTGGTTCGCTAACCACCGTGATGGTTCCCTGATTCTCGCGGAGGATTTCGGCTACCGTGGCCATTCCGAGGCCGGTCCCTTTGCCACTGAGCTTAGTGGTAAAGAACCGTTCAAAGAGACGCGCCTTGGTTTCGGCGTCCATTCCGTGACCGGTGTCCACGACTGTGAGCCTGACGTAGGTTCCCGGCGCCAGGTCTTTCGCCTTGGAAGGCCTTGTGTGGATCTCAACTCGCGATGTTTCGATTCGCAGGGTGCCACCTTGCCGCATGGCGTCGCGCGCGTTGGCCACCAGGTTAATCAATACTTGATCGATCTGGTTGGAATCCGCCAGGATGCGGGGCAACTGAGGATAGAGCCGAATATTGAACACGATGTCTTCGCCAATTACCCGCCGCAGCAGTTTTTCCAGGTTGGTAATCGCGTGATTCAGATCCAGCGGCTGAGGAGCAACCGTGCGACGCCGGCTGAATGCCAGCAACTGCGTGCTGAGCGCCGCCGCTCGGCTCCCCGCCTTTAGAATCTCTTCGATGTGGCTGCGAAACGCATCGTGTTGAGACAGCGAATCGAGCATCATATGGCTATAGCCGTTGATGATCGTCAGCAGGTTATTGAAATCGTGCGCTACGCCACCGGCGAGCTTGCCCACCGCCTCGAGCTTTTGCGCGTCGCGCAGACTTTCTTCAAGGCGCGCGCGGGTTTTGACCTCTTGCGGCAATAACTGCAGTTTTTCGTTGGCCGAGACGAGTTCCAAATTCAACCTGCGCGCCGATATCGATTTGCGGACTGCAATGAGAATTGCAGTGACGGTGATACCCGACAAGAGAACAATGACGGTCCATTGGTGCGGCCATGGCCAGACAAACAGCAGCATGGCCGAAAAACGGGCGATGACGTGATGGCCCGGAGAAATGGGCGCAGCGGCCCTCCCCACAACCTGCTCACGGAGCGTGTCGAAACGATTGTAACCGCTATGCTCCACGCAGCGATTATACGGATAGCATCTCTTCAGTTGAATACTGCCGGCAGATATAAGAGTTAGTTACACTGTATATAACTTGCGCGAGTTGCCGGGAGTCAAGTTGTAGAAAATACATTCCTTGGCTGCAGACCGACAAGACCCGACCAGCGTCAAAAAGCGCAAGCGCTGTGGTACAGTAAACCACAGAACCGAGGAGGATCCATCGCATGCCGCTGACTCGCCGACACTGCCTGAAAACATTTGCGGGCACATTTGGTATGGCCCTTGCCGCCGGAAGCTCTGCCAGCCGTATGTTCGCCGCCCAGGTGTCTTCGAAAGCCGATTCGAGCAAACTGGCCATGCCCGGGCTGTTTCGCGGGCGCGTGGTTGCCGTGGAACACCCCGGTTGCATCATCGCGGGCCGCTACCAGGCGGAGCCCGTGCAACAGATGATGCGCAAGGGTATGAGGGAACTCACAGGCGCGGATGCGTCAGCGGACGCCTGGCGGATGTTCGTGCAGCCTGGCGACATCGTTGGAATCAAGGTGAATCCCGTCGGCCAGCCGCACGTGATCTCCGCGGCAGAGGTAGTGCGCGAAATTATCGCCGGTTTGAACGCCGCCGGAATCAAGAACAAAGATATTGTGGTCTACGACCGCTATCACGATCAGTTCTTCAAGGCCGGATTCGATAAATGGCTACCCGATGGCGTGCGCACCTCGAACGCCGTTGCAGACTATGAGGACGTCCAGCAGAGCATCGAAGGCTACGACCCCGACCATTACATGGACATGGCGCTTGCACTGCCGGGTCAGGATGCCACCAATCTCACCGCGCGCCGTTCATATGCGGCAAACTTCATTTCAAAAGAAGTCAACAAGCTCATCAACCTGCCGGTGCTCAAAGATCATCAGTCAGCCGGTGTGACGCTAGCGTTGAAAAATCTCTCGCACGGCTTGGTGAATAACGTGTGCCGCAGCCATTCGTCGAATACGCTCAACGCGTGTGGCAGCTTCATTCCGGCCGTGGTCTCAATGCCCGTTATCCGAAACAGAACGGTTCTCCACGTTCTGGACGGTGTCAAAGGGCTCTACCACGGCGGGCCGGGGGCAAGGCCGCAATTCGTATGGGAGCATCGCACCCTTTACTTCGCGACCGATCCCGTGGCGCTCGATCACATATGCTGGAAAGCCATCGACCAGAAGCGCTCCGCGATGGGTTTGCAAACCGTGGCCGAAGCGCGTCCGGATAAATACAGCACATTCCTGAGCCGCCAGCCCGAACACATCGAAATCGCGGGCGCTCTGGGACTCGGCGAATGGAACGAATCCAAGATCGACATCAGGAGAATCCGGCTCTGACGCATTATGACGACCTTGGTGTCTACCCGTCGGCTTCCGACCCCGAGATTAGAGAGGCTTACCTGGGCCTGGTCCGGTTGCTTCACCCGGACTCGCACCGCGACAAAAATCTCAAGCGATTCAGCGAGCTTCAAATGAAGCGTGTAAGCCGTGCTTACGCGGTGTTGTCCGACGTCGAACGCCGGAAGCTCTACAACGCTCAACTGGAGGAGAATCCGGCGCCCGACGAAGATGAAGCGCCGGCAAGACCACGCCGCAAGACCATTTCAGCCCACGCGTTGATTACTTGGGGCTGGCTGATTTGTGCTTCGCGGGTATTATCGGCATCGGCTGGTTTGTGAACCAGCAATCGGCTTCGGTGTCGCAAGTGCGCTCAGAAGTCATTGCGGCGCCCGTGCCGTTGACTCCCCATGGCGGTGTACAGACGTTCCCGGCTGCCGCGCAGCAGAGTGCTGTAACCACCAACGAGGCGAACTCGCAAATGACGGATCAGGATCCAGCGCAGAGCGAACTTCGCGATGTGAAAGGAGCCCGCGACCGTACGCTCGAAAAAGCGGCTCTTGAAAACAAGGAGATTGAATTTCTTACCAGCCACATCCTGAGCGGTCCAAGGCCTGTCGCGCCCGGCGTTGTGGCCGAAACCAGTGGCTTTAGCGATGTATGGATTCTTTCTAAACCTAAAGAAGCGAATGCGGCAACCGCGTTCACTCCCACCTCAACGGATATCGTCCTCGGCGAAGAGCATGGAATCCTGGGAGGGCGATTTCGCTCTTACTATCCGGCCACCGGCCGGCCGGACCCCGTCGCCGTGCACTTTTATTTCGAAAGACAAGCTCAGGGGAACATCGCCAATTTGAACTGGACCAGCGCGGATGGAGCCAAGGGTGAAATCCAGCTCAAGCTGGCCTCGGAGAATGCGCTACAGCTTGTGTGGTCTGCCACTGAGCTGGAAACGGAATTGGGCCCTTCATCGTGCACGGCCCCCTTGGTTCGAAAGTGCTAACCGGCCAGCAGTTTTACCGCAGCCTGATCCAGGAACCATGTCATCGGCTGCTCGCCCTGCAATCCCAACTGCGCCGGATATCTCTTGGGATCGAATGGCTCAGTGAATACTGAGTGCACCGCAGCGGCCTTGTCCTCGCCTGTGACAAGCACCACAGTATTCCGGGCTGCCAACAGCGCACCAGGCGCCAAGGTGACACGCCACTCGGAAAGTTTTTCCACGTATACCGCGGCAGCGATCTTCTGGCGGTCATCAATCAATGGTTCGCTGGGAAACAGGCTGGCCGTATGTGCGTCCGGACCCATTCCGCGCTGGATCACATCGAACCGCGGCAGCTCTCCTGGCTGCAGACGAAAAAAGCCGCGAATTTCGTCGCTATATCGAACGGCTGCTGCGGCCGGCTCCAGCTCGGCGGGGACGCGATGCACCTGATGCTGCAGAATTTTCGCCGGAGTCACCAGTGTCTCGAGCGCCAGCCGATAGTTGCTGCGCGCGTCGTTGGGAGCGACGCATCGCTCGTCAACCCAGAACAAATGTACTCCATCCCACGAAAAATTTGCCGCGGCCATTCGGTTGAATAACATTTTGGGCGTGCTGCCACCCGAGAGTGCGAGCGTAGCGCATTCATTTTGCGCGAGAGTTCGTTTCAGAATTTCCAGGATGTGCTGGGAGCACGCTTCCGCGGTAGACGCCGCGTCCTCAAAGACCAGTTGCCCACCGCTCAAGTGCGCCTCAACCCTCAACCAGACGGACAGCCCGCATCAGCGTCCGCTCGAAAACCGGGTCGCGCCCTGGGATCGAAAGCTCTTCCCGCAACAGAACATAGTCGTTCGCGACGGGAAAGGCAGTTCGGCTGACCATGGAATCCATATCGAGTTCGGCGACCTGAGTTTCGCGGTCCCCAGTCAGGCCGATGGAAACCCACATTGCATTCACCCCAGGCGCCGCGAGCTCAACTTGTTTCAGCTCGCCTGCGGTTGCCGCTTGCTCCGCCTGCAATCGGACTTGAGCTGCGGCTCCGACCTTTTCAAGACCATCCTGGAGCCACGCGGCCAGGTAGTAGGCCATTGTGGGGGGCGACGGACCACCATGTGTGATGCGAACTTCCGACACTTCCGGCAAACGAGAGAGGTAACTCTTGTTTTCGAACATCTGGGCCACCAGCTCGCGCCAGCGCGTTAGGCGCGTCCAGACCAGATCGCCCAACGCCTGCCCTGCACGTGCTCGGGCAGCGAGTTGCGGAAGAATTTCAGCCGGGTCGGGAAATGCGGCGGAATCCACGACAACTTTCTGCGCAATCTGCACGAGTGCGGGAAAATCCGGCAACTGGAACAGCCGCCAGCTACGGCACCACAAAATAACGGGCAGATCTGAAACAGTCAGCGGCAATATGACCGGCGGCAGCTCGGACAGGCTGGCCTCCGATGCCGTAATCTCAATTTGCTCGCAGCAGATCTGTCGGCGCCGGCCGAACGGCATCCAGCACTGAGCGAAAACCCGGGCCGAAAGCTCGCGCGCGGTTGATGGCCGAAAACGGATTACGATGGCGCGGCTGGGGTGCTCGCGCATCAGAGATGCCAGTGTCTCGCCGACAATCCCCGCGTCCTCAGCCTCTTCGGCGGTCGCCACCAATGTCATGGCGCAGGCGCGGAGCACTCCTGCGGAAGCGTCGCCGTCGCTCTCCTTACCAAGCGTGACCCACAGTTCTGTCAAGTCCTTCAAGATAGATTCCGGCTGGATTACCGAACTCACGGATTCCTCCAGGCGTGGCCGCGCCGCGCCAGCATTTTATCAGCGGTTTTGGGACCCCAGGTGCCGGCCGGGTAATTTGGAAAATCGAACTTGTGACTGGCCCATGTCTGCATGATGGGCTCCACCACCGCCCAGCTCGCCTCCACCATATCCTGGCGCGTATAGAGCGTGGCGTCACCGATCATGGCATCGAGCAGCAACGTCTCGTACGCAGTGGGCGATCTCTCGCCGAAGCTTGAGCCATAATTGAAATCCATCGAAACCGTCCGCAGCTGCATTCCGGCTCCCGGCCGCTTGGAGAGAAACCGCAATGAGATTCCCTCCTCCGGTTGAATGCGGAGGATCAAGACGTTGGGAGATGTGACGTCATCATTTTCGCCGAATACCGCATGCGGCGCGGCGTTAAACTGAATTGCGATTTCTGTCACCCGTTTGGGCAGCCGCTTGCCGGTGCGAATGTAAAACGGCACTCCTGC
>QHXW01000366.1 GCA_003223115.1 Acidobacteriota bacterium
CGATCCGCGGAGAATCCGATTTTCCATCCGAGGCGCGAGCCTGGAACTCAGCACCGAGGGCGATCTCATCGCTGGCAACGTAAGACTCCACAAACCTCACGCTTATCAGGACGGCCGGGAGGTCGCATGCCGCTATGAACTACGCGGCCGAACAGTTCGCTTTTCGCTGGGGGAGTACGATCACAGTCGTGCGGTAACCATCGATCCTGTATTG
This sequence comes from Acidobacteriota bacterium, assembly GCA_003223115.1. GTDB lineage: Bacteria > Acidobacteriota > Terriglobia > Bryobacterales > Bryobacteraceae > QHXW01. Next base: position 215 of record QHXW01000366.1, read on the forward strand.
AGTTTTTCGACGCTGCTCGGCGGTGGCTATTCGGATGCCGCAGGGGCAGTGCGCATCGACAATCAAGGCAGCGTCTATGTCGCGGGCACAACATCGTCAACGGATTTTCCGGTTTCCGCGAGCGCCCAGCAGAAGACGGCCCCCGGCGGTACGTGCTTTCAACTAAAAGGCCCACCTGTCCCCTGTCAGAACATTTTCGTCGCGAAGTTCACCAACGACGGCGCCACGCTGTTGTTTTCGACGTATCTCGGTGGCACCGGCCTCAATTCACTTGCGGGCATGGCTCTGGACGCGGCGGGCAGCGTGTACCTCTCTGGCTATCCGGGTTCGGCCGACTTCCCCAAGCTCACTCCACTTCCGGGTTACAGCTTGGAACGGTCAGGACCTTTTGTGGCCAAGCTCAGCTCAGATGGTACGTCGCTCATCTTTGCGACGTTGCTGCCGCTTGCCCAACCGGACAACTTCGTGGCGGGCCTGGCTGTAGATGCGGCTGGTGCGGTTTACTTGACGGGAAGTAGCATCTCTGGACTGCCGGTCGTTAATGCTTTTCAGAGTAAACACACAGCGGCGATGATTTTCAAAACGTCCAATTCTGGTGCAAGCTGGCAGGGCCTGGTGGATCTGGCCGGTATCATCACGATTGATCCTACGAATCCGCAAACGTTATACCTCGGTATGGATCGGGGGCTCTATAAGAGTACGGATGCCGGAGCCCATTGGACGCCAATCAACAGGGGTTGCCATCGGAACTGGGTCCTTTCTCGCTGGCGGTCGATCTTTCCCATCCACAGACCGTCTATCTTGGAACCGAGTTCAACGGCATCTATAAGAGCAACGATGGCGGCGCGAGTTGGACACCGGCTGGAACGGGCGCCAGCAAATCCGTCCGCATGATTGCTATTGATCCAAAGAACACTAAGACCATGTATGCTGCCACCGACGCCGGGTTGTACAAAAGTACAGACTCCGCGACTACCTGGAACCCTACCGGTTTAATGGCCGGACCGAATGATGTATTCTTCGCTGGCAACGTGGTGATTGACCCGGCGAACCCGAACACTCTTTACGCTGGTACTCCAAAAGGCGTCATGAAGAGCATCGATGCAGGCGCGACATGGACTGCTGTGAACAGTGGGTTCTCGGAGATCACGAATATTAACGCCCTGGTTATCGATCCTGTTGATCCGCAGACGCTATATGCGGTGCCGAATGGCTATAACGTTGCGCCCTACCGAACCTCCGACGGTGGGGCACACTGGACGCAGCAGGGCCAATNAACGGACGAGGGAGTTCTCGTGAGCCGTGACTCGGGTGCGACCTGGGCCGCGACGCCCACGCAGTTGCCTAGAAATGATGTCCATGGGCTGACGGCGGGCACAGACGGAACTCTCTACGCCAACACCGATGGTTTTTATCGCCCCGATGCGTTTGCCATGAAGGTGGACGCCAGCGGATCTAAGATCGTCTACTCCACCTACCTGGGCGGCCTGGGGTCGGACAACGGCCAGGCGATCGCGGTGGACAACACAGGACGGGCGTATATCACGGGCCAAACGGACTCCTTCGATTTCCCGATTGTCAGCGCGCTGCAACCGCGCCCTGGGGGACGGACAGACGCATTCCTGTCAGTGCTCGATCCAACAGGCGCGCACCTGGTGTGGTCCACCTATTTTGGAGGCAGCGGCGACGATTGGCCTACCGCGATTGCCCTCGATCCAGCCGGTGACATCCATCTGGCAGGGTGGACCAACTCGCCGGATTTTCCGCTCCAGCAAGCGACTCAGATGCATTACGGGGGTTTTACGGATGGCTTCGCCGCCAAGCTAAAAGGCGATGGGTCGGGCGTGATCTTCTCGACGTATCTTGGTGGGAGTGGGTTCGATACGGCGAACGCGGTAGCAGCGGACGCCGCAGGAAACACTTACGTCGCAGGCACGACTTCCTCCCAGGATTTTCCCACGGCTAACGCAATACAAGCGGAACTAGGCGGAAGTTTGAATGCCTTCGTGGCCGCGCTGAACGGTCAAACCGGCGCTCTGCAGTACGCTACTTACTTCGGCGGCAGGGGACGCGATCAAGCTAACGCAATAGCTGCGGACGTCGCCGGCAAAGTTTACCTTTCAGGCGCGACGACCTCGCCGGATTTCCCGCGGAAGTACGCTTTCCAATATGCCTCTGGCGCATGCCCAGGCGTGATACCCGATTGCACGAATGAGGACGCCTTCGTGGCCAAGATCGCGCTGCAAGGAACGGGGCCCGTTATCGCATCGGGCGCCGTTACGGACGCGGCCGGTTATCGCACGGTGGTCTCTCCCGGTGAAATAGTCAGCCTCTTCGGATCGGCGATGGCTGTGACGCCGGCCGCTGCGGCCGGATCTCCGCTGCCAGTTCATCTATCGGATGTGCGAGTCTCGGTGAACGGCGTGGCTGCGCCGCTGTTCTACGTTTCTCCAGTTCAGGTGAACGCCCAAGTTCCTTTCGAGACGGCGATCGGGCCCGCGCAGATTCAAGTGAGTTCGAGTGCCGGCACGGCATTTCTGAACGTACAGGTAGCACCTGCAGCTCCCGGAATCTTCACGTTGGACTCGCGTGGTAGCGGAGCAGGCGCGATCGAACACGGTATTACCGGCCGCCTGGTCACCGACAAAAATCCCGCCATGGCCGGTGAAATCATTTCGATCTTCTGCACCGGCCTGGGCGCGGTGAGTCCGCCCGCAGCCACTGGCGTCGCGCCACCCATGCCGCCGTCCCAGACGGTGCTGCAGGTGCAAGTGTACATAGCAGGCGCGCTCGCACATGTCACTTATGCCGGAGTAGCTCCCGGGTTCGCAGGCCTCTACCAGGTCAACGCGGAAGTCCCCGCGGGCACTCCGGCCGGTGCACAGAGCCTCCAGATCTCGGCGGGCGGAACCAGAAGTAATACCGTGACCGTGTCCATTCATTGAGAAGCGTGCGTGCTACGGCACGCACTCAGAGGAAGCAGCCGGATTTGTGCCTATCGGCAGTGGCCTGTCCGGCCCCAAACGCAAAACGCTGAACGCGGTCGCCAACTACCTCTATCGCAACCGCTCCCGAATGCGCTATGACGAGTACCTCACCAACGATTGGCCGATTGCCAGTGGCCCGGTCGAAGGAGCCTGCAAGAACCTGATTAAAGATCAGATGGAACGCTCCGGCATGCGCTGGACCGAGCAAATGGCGGAGGCCATTGTTACAACTCCGAGCCACCTATCTCTCAGGAGATTTTGATCGCTACCGGCAATTCCACATCGATCAGGACCAGCGCCGCCTATACCCCATCGGCTGGGCCGTCGTTCCAAAGTAGCCACACCCAAATCATTTTTATTACGCCGCTACGCTCGTCTTTAACTTAATGTACTTGCCATCACAACACGGGCTAGGCTGGCTAGGCAGGCTAGGCTTCGCTCTTGACAACCCACTAAAACGATACAGAATTGATTTTTTCAGGAAGAGAGGGTGGTGCTGTTGTTGTGACTTAAAATCACAACGAGACGCTGCCTCCACACCAAGAGTGGAACCCGTTGTTGAAATCCGCACTTCGTTTCATTTCATGACCAGAACGCCAATTTTTCGTCGAGAGCTGTAGTTCAAAATCGTGCTCACGGGTCTTCGATATAGACGCGGTTCTCGCATCATGGGGAAGCGCTACCAAGCTAGCCGTCACTGCGATGCCAATTGCAGCACAACTGCCGATGCCAATTGCAGCACAACTGCCGATGGGAAGGGTGCCCTTCGACGATTGGTTTATGGGTATTCGGGACCACCGGCAGACTGGAGCACGAATTGAAACACATAGACCGTTTGGCTTTAGGAATTTTGGCAATTGTGCATCCGGCAGAGAGGGAGTCAGCGAGCTGAAGATAGACTTTGGCCGGGCTATTGCGTCCTACTTCGGGAGAGACGGTGACACCCTGGTTATTTTGCTGAGTGGTGGCAAGAAAGACACTCAAGATGCCGACATGAAGCTGGCACGGCAATATTGGGCAAGAATACCAAGATGGCTAAGAAAACCAGAAGCTACAAAACAGGACAGTTAGATTAGAGCGCCTCAAAGATCCCGCTTATGCGACTGAATACATCAACGCGGCGATGGAGGCTGGCGACAATGCAGCGTTTTTTCTCGCTCTGCGAAATGTCGCAGAAGCTCAAACTATGAACGCGGTTGCTACTCAAGCAGGTCTAGCAGGTCTGAGACGGCGCACTGCCCCGGGGCCTGAGTCTAACCGCCACACATCTCAACCATGCGACCGTGGTAAATCAATGCGGCGTACCCAGCATGGGCTGGCATTGAACATGCTCTCCAGGCCAAGATGATGCGTCGCGCAATTGTCCTGGCCTTTCTGTGGATTGAGTGCAGTTACGCCGCGAACGTGCCGATGCTCACATTCCCGACCGCGTTGAACGCCGACATCAAGGCGGCCGTGGTCGATTCGGCAGGCAACGTCTACGTGACCGGCGCGGCGGTAAAAGGCTTCCACGTGACATCCGAGGTCTTGCAGCCCGCTCTCAACCTAGGCGTTCTGTGCATTCAACCTGATTCAACCGATTGCACGGACGCTTTCGTCGCCAAGTTCAGCCCGGCAGGCGAGCTGATTTACGCAACCTATCTCGGCGGCAGCGATGATGACGGAGGAACGGCCATCGCCGTGGACAACGCGGGGAATGCGTACGTCACCGGGTACACGTACTCTCACGACTTCCCGCTGACTGCGAACGCGCTGCAGAAGACAAACGCCAGTCCCCCTTTCAGCGGCTGCTGTCAGGCGGCTCCTATGCCCGGTAACGACGCATTCGTCGCCAAACTGAATGCCACCGGAACCGCGCTCATCTATTCCACTTTTCTTGGCGGCAGCGGCGTGGATGTGGCACATGCCATCCAAGTTGACTCACAGCAGAATATCTACGTCGCGGGCTACACCGGCTCCACAAACTTTCCCGTCACGCCTGGAACGTACAGCCAAAAGACCTTCGGCCTCTTTTCCGGTTTTGTGACCAAAATCAACGCCGTCGGAACATCGCTCGCGTACTCCACGTATTTTGACACTGGCATTTCGGCGATGGCGCTGGACGCGTCGGGCAGCGTTTATCTCACTGGAACCGCGAATGCCGCGTTCTCCGCGACACCGGATGCGTTTCAAACTGTTCGGCGAGGCCAAAGCGACGCCTTCGCCGCCAAGCTTACTCCTGAGGGCGCCAGGCGCTATGCCACACTCCTGGGCGGCGGTGACGCGGAGTACGGACTGGACATCGCAGTCGACCAGGCGGGAGATGCCTGGATCGTTGGTTCCACACAGTCGAGTGATTTTCCAACAAGCGTGCAGTTAGCCGATCAGCACGGTGGCGCCTTTGTCGCCAGAATCAATAGCGCCGGGTCAGCCCTGGTGTTTTCGTCACGCATGGGCAGTCACACCGACTTCTTCTTCAGCCAGGCTTCAGCCGTGGCAATCGATGGCGACGGCAACGCTGTTATTGCCGGTATTGCGAACAGTCCATACACTACCGCCGATGCTTTCGAAAAACGTTTCTGCTCCTTTCTGTTGGCTGGAAGATTCAACGAACCCGGAGGCAACTTCATGGCGAAGTGGAGCCCGAGCGGTACGGTGCTCTATGCTCTATTGAGAGAAGGAGAGGCAGTGGCGATTGACGCTACTGGAAATGTGTATCTGAAGGTGTTTTCGCTCACTTCGGAAAGTCTCGCCCGTTTCAGTCCGGCCGCGCGTCCGCTCACGGCCTCGCTAGCCTGTGTTCTGAATGCCGCTTCCTTCGGGAACGCTAGCGGAGGCATTTCTCCGGGCGAGGTCGTAAGCCTGTTCGGCGACAGAATCGGGCCTGACACGCCGGCGAAGTTCCAGATTGATGCCTCCGGAAAACTCGCTACCGAGATCGGGAATACGCGCGTGCTGTTCGATGGCATTCCCGCACCCCTGCTTTATGCCCAGGACAACCAAATCAACGCCATCGTGCCCTGGGAATTAAAGTCCGGTTCGATCGACCTGCCGTCCCAATTGGTTTATACAAACATCGTCATTGAACGCAACCGGATCGCGAACTCGCCCGTGCCTGCACTCGTCGTAGCGTCAGATCCCGGCATCTTCCGTTTGGATTCGGAGGCCTTCGGCCAGGGAGCGATCCTGAATCAAGATGGCACCGTCAATTCAAAGAAAAATCCAGCCCAGCGCGGCTCGGTGATTTCCATTTTCGCGACCGGAACCGGGCTCATCACTCCACTGCCGAGAGACGGTGAGATCGTTACCGATGCCAGCCGGCACGTGGCGTCGGCGGTGGAGGTCGTGTTCCACCCGCAGCTCGAAGGCGAGGTTCTTTACGCCGGCGGAGCGCCCACTCTTGCGGCGGGCTTGACACAGATCAACGTGCGAATCCCGAAGGAAGTGCCCGATGACGCAGTGGTCAACGGGGCCAAAGTTTACATACGCTTGGCCAACCGGTATGCCTCCTTTGAAGTCACGGTCGCGGTGAAGTAAGCAGCCGCCCTGCGAACCACACCCTGGAATCGTCTTGGGTGTCCCAGCAGAGTGGTGGCCAGCGTCCGTCGAGCCTGACGCGCGCGGTCGGCCCGTCCAGGTCGGACTCGCCGTCAGTTCAGGAATTAAGACAGGTTCTGACGGCAGATTCACGATCACCGGAAGGGGTTTACAACTTATGTGCGTTCGGCACCAAGCCAGGCCGCAGCTTCGCAGCCAGCACATCCAGTTCGCCATCATCTTCGGCCGGAGGGTCAAGGAAATTCGGCATGAGAGCACTCCTGCTTTTGTTTGGGTTGACCGTGTGTGCGGACGCGCAATCAGAAATGCGAAATACTGTGACGCTCAGCGGAGGCTTCGCGCACAGTGTTGGCACAATGTTCGGTTTTGAGTCGGCTCCGAGTGTCGCTGTGACTTACGCGTATCGCCTGCTCCCGCATGTGGACGTGGAAGCTGGTATTGATGCGGCGCTATCGCTTGGATCGGAAGCCAGGGGAGCCAACTACGACATCAAGGCAAACGATCGGTTCATCTGGGCGCCGTTCGGTTTGAAGGGAGTTTTGCCGTTGCGACGCGGCCGAGTGGAGGTTTCTGTTGGCGCAGGCGGCACATACGAGAAATATTCGGCATCCGACTCGCTCTTCGTACCGCGCAACGGTTGGGGCGGCTATGCGTCTGTGGGCGCGGCCGTTGCGCTGGATGGACGACGGCATTTCTGGTTAGGAGCATCATCGCACTTGTTCTTCGTCAACGCAGACCGGGGATATGCACACGATCGCTGGCTCGTTGTGAACCTCGGCCTCGGGCTGCGGTTCTGAGTGGCCAACGGGCGCTTAGCGCAAGTGAGCGCCACTCGCACCGCACGGCGGCGAAACGAAAAGCAATCGCGGGCGTCACGTTGGCGAAGGTGAAGCAAGAAATGGAAGGTGTCCCTGTGAAAGTTTCTGTAGCGGCCGCGTCGGCTGTTTGCAGTAACCCGCAACCGCATGAAAGATCTGGAGAGCGCGGCAAGAAATCGAACCTACAAGCTGGTGCGCGCGTGAGTCAATCCGACACAAGCAAGCCATGGGGCGCCATTTCGCAGGAGCGTCTTCAAGCGGCCCTCCGAATGCTCGCAGAAGAATAAAGACTGAGGAACATCCATGCCGAAACCTGCATGCGCATTTGGGGTCTTGCTTTTGATTCTCACCGAGCCAATTGCAGCGTGCGAATGGGGTCCATGGACGGTTCCAGTTGCTCTAGCCGCAGGAGAGACCATTTCTAACATAACTCTGAAGGTTAGCGACGGAACTTTGCTGGTTTTTAGAATCAGCGACCCGCAGAGGCTAATCCAGGACACCGCGGCAAGCGTGCTACCAGACGGTCGACTGGCTTTCTCCGACGGAAATTTCAGGATCGGCGTTGTTGTGAGTGGTCGTTACGCCCGAGCAATGTTTGTGTCGGGGCAGTCGGGAGTACGCCAATACAGCGTGGCTGTTCCGAAATCCGCATCGATGAACCTGTTTCTCAACACGACACTCAACGTCAGCCAGCCTGGCTATCCTTCTATCGGTTCAGATCAACCTAGCTTACGCATCCTGGTTACTGGACAATCAGAGGTTGATGTGGATTTGCAGGTTCAGTGAATTCGCGGTGGTAGCCATGTCCTCCATAGTTCGCTTGCTGGTGCTCGCTGCGGGAGTTCACGTTTCAATGAGTCTGGCTCAACCGCTCGCAAACGGGCTGACTGGCGCAACGCCAGCACAGAGGAACCAGACGAAGTTATACAGTTTTCATTTGCGGGGCCAGACGGGATTCGAAGCGAATCTTGGTCAGGCGCCACCGCGTGTCCGGTTCTTTCTAAGGATGCGGCAGGCGGTTTTCCTTATCACGGGTGAGGGAGCGACCCTCGCTTTGGCATCTGAAGGCGGTGCCGGACATTCCGTCATTCGCATGAAACTGCCGGGCATTAGCCCACGCGTACGGGTTGAGGGCGTGGGGGAACTCGTCACCAAGACGAACTACTTCAGTGGCGCTGACCCTGCCGGTTGGGTGACCGGTGTCCCTCAGTATGCGTCTGTGCGATACCGTGGCGTGTACCCCGGCGTTGACCTCGTCTTTCGTCAGTCCGAGGAAGGGATCGAATACGACTGGGTGGTGGCTCCGGGAGGCGACTTCCGGAGAATCCGCATGATCTTCGAAGGTGTGGACGGTCTCGATGTGAATAGCGACGGAGCGTTGGTAGCGCGATCCAATGGCATGGTTCTTCGAAGCGGCAGGCCGATCGGCTTTCAAGGCACTGATCCCACTAGAGAGCGAGTCGGCGTGCGGTATCACATCGAACGTAAGAAAAGAGAAGCCCGTTTCTCGTTATTGGCGTACGACCCTGCAAAGACTCTGGTGATCGACCCCGTGCTGACTTACTCCGCGGTTTTCGGCGGCAGTGGCTTTGAATCACTCATGAACGGTCTGGAGCTGGATGTCGGCAGAGGCATCGCGGTTGACAGTTCGGGTAATGCCTATATTGTGGGCACAGCTTACTCGCAGGATTTCTCAGCTTTGAACTCTACGATCGCGCAGCGCCATGGTGTCGACGCTTTCGTGGCCAAACTCGATGCCCGAGGCTCGCTTATCTATGTCTCCTTTCTCGGGAGCACGAGTGATGATACCGGGAGCGGGATCGCTGCAGACGCTGCCGGCAATGTGTATGTCACAGGTACTGCAGGCGGACCAGACTTTCCGGTGTTCAACGCGCTGCAACCAAAGGCGGGGGTTGGGGGGGACGGTTTCGTGGCGAAATTGAACCCGGCCGGCTCCGCGCTGATCTACTCGACCTTTCTGGGCGGTAACAGCTACGACACTGCGCAGTCCATAGCTCTCGATGCCGGTGGCTTTGCTTATGTCGCAGGCAGTACGGCTTCATCCGATTTTCCCGTTACTGCCGGCGTTTTGTTACGAACGTTGCCGGCAACTGTATCGGCGTTCTTGACCAAGATCAGTCCGAACGGCGGTTTGGTCTATTCGACATTTCTGGACGAGTTTAGCGGTCCATCCGTCGCAGTAGATCCAAACGGGAACGCGTTCATCGCCGGGAGCACGTCGGCGTCTAACTTGCGCACCACACCTGGAGCGCTCCAGCCTGTATGCCGGGGAGGTCCGCTAAACAGCTTGTGCGCTGACGCATACATCGTCAAGGTAAACCAAGACGCCACGGCTCTTATTTATGCAACGTACCTCGGGGGACACGACGTTGATCAGCCAAACGGGATAGCAGTTGATGCCGGTGGCAACCTGTATGTAGCCGGTTATACAGCATCCTCCGA
>QHXW01000364.1 GCA_003223115.1 Acidobacteriota bacterium
CATTCCAGCGCAACGCCTGAGGGTAGCCGCGATGGTAAAACTCGATCCCATGGTCAGCCTGAAGCAACGAGCAGACGTTGAACCAGCCGGATGTTGAACCGTAGGTTCGGAGATTGCGCACGGTGCCGGCGACGCCGTGGAGACCCACGAAATCCTGATCCAGAACAAAATTGTCATCATCAATGGTGATGACCACATCGGCGCCGTTTTCCCCGGCCATTAAAACGCCGATGTTGCGCCGCTGAATCGAGTCGAACGGGAGATGGCGCCAGAGCTCCGGAAAGCGCCCAGGTACCTCTGCTGAGCGGGAATGTCCAAGTGGGCGCAAGGGTAGTAAGCTTCCACCGATTTGCAGAATCGGCGGTGTGCGGCGGGCTTTTGCGGTCGCCGATCACGACGAAATCCACTGCGCTGTGGCCATAATATCGGGCGTTTTGCGCATACTTCGGCAGCAGCGCCGAGATGTTGATGGTCGTGGTTACGATGGTGGCCTTCATTTCATTTCATTTCATTCGATGGCATGGCTTCCCACTGTTATTACGCGGGTGGAAGCAGCGTCCAGGACTCGGGTAAGTCCCCGTGGGAGTGCAATCACGTTATTGCGATACGAGCCAGGTATTGGGCTGGAAGCCTGAAATTCCGCTCAAAGAGGCTTCGCGATGAAGGGGACGATCCGGTTAATCGCAAAAACGGGCGGTTAAGAGCCCGCCATATGAGTGTTCCTCTTCAGCCGCAAATATTTGCAGCAATGGCATTTGTCACCCATTGTGTGAAGTGCGTGGATCTTTCAGGAGTTCTTCCGGATTCTTTACCGCACTACGTTGTCAGACCTGACCTTCGGCTGCCGAATTTTCAAAGCAGAACTAGTGAAGAAGATCTGCTGGGAGAAGTTCCGGCACTCGTTTCTATTCGAGACCATTGTCAAGCCGCTGCGCCTCGGCGCAACTGTGGCGGAGGTCCCGATCGACTTGGAATCCGAGTCCGGAGGGTGAATCGCACAATTCGTTTTTTCAGAATTTTGTCTACTTTCGCATCGGATTTAAGACACGTTTCATGGACAAGAGCGCGCTTCTGGGGGCCACATCATGACCACGCTGGTAACGGGCGGTTACGGGTTCGTGGGCCGCCATCTTGTTCGGATACTGCTGGCCGCCGGTGATGACGTCTGGATCGTGGATGACCTCAGTACCGGTTTGCATCCCGACCAGTGGATCGAAGCCCCAGATCAACGGAGTAACGGAACCAGGCGGCTGTTGAGCTACCGCCTGGAACGTCAGACTCTCACTTTCATTCACGAGGATCTCACCGTTACGATGCTGAAGCTACTCGGCGTCATCCCGGCAGATGGGCACGCCGGGTTTTCCCCCGTTCGATCGCGTTTTTGCGCTGGCATCCATCGTGGGAGGCCGCACAAAGATTGATGGCGACCCTGTGGGCGTAGGCATGGATCTGGCCCTCGACGCACTATTTTTTCTCTGGCTCGTTCGCAACAAAGACAAGGTCGGTAAAGTCCTCTACGCCAGGGCTTGGAAGTGTATCTGGTGAATGCCCGGCACACCAAGAACGTGCCGGGGCGCAAAAGTGACGTTCAGGAGTGTCAATGGCTGCTGAAGCTACACGCCTTTGGACTGCTGAATAACAGCTTCCAGCCGACCGATGAGATCCGGATTGCGCGCACCCTGTGGCGGCAGAGGGGCAATCTGGTGGCCGAAGCCGGCAGTACTGTTCAACGCATGCAGAAAGTCCTGACGGAGATGAATGTGCAACTCAGCAACGTGCTGAGCGACCTCAGCGGTGTGAGTGGCATGCAGATCATTGGCGCCATCTTGGAAGGAGAGCGTGATCCCCGGGTATTGGCCGCCTTGGTCCAGCCCGGGGTGAAGGCCACGCCGGAGGATATTGCCAAGAGCCTGGAGGGGAACTGGCGAGAGGAATTGTTGTTCGTACTGAGGCGGCATGTGGAGTTCTATCGCATCTATCCATCTGGAGTCGTTGGGCTCCAAGCGAGACCTCAAAACGCAGCCTATCGGGCCGAAGCCGAAGGGCAAGAAAGGCAGTCGGAACGCTCCGCAATTCGATTTGCGCACGGAGTTATATCGCATCACAGGCATCGACTGGGCACAAATCAACGGCATCGATGTTCTGACGGCGCAGACCGTGATGGCCGAAGCTGGCGCGGACTTGAGTGCCTTTCCCAGCGAGAAGCAGTTCGCCAGTTGGCTGGGATTGTGTCCGACCAACGAGCAAAGCGGAGGCAAAATCCTGAACCGGCGAACCCGAAAAGTAGTCAATCGCGCCACCGTAGCTTTGCGCAACGCGGCCTCGACCCTGCTCCGCAGCCACAGTTATCTGGGTGCGCAATACCGCCGTCTGCGGACCCGCCTCGGCGCTCCCAAAGCCATCACCGCCATGGCTCGAAAGTTGGCCTGCCTGTTCTTCAGGCTCATCAAACACGGACAACAGTATGTCGACAAAGGAACCGAATACTATGAAGCCAGGTATCGCGAGCAGCAAATCCGATCGCTGACCAAAAGGGCGCAAAAGCTTGGCCTTCAACTGGTCATTCCCAAGACTGCGTGAATCAGCCCTACAGGGTTTCTGGAAAGCGTAATATTCCGCTGGCGCTGGGACTGGGTCTCGCCATCATCACGACTGTTTATGTGCTGGCCAACCTGGCCTACTTCCGGGTCTTGACGCTTAGTGAGATTGCCGACGCGGAGCGCGTGGGAGCGTTGGCCGCGGATCGCACCCTGGGTTCGGCGGGAGGTGTAATCGTCTCCGTCACGGTGCTGTTGTCCATCATGGGCTCGATCAACGGATTCATCCTGACCGCGCCGCGCATCTCTTTCGCCATGGCGCAAGACGGCCTGATGTTCGAGAAACTGGCCTACGTGAATCCGCGATTCAAAACCATATCGTTCGGCATTCGGGCACAGGTTTTG
>QHXW01000367.1 GCA_003223115.1 Acidobacteriota bacterium
ACAAAGATGAAGTTCCCGCAATAGGTTTACAAATAAGTCAGCGTGAATTTCAGGCAGGCTTTGACCACTTTCGTTCTGTTGTCACTGCAGTCGTCGCGGTAGCCATCACAGCAGCGAGCTGATGCTGGTGGAAAGCTAGGGCTGTCCTCGATAGCTAAAAGTTCTATGGCTGATCTGAGCGTAGCTCACGTTGCCAACATGGCGTTTGAAGGACTGGGCGCGGTGGCCTTCTCCGCGGCAGTGACGGAAGCCGCCGAGCACCCCGAATCCGTGTCCCGCTAAGTGCCGGGGGGTTCGGTTTGACACAGGGCTCAGCCTCAGGGGGAGAGACCGCGCCAATCCTGACATCATTCGATGTATGGAACGCTTACGATATCTCACCGAGCCATTCCGAGTTGCTTGTCAGCAACTTCCTCGGTACGGCAACGAAGGCGCCACTGTGGGAGACATCTTGGCTCACGACGGAACATGGTCATCGGATGGATAGCTGATTATTTATGGGCGAGGGAGCGATCTATACCGGGCGAATAGCGATGGCTCGGATTCTCAAAAAGTTCCGAGATTACCGGGAAATCGCGTCGACACTTCGGTGGTCGTCAGACGGGCGAGTCTTACGATTCACTGTCCAGGATCTCAAAACGAACGCACACTCGCTATGGGGGGTGTTAGCGGACGTTAGCTGACGGCACTCCACTCCAGCCTCTGCTCGCAGGCTGGAACCGGCCACCGGAAGAATGTTGCGTCCACTGGGCTCCAGATGGGCAGTATTTCGTTTTCCAGTCCACTCGCAACGGTGTCACCAATGTCTGGGCGATGCGCGAAAAAGGGGTTACTTTCGCAAGACGAATCGGCAGCCAGTCATGTTGACCGCGGGGCCCATGGACTTCGGGTCTCCTGTTCCGAACAAACAAAGAAATAAGCTTTTTGTGATCGACGCGCAGCCGCGCGGTGAGTTGGTAAGCTACGACTGGCTTACGTGGCTTATCCCGAAGGGACTCTGGCGAAGCAGGACAGATGGGAGCGAACGGCTACAACTCAGCTTCACGGCCATGTGAGCCTTCCAACCTCATTGGTCCCCTGACGGAAAACGGATTGCCTTCATGGCCACTACGCCCGGAAAGCCGTAGCAGATCGATGTCGTATCGGCTCAAGGCGGCACTCCCCAACAAATTGACCACAGATGAGCGCGATCATGCCGACCCGGATTGGTCCCCGGATGGAACGTCATTAGTCTTTGGAGGCGAGCCGTTGCCGGTTGGCAAAGCCACCAGCGGCATCTCTGTCCTCGACCTCAGAACCAACAACACCTCTACGGTGTCCGGTTCGGAGGGTCTGTTCTCTCCACACTGGTCTCCCGATGGTCGGTATGTCGCCGCCATCTCAAGCGATGGCCAAAAGTTGCTCGGCTTCGATTTCACGACGAGAGAATGGGCAGACTGGGCCACGATATTTGTGGGTTATGTGAACTGGTCGCGGGATGGAAGATACATCTACTTCGACAGCTCGGCTGGGAGCGAACCCTTTAACCGCCTGCGGATCAGCAACCGCAAACTACAGCGTATCGCTAACCTGAAAGATCTGGGGCGGCAAGCGGTAGGAGTGTTCGGGACGTGGACCGGCCTCGCCCCGGACGATTCGCCGCTGGCACTGCGCGATATCGGCAGCCAGGAAATCTACGCCCTGGATTTGGAAGCGCCGTAGTCGTGCTTCGGCCCAAACCCAGTCGCAGACAGGCATGTGAGGACTGTTTTGAAGGGCATTTCTAACTTCAACAGATAGATGTGATAAATCCTCTTCGCACCTGACGACAGGATCGGGCGATCATCAGGTGACCGACTTACGGCGGGGGCCCCCAGCGCCCTCTACTGCAACCGCGCGTACTCTTTTTTCACCGCCGGTAGCAGCAACGTCCGCGCCGGCATCCTGGGCCAGGAAGTCCCGGCACGCCTGCTTGCTCTCGCGCGCGAGCCTTCTGTTCGGCCCCGCAGCTCCTCCACCTGTCAGCGCCCGCAACTTCAGATGTGATACATTTCTGCGATACTCAGCGGCCCGTTGTCTCAGTTGGAGGTATTATGAACGCGAAATTCTTGATTTTGGGAACCACCGTCGGCGGCATCGTTCTGTTCGTGTGGGGCGGGCTCACGCACGCGGTTCTGCCGCAGCCAATCCGTGAGTTCAAAGACGCCCGGGCGGTGGTGCAGACGATACGGGCGAACACCGAAGGCAACGCGGTCTATTTCGCTCGCCAGGGCGTTTTCACTTCCGTGGCCTTCCGGCCCGATTTCGGCGATAAGACGCAGAATATTACATCCAGCCTCATCATTCAGTTCTGTACCGACTGCCTGTCCGCCCTGCTGCTTTGCCTTGCTGTCACCCGGCTCAGCGCAAATTCGACGATGGGACGTGCCGACTGGCTTCTGGTGCTCGGCCTGGCTGCCTTCACACTCAAGATAGTGCCTTACTGGAACTGGTACGGCTTTTCGACTTCGTTCATCGCCATGGAGGCCTTGGATCTGGTCGGCAAATTCTTCATCGGCGGCCTGGTATTAAGTGCATTGCTGAACAAGACAACGAGAGTGAAGGCGGCGGACGCGTGAATCTGTAAGAGATAATCGAATGATATGAAGTTGCCCCCTTTTCTGCTGGATCAATGGCTGGATCAGAAGTTTTCCGCGAATACATCCATTGAATATGATCTTGGGTCGAGCACCGGTCCGGTCTGGACCTTCCGCGAGTTGCTTGCACTGGCTGGCGATGGCGGTCTAGATCGGCTGCTCGATACGGCCTTGAGCTATACGCCCGCCGGCGGATCGCCCGAATTACGGCAGGCGATCGCGGCCATGGACAATGTCGATCCGGACGCCGTGCAGGTGGTGACGGGGGCGGCTGAAGCGCTCGTGATTCTGTTTTTCCTGGCGGCTGAGCCGGGCATCAACGTGGTGCTCCCGAGCCCTGGATTTCCTACCAATATGGCGTTGCCCGAAGGTCTGAACATCGAGATCCGGCGCTACACGCTGCGTCCGGAGAACGGGTTCGCCGTTGACCTCGACAAGATCCGCGGGCTGGTGGACCGGAACACGCGCATCGCTCTGGTGAATTCACCCCATAATCCGACTGGCGCTGTTCTGAGCGATCGGGAAATGGAAAGTCTGCACAATTATTGTGCGGAGCGTGGCGTCCAGTTCGTCTCTGATGAGGTCTACCATCCCATTTACCACGGCCCGGAAATGCGTTCCGCTGCCAGGCTGCCGCACGCGACGGTGCTGGGTGATTTCTCGAAGGCGCTTTGCCTGAGCGGATTGCGTGTGGGTTGGATCATCGAGCATGACGCGGAGCGGCGGAAGCGCTACATGAATGCGCGCAGCTATTTCACGGTCTCGAATTCGGCCCTGGGCGAGCGGCTGGCTACCGTGGCTGCACAGAATCGCGAGACGATCTATGGGCGGGCACGGCGCATCGCAGCCAGCAATCTTGCCTTACTCGACCAGCTCTTCAGAGAGCACTCCGGCATTTTGCAATGGGTCAGGCCGCGCGGGGGCATGACTGCATTCCCGTGGCTGGCCGAGGGAGGAGATGCGCGCGAGTTCTGCCGCAGGCTGGCTGCACGCGGCGTGTTGATGGCTCCGGGCGACTGCTTCGGCATGCCCTCGCATTTCCGCCTGGGCTTCGCCACCAGTGGGGAGCGCTTCCAGACCGGCCTCGATCGCTTCAACGAATTCTTGAGCACCGAAGCCTTCGCCGCGACATCTGGCGCACGGCACTGAGGCGCGACCAAGCGCTTAGCCCGTTAACTATCACTCGCTCCGCAAGTTCTCTCTGACGCTAAAGCCGCTCGCCTTACTGCGTGATTCCCACCTGGCTCATCAGCCACGCGTATTCAAACGCGGTGTCGTGCAGCTTGTCATAGCGGCCCGATGATCCGCCATGCCCGGCGCCCATGTTGATCTTCAGCAACAGCGGACTGCTATCCTTTTTCACGCGGCGCAAACGCGCTACATATTTGGCAGGCTCCCAATACATCACCTGACTGTCGTTGATGCTGGTGGTCACGAGTATTGCGGGATAAGCCCGGCTTTCCAGGTTGTCGTAGGGGCTGTAGCTCTTCATGTAATCGTAGGCGGCTTTCTCGTTGGGGTTGCCCCATTCCAGGTACTCACCAATGGTCAGCGGCAAACTCGCGTCCATCATGGTGTTCATCACGTCGACAAACGGCACGGCCGTATGAACAGCGTGAAAAAGATCCGGCCGCAGATTTACGACCGCACCCATCAGCAGCCCACCCGCGCTGCCGCCCTCAATGACTAGCCGATCCTTGGAGGTCCATTTCTCCTTGATCAGGTATTCAGCGCTGTCGATGAAATCGAAAAAGGTGTTCTTCTTTTTCATGAGCATGCCATCGTCATGCCACACTTCGCCCAATTCATTTCCACCGCGAATGTGCGCGATCACATATGTCATGCCGCGGTCGAGCACGCTCAACCGGACGCTCGAGAACGTAGCCGGCATACCGATACCGTAGGAGCCGTAACCGTAGAGGAACAGAGGAGCGGTGCCGTCCCGCTTCAGCCCTTTCTTATAGACAACCGATAACGGAATCTTGACGCCATCCCGGGCTGTCGCCCAGAGCCGCTCTGACACGTATTGCGTGGGATCGTAGCCACCCAGCACCTCCTGCTGCTTTAACAACGTAGCCTTGTGAGCGCTCATGTCGTAATCAAAGATGCTCGAGGGCGTAATGAGGCTCTGATAGCTATAGCGAAACAGGTGGGTATCGTATTCGGGATTGCCCGCTGGAAATACGGAGTAGACCGGTTCTGAAAACGGGATGGTGGTCCAGTCTCCGGTCTTGAAATTCAGTACCCGCACCCGGTTCAATGCGTCTGACTTTTCGTAAGTCACGGCGTAGTTCTTGAACAGCGCGATATCCTCGATGAGCACATCCTTGTGGTGCGGCAAGAATTCCTTCCAGTTCGCCGAGCTAGGATCGGCAACAGGCGCGGTCACGACGCGATAGTTCTTTGCATTCTTGTTCGTTCGGATGTAGAAGAGACCCTCGCGGTGGTCCAGATCGTACTTGTGATCTTTCTCGCGAGCCAGAAAAAGCTTCAATGTGGTGTCGGGCTGGTCCGCCGGCAAGTACCGGAACTCGGTCGAGTCAGTTGCTCCAATCTCGAGAAAAATGAATTTCCTGTCTCGCGTCCGTGTCACGCCAATCCGGTACAACTCATTCTTCTCGTTGTAGACTTCCTCCGGGTGATTGGAGCCCACCACGTACCGGAATAAGAGATCCGAGCGCTTGGTCACCGGGTCTTCGGTTACAAAAAACACCGTTTTGTTATCGGAGGCCCAGGTGAGCGACGTCACGCGCTCCGCTGTGTCGGATAAGAGCCGGCCGGTGCGCAGATCTTTTACATGAAACTTGTACTGCCGGAAGCCGGTCGTGTCGGCGGTGTACGCCAGCAGATTTCCGTCATCACTGACATGAAATGCTCCCAGACTCAAGAATTTCAGACCTTTGGCCAATTCATTCAGATCCAGGATGATTTCTTCTGGAGCGTCAACGCTACCCTTGCGGCGACACTGAATCGGATACTGCTTGCCTTCCTCGGTACGCGAATAGTAATAGTAGCCGCCGTCACGAACGGGCACGCTGAGGTCGGTTTGCTTGATGTGCCCGAGCATTTCCTTGTAGAGCGCATCTTCAAAACCTTTCAGGTGTTTGGACATCTCCGCGGTGTAGGCGTTCTCCGCCTCGAGGTACTGGATGACTTCCGGATTCTTCTTGTCACGCAACCAGTAGTAGTTGTCGATGACGGTTTCGCCGTGGCGAACGTCACGGTGCTCGCTGCGTTTAGCGAAGGGCGGTTGAGGCACGGTTTCTGTTATTGCGAGGCCACCCGAAAACAGGGCCATGAAAGTTCCAAACCGAAGAAATGGACGCGGCATCGATTCTCCATGAGTTCAACAGGTCGCTCCCGATGAGGGACGTCTCATTAGTTTAGGCCAGGGCGTGGCGAATCTGCACGAGCGGCGCCAAATGGAGCGGCGCCAAATGATGGACCGGCATTTGCCTAATACCGGTAGTTGCATGTGCTGGACGTGGATATTCTTCCTGACTCGTTTGGGATCCAAGAGCTACGATCTTAAGCCAGGGCACTGGCCGAACCACTGGTGTCTATTCGAAAGACGGCTCTTCTTCACGCGCCGTTTCATAGGTTTGGGATTGCTGCTCGCTGGTGCAATTCGAGCCGGCAAGAAGGCGGTTCCGGAGGTTGATCCCGCACCACTGGTGAAGTCCGTCGCGGTAATGGGGACCAGAGTGCCGGTGAATTTGAGGACACAGGCGGGCCAACTCTACGACGCCCGCGTTGCCGGAAAAGATGTCCACGAACTCTGGAGCACCGGCCGCTTCGACGACATTCGGGCCGAAACCAGAGCGACGCCGGATGGAATTGCCGTGGTTTTTCGCGTCATCGAATCACCGGAGCTGCGCTTGCACGCAATGCGGATTGACCCCTCCAGCTTCGGCCTGCGCCTGAAAGCCGCTGAAGGGACACCGATTGACCGGCGACGCGTGCAGGAAATGGCGCTCGAGGCCGGCAGACAACTCGAAGCCCAGGGCTACGTGAACGCCCGGGTGGATTACAACCTGGCGCCTGTTTCGAAACACCAGGCTGACTTACGGCTGATTCTGCGGGCGGGCGACGCGGTGGATGTCAAGGAAGTCGAATTTCAAGGTGACTTGGGATTGGAGCGCAAGGAACTCGACGGGGCTCTGCGCGCCCTGCGAATCCGGCGCATGCTGCCCGCAATACCGGGGCTATGGGGCGGATGGAGACTATTTCCCGCCTATAGCGAGGGAGCGGTGGATTCAGACCTGAGCCGCCTTCGTTCATTGTATTTGTCGAAAGGCTTCTTCGATCCCAATGTACGGCTCGGCGGTGTGGAGATACGTGAAAAAGCCGCCGCTGTCAAGATCCTGGTCGAGGCCGGACCACGGTATCGCGTACGCGAATGGAGCATTTCTGGTGCCGGTGTTGTGGCCGCTCGGGTCCATCCCAGTGACCTGCGTTCGGGCGAACTCTGCTCCTGTTTGGCGGCCAGACGGCGCGACCGCGAGCGCCTGGGCATCCTCGACTTTTCGGTCAGGCTGAAAGTTGACCGAGTAACCAATGAAACTGGCTTGGCCGGCGGCCCTCCCGACGTGAATTTGACCACTGCAATCCATGAAGGGCAGCCGTACCGCGTCGGCCGCATCGAATTTTTCGGCAATCATCGGTACACCGATGCCGCTGTTCGCAGCAACTTCGTGCTCGAAGAAGGCCGCTGGTTCGACCGTCAATTGCTGCGCAAGAGTATTGCGAGACTGAACCGCACCATGCAATTCGAACCCTTGGATGAGAGCGCGGTTCAAATTCATCCCAACCCGCAAACCGGGTACGCAGATGTCACGGTCCGTCTGGCGGAGCGCAAACGCCGTGCCTGGTCTGTTTCGGGGCCGGTTGGACCGCTGAGCTTCGCCGGACCGCTTCAAGCCTCCCTCAGCTCACGACTGCCGGCGTGGGGGCAAGGCATATTGGAGTTGTCGACCTACACGGCCTCCATCAGTCTTTTGGCTTTTGCCCATCCGCTGCTGCCGTTGCTGCCCATTTCCTCGAAGCGGCATGTGCTTCCCATATTAGCGCTCGAGCGTCCCTTTACGCCTGGAGAGGGGTGGAAATCCGGCTTCGTTGTTGCCCCGCAGATAGGATGGCGGCGGTCAATTCTGAGCTATGCGGCCACACAGATTCAGCAGCGCCTCTGGCCGGCGCTCAGCCGCAGCCAGGATCTGAACCCGGGCTTGACCATCCTGGTCGAACGCCCACAGGGCGACATCCCGCTGACTTGCGAGCAGCCCAAGCCACGTTTCGCGAAGCCGCGCTCGATGGCCGCGATTGCAATCCGATTGCTCGGGGCGTTCTAGACTCGAGTTTTGCAGTTTTTGAAGCTTTTCAGACGGAAAATCTGAGCCCGTAATGTCCAAAAACTCGATCTGTTTGAATGTAATGATGGTTGCGAGATGACCAGGTTGTCCAGACCCCCGTCCTCAACACGACGTAAACACAACGTTACTTCGCCCGGAAATCGCCTCTTAACGTTGGCCTAACGTTCTACGAACAACCCGGCGAAGACCTGTGTTTCCAGTGTGATCAAGTTTTCGGATACTACGGGGTTGAGCCGATGGTGAGAGGGCTGGTGCAATGTGAATGGCAGAAGGTCGCCCTGCATGAACTCACCGCGCGGACTTTCGTTCTCAACTTTCAGGGGGCCAAGGCGGCCATCGACGCAGAATTGTCCACCTGTTACATCAGAGCTGCGTGGCAGGTTCTCTGGATTTTCTCCGAGGATTACGGGCTCAAACCAGACGAAATCGAGACCGAATGCGATGGCCTATCCGCAGGCGATTTTGCGCACGTGCCCTACGAGACGAATGATCACGAGGCCGCACACCTGCTGCACTATTTGAAGCCCGAGCACAACGGATTGCACGTCCGGACGGGACAGGAGAGGTTCGTCGACGTTGAATTTCGCCATCGCGAGCTTTTCGCGTTTACATGCGAGGCCTATTCCCGTGTGATGCGCCATCGCGAGCGCAAGTCGCGGGTCTCATTCGCCGAGAAGATGCGGGAGGGCGCCTTCTCATTCCCAAGGGGCCACATTGAAGAAGTGGCCGCACTGGTGCTCAATGCTGCTCGCGCTCGGAATGGTTGGCGGGTGATACACGAAGCTTCGGTGATCCATAAAATCCGTAGGCACGCTAAAACGGTCGGCCGATGAGAAGGTCGGCAAGCTCATTCGCCAGCCTTTCTGAGAACTGCTGCGTGCTGCGTGGGTTTCCGCCGTCAAGCGGAATCCTAAACGGTTAAGATGTTCGATTACCGGCTCGATGCGGGGAATCCGGCCTTCCACTGTCGCGGACAGTAGGATCCCGAGCGTACCCGTGAAACGCAACTTCAGTGCCGAGGCATAAGACCGCCCAAGTCGTTCGTCCAGAATCACCACGGAGCCTGGAACCTGCATTCCTAGCGCCAACACTTCCTTCTCCCCGGCACCCAGATCCGTCGCCGTGGGCACTTTTTCTAATCCTTTTGGGGCCTGAATCTTCATCCAGGGCAGGGCGCGGACGTCGGGCAAATCAATACCAATAGTCCTGCCCTGATCCAATTCATCCACGACCGCGGGCGGAACAACAATGCGAGTGTAGAACTGAGGAAGCAAATGCAGCAAACCGACCGGGTGCAGGTACTGAATCGGCGAAGTATCGCAGATCGCCTCAGGCACTTTCAAGATCGTGGGTCAGATCTTCTTCGCTGAGGTCGAATGTGTTCACGCCATAATCCGCCAAGTGGCTGAGGAAATATGGCTTCGGCACGCCAGCAAGCTGGGCGGCGGCGCTGATGGAGCCAAATTTGACACCACGCCAGGCGCGTTTCAATCCAAGGGCTACCTAGGCCATGGGGATGCGTTCGTTTTCAAACTGAACCCGTATGGCACGCGTCTGCTGTATTCGACGCTAGTTTTCTAGAAGAATCCCTAACCCGGCGTAGCCGGAACCAAAAAAGGGTATACAAGTCCGATTCTTTTGGAATGGCCACCAAACCCGCATGGATAAAGGGCCACACGGCACTATCGAAAAATATCTTGCCAGAAAAAACATCGATTCCATGATAAAGGTACTAACAGTCCGCTCGCTTACGGTCGCGGTGTGCGCGAAGCGAACAGATGAGCAGACCGGCGAAAGCCCGGATACCACGCGGGGTTCCCGCCGGTCCCACCGGAGGTCCCGGCTCGGTGTGGGCCAAATGAACTATGGATGCAGAATCAATAGCCTTCCGTCGAGTTTTAGGCGGGTTGTAAATGGAATATCGGCGCCCTGGCTGTCTCGGACATCGATCGCGTCCCAGCGCGGGTCCGATTCCAGCACGAGCGTCAGCCCTGCGGGCAAGTCAGCCCGCGGTTGGCTCAGGCGAATCAGAACATGGTTTTCGCTGATAGCGCGCTCCACACGAATCGAGGCGCGAGCCCGCGCGAAAAGGCCGAAGCGCGCGACGCTGCCAATCCACACAGGTTTCTTCCGGCACGCTTGTAGCAGGCGCTCCTCAGCCGCTAACTTGTAGGTGGTGTCTGTCGGGTGGATCAGCAGGCACGTGATGTTGTTATTCTCGGCATTTGCCTCGACGATCTCGGTCCATTGCGCCACAACCCGGTCCTGGCTGGCAGGGGTCAGATAGCCCATGGAGTCGTCTAAGGTGACGGGTATTTCGATTATGCTGCTTGCCGCCGAACCCAGATGGCTTTCCCGCAGAGGACGGTACGCATAGTTCGTGAGAGTATCACCGGCCGCTCGCGTCGAATCCACTAGATAACCAGCGGTTTCGAGCGCGCTGATGAGCTGGGGAGGATGGCTGAGCTCACCGGCGCGAAATGCAACCGTGTGCTGGCCCGGAATATCCCGTTCCAGCAGTTGCTTGCTGACTTCCACTTCTCCAAACACTGTGGGCGCCGACTGGGGCCGGTACGTAGCAAAGCGCACTGCGGCCTCGCCCAGGGGAAACCTGTTAAAAGCCTTCAGGTGGGAAACGCTATGAGAGCCCAGATCAAATCCGCGCTTAAAGATCTCGCGTAAGTAGACGCTATTTTGAGAAGTGTAATAACCGGCGTCCGTGGAATCAGAAAAATACTTTGTAGTCACGAAGAAAGTGCTGGTGGCGCCGTAGCGTTGCTCGAGCGCAGCGAACGCGACTGAATTGCGGAAGGATTCGCGGGCGTCAATGTCGTGACTCAACAGAAGAGCGCTCTCGAACCCGTCAGGAATGGTGTGCACCAGCAAGAACGGATGAACATTGGCTTCATAGATTGCCCGTAGCAGCAAGCGGATAACATCCGCTGACGGTGCGAAAACATTGGCCCACTGTGGCTCGGCCTCATAGCTCTGGCCCAGCGCCAGCCGAAGCGTTGAATCGCTGAACGACAGACCCAGTGAATAAGCAATTCCGCGCCCATAGTCATGGCGAACGAAGCCAGCCGCGCGGCCGGGAAACCTTCCAAGCACGACTGCGCCGGTCGGCTGGTATTGCGTGGTCCAGTTCAATTCGCGGTACCGTTTGGAATCGCCCAGCACGATGTCGCGTTCCTGGGGCCGATTGACATATCGAAACGCTGGATCATTGCCCGTAAGCTGCAATCCGAAATTTTCACGGCTGGTGGAAAAACCGTTAATCCCGAAAAGGGGGAAGTACTGGTTTCCCTGAACGTGTGTGGCGAAGAGCACGCCACCGCGCTCTACAAACGAATAAAGCAACTCGCGGCTGGCGGGCGAGAACGCGGTATTTGTCATTGCCCCCGCAATGATTACCATGGGCGATCGTATCGCGGAGACGACGCTTGCAGTGGTCTCGTAGGGCACGCCCAGCATTTCCAGGTCACTCTCCGCCGCCGTGACCTCGCTGGTATCTCTTGCTGCAACCTGCAGCACGGCTACGCCTGTGGAAAGCTTCGTGGGTGGCGTGGAGCCGAAGGCCAACGGCAAATACAATACAAAGAGGGCGACACCCGATCTCACTTCCAAAGCCGATCTCATTTCCAAAATTGCTCCGCCCTGGCATTACCCTTCATGGCTTCGGCTACAAATACGAGCCAGCTGGATGCCGCCACGCTCGGAGAATCGCTCATCTGGTGCGGCATTTCCCGGGAGGCGTATCGTAGGCCGTTTGAGGCCACCTGAAGCGGCTGCAAGGCCTGGACGATTTTTCGAGCCCGATCCGGCTGCCCCATGCGCAAGTAGGCGAGCGCGACGCCCAGCGTGCCTTCAGACCACACCAGCGGCAGATCGCGCCATTGTTTTCGCGGCTCGCCGGGGAAATAAAACTTACCAATCTCAAAGCTGGGATAAATGGGCTCGTCGAAATAGGGGCGATAACCCGCGGCATCGCCGTCGCGTGACGCGTAAGTCTCCATGCTTCGCAGTGCCGTTTGCGCCTTGTCCGCCTCGCCGGCGGCGATCAGAAAGAGCGCGCCCCAGGAAGCGCAATCCAATGCTTTTACGGAGTCGCGCTGGCCGCCAGGAGAAAAGCCTTCATCAAACTGGCTGATGCGCTCATCCCACTCCACTCGCAGAAGCCCGCGCCGGATTCGATCGGCTGCATCTTTCCAACGCGGTTCCCCGGTAAGTTGCAAGAGCGCGCGCAGAAAGAACCAGGAGCTAATGTTGTTTTCCGTGCTGAAACCGAGTGCCGGCGAATCCAGATATTCTTCGATGACGTCGCGCGCATCCGGCCGGTAACTGAGACGTATGCTGCCATAGCCCTGCCGCAGCAACCCATAACAAAGATGCTCCGGCCGAGTCGATTCGAGTGAAAGCAAGTAGTTCCCAAGCCGCACGGCCGTGGCCAGAAAGGAGGTTCTTTCGCGCGCGCAGCCGGCATCCTGAGCCGCGCAGGGCGGCGCATGAGCCAGGTAGAACGTGAATGCGTAACCGGCCCATCCGATGCTACCGGCCCGGACGAGGGCACTATCGTGTTCAGATTCATCGGGCCAGCTATTGGCCGTGCTGTAGCTGAACCATAGACTGCCATCGGGACGCACAAGTCTCGCCAGAGCCTGAAGGGTGAGGTTTGCGGCGTCCATCCGTCCTGAGATCGTGAAGCTCAGGGCGGCGAGTGCATCATCATAAGTTGCCGAACGGTGAAAGCCGGTGGGAAGCTTCGCGGGTGAAACGTCATAGCTGATCAACAGGTGCCGCCGGGAGGGATCTGGGTCGGGCACTACATGATTGGGTGTGACTTGGCCTCGAAGCCAGTTTTGGCTCGCGATATTCCAGTCATCGAGAGATTGTCCCGTACAGGCGAGCGTGCAGAAGGGCCCTATAGTCACCAGGACAATCGAGCGATGCAGCAGTAGACTGGCGGTTCTCACTCTCACCCATCGAACGCTATCCCAATTCTATGGACTCGGTTGTGTCCGCAACAAGTTATCGACGGTTTGTTTTTACGGTAAAAAAACATAGGGTGCGGCGTCCTGGCCGCGTTCAGGCCCCAGCACGGCGCCAAGTACCTCAAATTTGCGAATAGACGGTTGGGCTGAGGATCACGTTCGTGATACTGGAGACGATGTCCTCGAAGGTATATCTCGCCATGCTGCTGAGCTTTTTCCAATCGGGCGATGATCCGAAGGCCTTCCAGTTCTTGGTGCGCTCCGCCAGGTCTTCGAACCCCACCATGTAAGTCAAGTTCGGCAACCGCGACCCGATGATTGTGTCTCCATAGAAGACTTGCCGGAATCCCGCCTTGTCGAAGACATCAAATTCACCACTGTTGAACATCTCGACTTTTCTCTTGTGGTCCTGATCGGTGGGACTTTCGTACGTGCGCAGCTCAAACATGCGCGCGCGGTGTTCCGCCGTTGCCGGTGGGACCTTGAGCTTGGGCATGCCCTCAAAGGCCAGCATTAGAGAACTTTCCAAGCGCACGTAAGCGGGCTCCTTGGCAGGCGCATTCAGAAAGGGCGCACCGGCCTTGAGGAACTCCGCGTCCTGCTCCAGACGGAACTCGGCCGTCACCAGAGTCTCCACCGATGTGCTGGGCATGAGCACGTAAAACGTGGGACTTTCCGGACCGATGTCCACCGTGAAGACGCCTATAGGACTGATGCCCAGGCGGTTGAACCCCGGTACCAGCGCATCTCGAAAATATGCGTCGGCGATTTTCCGTTGCGGTCCCGACTGCAGTTGATAACGCCTCAGCTCGTAATACTCTCGTCCCTTGGCGGCATTGCTCGCGCCCTGCCCGGCTCCCGCAGAGCCGCTGGATGCGCCCGCCGCCAGAGCGGAAACTGCTAATGATGAACCCAGAAACTGTCGTCTCTTCATCGAAGTCCTCCTGAGATTGAACTCACCATCGTCCCTCTTGTCTCCTGTGCTCCTGATCTGTGACTTCCAGTCAAGCCGTTTATTTCCAACATCGGCTGTCTCCCCAAAAACTGCCGGCGCGGGAAGCCGGTAGTCGGCTGCGGTCGAAGTCACAGGCTGTTCAATCCGGCACCGCCGGAGGCATGGCTGACTTCTGACTCCTGATCTACCGTTCTTCGGTCACCAGATACTGCTCGTACTTGGCGTCCGGCATTACGTAGATATTCAGCAACACCGTCTTTCTTTCAAATTGCGCGGAATACATGCGGTGGATCATGCCGCCGCGCAGGCTCTCTCGCACACGCGTGATGGATTTCAACTTCCGAAGAGCACCGAGAGATTTTTTGTAATCTTCGAGTGCGCTGGGAGTGAAGTAGGTGTTCGCGTTGTCTGTAAATAGCGCACGATCGATCTTGCCCTTTTTTAGTCCCGCGAGAATCGCCCGCACCTGCTGTGTATCATTTGGCGATTCGGGCGGCCGGTCAGGCAAGAAGATCAAGGTGGCTATCTGCCGCGAAAGCGGATCGATCAGATTAATGCCGTCTGCATTCGAGAGCACAACAATGGCGCCCGACCGCGTAGGGTAGAGAGTGTTCAGCGCCAGAAAGCCCGAAACCTCGCCGCCATGTTCGACAGTCGGGATGCGGCTCAACTCTCCGAGATCGAGACCCAGCGCGTAATGCGTGAAGTCTCCGTTCTTCAGCTTTACTTCCCGTGTGAACTCATCGTAGGACCTGGCGGAAAGGATTTTCTTTTCGAGGAAAGCGATGTCCCAGCGGGCGAGGTCCGAGGGCGTCATGCAAAGCTCGCCGGCCGCGAAATACCAGCCGCTTGCCTCGCGTTGAACAGGACGTGCAGGGCCCAGAGCGTAGCGCGTGTAAGCTGTAGCATCAGCGGGACTGGCCTCCGCACAATCGCCAGCCGACTGCATGCCCAGCGGCTCAAAAATCTTCTCGCGAAGAAACCGGACGAGCGGGTGGCCGGAGGCTTTCTCGAAGATTTCTCCAGCCAATACGTAATTGGTATTGCTGTACTGCCAGCGCGTGCCGGGATCGAAATTCAACGGTTTCTTTGCCCACTGGTCCAGGATCGCCCGCGGCGTCGTCGGCTTCAGCCACTCGGGAATGATGTAGTCCTGCGGTGCGTAATCTTCGTAGCCTGATGTGTGCGAGAGCAACTGGCGAATGCTCACTTCACCAGAGCGCGTGAGGTCCGGAAAGTACTTCGAGACTTTGTCATCAAGCGACAGCTTCCCCTGTTCCTCGAGGAGAAGAATCGCAGCCGCCGTGAATTGTTTGCTGATGGAGCCGACCGCATACCGGGTATTGACGTCAACCGCGCGATTTTCTGCAATGTTCGCGTGGCCGAAGGCTTTGGCGAAAGCCAACTTGCCCTGCTCCACAATGGCCACAGAGACGCCCGGAGCCCCACTTTGCGTGAGAGCCGCGGCAATTTTGCCGGACAGTTTGCTGTCCAGATCCGAGGATTGTTGCGCGAACGCGCAAAGCCCCACGGCGGTTAGGGCGAGATAGCGAGTCATAATCGGCTTCGAACGAGAGAAGCGCGATTATAACAACCGCTCAGCCGGCTGTGGGACGTGGATTAGTATTGCTCGCCTATTTGCTCTTAGTTGCGTCGTTTTTGCGGAGCTGCTGCGCGGTCGTGGCCGTGTCACTGGGACACGCCCGCCGCATGGGCTCGTCGACTTTGCGCCAGCCGCCACACGCCGGATCGTTGTCCGCTGGAGCTGCCGCGCTCGGAGGCGGGCTCGCAGGACTGTCGGCCGGCTGGGCATCCCGATTGTCGCGATCGTCGGCGCGCCGCCAACCGCCCTGAGACGCAGTAGAGTCGGTCAACGGTCCTTGGCGCGGCCCATCCTGGTCCACGGCCGGCCGGCGCTTCAAGCGCAGGGATGGCTTGTTTGACTCGGAATGTTCGTCTCGGGCATCCGCGGGCCCCCGGTACACTTCAGTCGGCTCAGGAGGATTTGCCGCGGCCACGGCCGATCCACCCGGCGCCAGGTAAACGCGCCGGTAGCGCACGTCAGCATCGGGGTAACGCTGGCGCGCGGCGTCGGACAATTGCACCTCGATGGCGCGTTCGTCGCCCGCCTTCACTTCCTGCGGCAAGTAGAAGTGCAAAGCATAGCGCTGCCGGATTCGGGCTAGCGTGGTCTCGAGTGCCGAGGCATCATCCACGGGCATGGTGTCTCCGCCCGACATACGGGCGATCTCAGCCGTGCCGGCCGATTGCGTGTGGGACCCGATCATCACCGGCCCACCGCCACCGCCGCCACGGCCCCCGTACGGCCCGCCACGGCGACCCAGAATGATACCCCCTAGGGGCCCGCCCAGAGGCCCGCCACCGCCCCCAGGCCAGCCACCGCCGCCTGATGCGCCCGGATACCCACCACCACCGCCCCGCCGGCCGCGTCCCATGGAGCCATTTGCCATGGCGTCTGGCGCCAGCAATAGGCTCAATACCGCATCAGCCCGGGTCAGGGCGCGTGACACACCCTCCACATCCCGATTGCGCTCTGTCTGATCGTCGGTAAGGATCACGATGGCGCGTCGCGCGTTGGTTCGCCTTTCCCGCGCGATGAAGTTGGCGGCATCCAGCAAGGCGCGCGTGATGTCCGTGCCCCCGTCGAATGTCTCCTGATTGATCAACGATTCGAGTTCGCGCTCCACATCCCCGTGGCCGCTGCGGAACGGCAGACGCACTCGCGAGGAACGATCGAACACCATGATCGCCACACGATCCTGCTCACCGAGTACGCTCAACGCCTGATGCGAGGCAGAAACGATGCGCTCGACATGCGGCCGCATGCTGGCGCTGACGTCCAGCAGCAGCACTACATCGACCGGCAGGCTCACGGTTCCGAAATTTCGAATCTGCTGGGGGCGGCCGTCTTCGCGCAGCACAAAGTCTTCCGCTCGCAGGTTCGTGATGGTTCGGTTATCGCGATCCACTACCTGGGCGTCTACGCGAACCAGGGAGACATCACTGCGGAACACCACGTCGTCCGGCGCGGCTGAGACTTGGCACAGGCCTCCGCCAACCAGTGCAATCAACAGGAAGACAGAACGGATCATCGGTACTCTCGGCCTCTCTTTCCGGCAGGGCTTAAATTCGAAACACTGGGGACTCAGGCATTGATACGCATCGCCGCTGTAGGGGGTTTCAAACTTCCGGATCAGCTCCAGGCAAATCAGGAGACCTGACCGAAGTGGCCCAGGCCGGGGCTTTGGCAGCTACATCGACGGTGGCTGAGCCTTTGTAGGCGGAGTCTGCGCCTTGCTGTGTGGCCGTCCTGGTTACTCTACGTCAATCAGGTATCCGCGCAGCAATACCTTGGAAAGGCGCAGCGGGGAGCCGATCGGACCATTCCTGAGTTCAATGCATATTCGTGCCGACGAGGAAATGACGAATCCGGTTGTCAGGTGCTCGCTTGTTCCACCCACACCGTCGGATCCCAGTCGAATAGTGGACTCAAAAGAGGTGTGCCGTTTGGCCTGGTCTGTGCGGTTCTCCACGATGAGGGCGAGGATCTGCACAAGACCGGGCGCTCCGCTGGAATAATGCCAATCGACATCGGTCACAAGCAACAACCGTCCTTCCGGAATCCTAAACACTTCCGGACTGGAAGTGCCATCCGGGAATAGTCTCCTAAAATCCAGCCTGGCTTCACCGCAACCTTCCTTCGCGCCGCTGATCATTTCCAGCGTGACAATGTCCTTCGGTGGAATGGACAGACGGGTGACCTCACCTGCCCACAAGGAAACAGTCGCAGCAAACATCGCGGCCTTCACGATTGAGCGCGTGACCGTCCAATTCGCAGGAATGTGTATCATTCCGGCACCTCTTTGCTTTCCGACCGGCGTTAGCGTACTTATTTTGGAAGCCAATCGTTTCCTTCGTACCCGGCGCGCGTTATTCGGAACCCTCACTGCGGTGCAACCGCCACGCAGATTCCCGCCCCGTCAAAGGAGCCAATCCGGCGATTACTGACGGTCAGGTTCGAGAGCACCGCATCGTTGCAGGGTGCCAACCCAGCGGGTGGAGTTGGCACAACGATGTTCACCTGGTAGAGGCCACAAAACCCGGGGTCAGCCCGCTGAAAACTGGCTTGTTGGCCGGGGGTAGGATCGCAGCCGCTAGATTGTACCAGACACTCGGCCCAAAATGGTGGCCTGCCCGGCTCCGCGAGGCTCCGCGGATCCGCGTTGGGGGCGTAATTGAATGCGAGGACTACTGGGGCAGAGGGAGCGGACGCGGGCGTAGCCTTCCCTGATGCAAGCGCGAGGGTCGTGTTGCCCAGACCAACAGCCCCGAGCACAAGCGTTTCCCCGGGCTTGGCTGGGGCAACATTAGTCACTCGGCAGCCATCCGCGTGTGTGACAATTCCTCTGGCCGCCGACGGAGCTTGCATCGCGGTGGTAATCGTATCGCCCTCGCGTGACACCTGGATCTTATCGACCTGCGGCAGCAACTCGATCGCGGCGCCGTTCGCGCCACTCTGGTCAACGATCAGTTGGGCGACATTGGAACCCAGCCCCGCAAATACGCCCATTTCGAACGGGATCTGAAGTGTGATGCCAGTAAGGAAGCCACAGCCCGTCAACTGCGCACTGGTGCACGTTTTGATCGGGAATACCTCCAACAGCGGAACGGGAATTGGGCCCTGCGGCGAAACCGACTGCTGAAGCGAAACCGAGACACCAGCCAGTGTTGTCGGGAGGTCCGGGCCGCTGGCGAGAACTGGCTGCCTCAGGTTGGCTCCCACTCCCTGAACAAATATCGTGACCACCTCCCCCGGCGCTACCTCGATCGGAACAGGCGGGGTAAAACCCGCTCCTACTACTATAGTGCTCGTTTGGCAGAGCAGAGCTCGTTATAGTACGACCACTAGACTAGAAGAGCCTCTCGAATGGCTCTGTTCATCACCACACGTCCTAGCTTGGTATTGACGAATCCGCACCAGTAGATGTGGATTCGTCTAACACGAAAAGCGTCGTAATTTCGTTGAGGCCGTGTTCGACGACCATATGGCCGTGGCCGTCCAAGAGGGGAAGACAGTCTTGAGACCGGGTTCCGGGAGCTACATCGACGGTGGCTGAGTCTTTGTGCCCGGAGTCTGCGCCTTGCTGCGGGTGGCGGTTTCAGCGCGACTGGATTGCTTGTGCACTTGCGCGAAATATTGCTGCACGTACTGCTGAAATATCACCGGCACCTCGTCGCGGCTGATTTCTCCGCCGGCATCGGAATGCGTGGCATTGTTTTGTGAATAGGCGGTGTGCAGCGGCTGCTGATTAGAGGGCACTTCCACCGAGATCTCGCCGGTGACGTTAGCCGAGCGCTTGCCGATGATCTCGCTGATTTTTCCCATGGCCGCGAGCTGTTCCGCCAGGCGTGCTTCCTTGTTGCCGTCTTGCTTGCCAATGCCGCTGCCCGGCTGGCTGGACGCCTGCTGATCCGAGCTCTTCCCGCCGCCCTGCGCCTGGGCATTTTGCCCGTTCTTTCCTTCGGCTCCGGCCTGCTGATTTTCGGCATCGGTGGATTCCTGACTGCCGGACTGCTGCTGGCCCTGACCGGAAGCCCCCTTCTGACCCGGCCCCGAGCGCTGAGTTGATGCCTGGTGCGCATCTTGCCCGGTGTTCGCCTGGCGCTGCCCGCTCTGCTGTTTCATGCGTGAAATGAGGCTGGACATGGCGTCGCGCAGCTTGGACACCAGACTCGAGTTCTGATCGGAGCCGCCGAGCTCGGGCTTGCCACCCTCCGCCGTCCCGTTTTGGTCCGACTTGCGATCGCCCTGCGCGCCTTCTTTGGCGCTCTCCCCCGAGTTCGCGTCTGTGCCTTCCGAGGATTCCGGATCTCCCTGCTCCCCCTCCCCCTTCTCCGAACCCGCGGACTCTGATTTCGTTTTAGCGCTGACCTGCCGTTCGACCGGGCTGTTGATGGCATCCGGCTCCTCGACGGTGTCCAGAGCGGTATTAGAGGCCGGGTCGAGCTGGCCCACTTGGTTGGGATCACCTTCGGGAATCGAGAGTCCGATCGGTTTGGGCTGCTGGGAACGCCGCGAGCCCCCTTTCTTGCGAAGCTCGGCCTGCTCGACGGTCGAAGATCCAAACGTCTGCATCAGGATAGTGGCCAGCGGCGCCTTCAGGTCGAGCGTACGGGTCATCCCGTAGCGCAGCGCAAAAAGACAGGTAGCCACCAGCCCGAGCGCCGCAAGCGCATACGCCGCACGCGGCATCACAAAGGGAACCGCCCGTTCCAGATCCACGTTCTCGGCCACACGCTCGGCCTGTGCCTTCTGGGCCTCACGCATAGATTCGAGGCCTTTGTCCGGCGAAACTTCGAAATGGAGCGCGGTCGAGAGCGCATCAGCCAGGTAGAGCCGCTGATCGACCAGTTGGGCGATGGCATAAGCGGAGGGGACCCGCCGCAGGATTCGATAGGACCCCACACCCAGAGTGAGGATCGAAAGCAGGGCTGCCACCGGCCAGTCCAGCAGTTGCGTGCCGGTCACCAGCACCAGAATCACTGCCGCCATGCCGACGCTCGCGGCGAACGCGGCCTGCCCTCCGAGTTCATTCCAGACGTAACGGTTGCGCGCCCTCCGAATTAAGTTGCGAACTGTCATCGCTGTACCGAAAAGCACTACTCAGGGCGGGAAGCCTTTGGTGGCACCCTCACTCCAATTCTATTATCACTCGTAGTGCAATGCGGCTGCCGTTTGTCGCCTTCCAAAGTTAACAACGGCCAGAAACGTGATCTCAGGCCCTAGGCAGATTCGGGATAAAGGCATGCCGGACGCTAGAATAGAAGAAGTGGACAAGCTACTCAAAGTATTAATTGTGGATGACGAGGTCAGCCAGCGTACGGGCCTCGCGGGAATGGTAAACGCCTGGGGGATGGTGGCTGAAACAGCCTCCGAAGGTGGCCAGGCGCTCGACAAAGTATCTTCTTTTTCTCCCGATGTGATCGTTACAGATCTGAACATGCCGGGTGTAGATGGTTACCGGTTCCTGGAAAAATTACAGGAATCGGGGGATGCGCCGCCCACCATCGTCCTGACCGGATTCGGCAATATCGAAACCGGGGTGCGGACAGTACACGAGCTGGGCGCTTTCTGGTTCCTCGAAAAGCCGGTGCAGCCCAATGTGCTGCAGGTATTGTTGCGCCGTGCCGCGGCCCACAATAATTTGCGCACCACCAATCGCATTCTGGAACGCCAGCTTCTCTATAAGGGCTCCCTGGGCGAAATGGTGGGCACATCGCCGCGCATGCAGGAAATCTTTGTTCTGCTACAGCAGGCTGGTCCGACCAACGCCTGCGTGTTGATTTCCGGAGAAAGCGGAACGGGCAAAGAAATGGTAGCGCGCACGCTGCACGCGCTCAGCCCACGGCGCCAGGGTCCGTTCTTCGCCATCAACTGCGCCGCGTTACCTGAGACGCTCATCGAGAGCGAACTGTTCGGGCACGAGAAGGGCGCATTCACCGGTGCTTCGGAGCGGCGCGCAGGCTGCTTCGAAGTGGCACAGCACGGCACTCTATTGCTCGATGAAATCGGTGAGATGCCCGCGCTGACACAGGCCAAGCTGCTTCGTATTCTGGAGGACTCCAAAGTCCGGCGGCTGGGCGGCAAGACGGAATTCGAGGTCGACGTCAGGGTTCTGGCGGCGACAAACAAGGTTCCCGAAGAGGCCGTTCGAGGCGGGCAGTTGCGCGAAGACCTCTACTACCGGCTGAATGTATTCCACATCCATCTGCCGCCGCTGCGAGACCGCAAAGAGGACATTCCGCCGGTCACGGAATTTCTGCTCGGCGAGCTGAACCACAAACACAACTGCAAGGTGAGCGACGTCTCTCCAGACGTCCTCGAAGCATTCCAGCTCCACAATTGGCCCGGGAATGTCCGTGAGCTGCGGAATGTGCTGGAGCGCGCCGTCATCCTGACCGGCGAAGGGACCATCGATATGAAACACCTCCCGGCATTCCTTCAGAATCGCAGCACCACCGTGCCTGTGCCGGCGCCTCCCGACGCCGATCCGTCCGACCTGGTTCAATTTTCCATTGGCACAACGGTGGAGGAAGCGGAAAAAGGGCTGATCCTGCGCACTCTCGAGCACACCAAAAACAACAAGACCCGGGCCGCCGAGATCCTGGGAATCAGTCTCAAGACACTCCACAACAAGCTCAAGGAATACGGATCGAAAGAAGTCACGGCGAACATGTAAACAGCGCCGGTGGCCTTTGCAGGTGAGGTTTTGCCTGAATCCCAACCGTCTTACACGTGCAGTTTTTTATGAATGGCGTACAGCGCCAGCTCCAGCCGGTCTGAGACGCCTAGCTTGTCGAAGATGTTGTGCAGATGGTTCTTCACCGTCTGCTCGCTGATGAACATCTTTTCCGCCATCTGTTTGTTCTTGAACCCTTGCGCCACCAGCGACACGATTTCCCGCTCGCGCTGGCTCAAGGGAGATCGTCCTCGCACGCGGTTCGAATCCACGGGCGCTTCTTCGTCTCCGGTGGCAAACTGGCGAATTACCGCAGCGGTGGTGTTCGAGTCCAACCAGATTTCACCGGCGTACACCTTTCGAATGCTTTTGAGAAGCAGATCGGTCGGGGACTGCTTCAGCACGATTCCCGATGTCCCCAGCTTCATGGCCTGGACGAACTCGTTTTTGTCCTCCGAGGCGGTCAACACGATTACTTTCGTAGAACTGATCTTGGTGGCCTGTAGCCGCTCGAGAATCATGAGCCCGTGGGTACCCGGCATTCTCAGGTCGAGCAGCAGAATGTCGGGCTGGAGCTTCTCGATCGTGTCCAGCACCTCGTCGCCGTTACCGACTTCCGCCAACAACTGAAAATCTTCCTGGGTGCCGAGCAGGCACTTGAGACCTTCACGGAAGATCGGATGGTCGTCGGCGATGACGATGCGAATCGGCTTATCCGGCTTTGGCTCTTCGGCCGAATCGGTACCGTTGCCGTTGGTTATGGCGCGCATTTCGATCATAGCGAATCACTGGCTCAATTGTATGGTTGGTCTAGTACTAAGTCAATGCTGGTAACCCTCAGAAATAGATCGGGTTTTCACCTGACTGAACGGCCCGGACGGCAAAACAGCTCAGGTGATTCCCCGATGGAAACCCACACGATCCAGCGTTTCTGTTTTTGAATTTGCGGCCGGTGTTGATATTGTTATGAGTCGATGGGTGAGCAAGTTGTCGAAGTTGAATTTCAACGATTCTGGCGCAGGCTGCAGCAACTCGGTTTGAACGCCTACGAATCGCGGTCTTATCTGGTGCTCCTCGGTCATCCGAAATTCAAAGCCCTCGAATTGGCTGCCCGGGCGCACGTGCCGCGACAAAAGATCTACGAAGTGCTGGACAGTCTGGTGGAAAAGGGGTTTGCGCAGGTGGTGCAGGAGAAGACCAAGCTCTTCTCGGCGGTCGAGCCCAACCTGGCCATCCCCAGCTACCTCTCACGCAAGCGGCAGCTTCTGGAGCATGAACTCACGGACCAGAGTCGCGTCGCCGCCGGGTTGATTGACGATCTGAAGACGCTGTACTCGGAAGGACAGGGTGGACGCGGGACTCTCGATTTTCTGAGGATCGTGACCGAGCCGGCTCAAACAGCGGCCGAATATCGCAAAATGCTGTCTGAAGTGACCAGTGAGTATCTCGAATTTTCACGCCCGCCGTATGCCGTCGATCCTCTGGACGAGAAGCTGGTGAAACAGGCGCGCGAGGGTGGCGTCGCCTGCCGGCTGTTGCTTGAATCCGCCACGCTCGACGATACGCACCGGCAGCGCCTGGGAGAATATTCAGCGGCCGGAGTGGAAGTGCGCCAAGTGGCCTCGCTGCCCATGAAGCTGGCACTGTTCGACTGCCGCCGCGGTCTGATTGCGTTGCTCGACCCTGTGATCACGCGCCCCGCGTGGACGGCGCTGGTATTCGACCACAACGGCATGGGCGAAGCACTAAAGGGTTTATTCGAGGAATACTGGAAGCGAGGAAAACCACTCTAGGCAGACGTCGGGAGTAGAGACAGCGGGCGCTACCGCGTCTCGCCCGCCACGCCGCGTTTCTTCTGGGTGAGGATTTCGCGCACCGCGTACGTGCGCCGGCCCTGGCTTTCGAAGTAAGTCCGGATCATCACCTCGCCCAGCAAACCTGTCGAAAACATCATCAGACCGGCCAGTAACAGCAGCCCGCCCAATAGCATCAATGGCCCGTGGTGCAGAAAAATATCGTGTCCGTTGATGAGCTTGTCCGCGGCACAGTAGGCCAGAATCAGGAACCCAAGCGACGTCCCGCTCAGTCCCCACGCTCCAAAGAAATGCATGGGCCGAGTGAAATACTGCAGCAGAAAGCGAACGGTCAGGATATCGAACAGCACGCGGAAGGTGCGGCTCAGACCATAGTGCGACTCGCCAGCCGCCCGGTGCGTGTTGCGAATCGGCACTTCGGCGACGCGCGCGCCATAAAAGCTGGCCAGCGCCGGGATAAAGCGGTGCAGATCTCCGTAAAGATTGACGTCTTTCAAAACTTCAGAGCGGTACGCCTTGAAGGTCGTGCCGAAATCCCGAAGGTCGAGGCCCGATGCGCGCGCCATGAGAAAATTCGCAATGCGCGACGGCAGCTTTCGCGTAATCGGATTATCGACACGGTCCTTGCGCCAGCCGCTGGCAATATCGAAGCCTTCGTCGATTTTCGCCAGCAGCGCCGGAATATCCTCAGGATCATGCTGCAGATCGCCATCCATGGCGATGACAATCTTGCCCTTGGCTTCGTGAAACCCCGCGGAAAGGGCGGCACTTTGTCCGAAATTGCGCCGAAGGCGGACAACTTTCAAGCGGGGATCGGTCTCTACCAGGTTTGCCAAGAGCTCGAAACTGCGATCTGTTGATGCATCGTCCACAAAAAGGATCTCGTAGGGCCGGTGCAACGCTTCGAGCACTGCGGTCAATCGATCGTACAGCGGCAAGATGGACTGTTCCTCGTTGTGTACGGGAACTACGATCGATAACATGACGTTCATTTTATTTTATTCCAAAAAAAAACTCTGCTCAGTCATCTAGACTGGTCAAATTCGGGCAGGAGCGCCGGTCTCCCGGACCGGTCCTCAATTCCATGATATCAACGCCACGTTTCGATTAATGCGACGTGGTGAGATAGAAGGCATTCGCGCCGCTGCGCAAATCCTTCCCATAAGAGAAGACGATGCCCAAGCCGCCCAGGGTACGCACTTTGACTTGGATGCCTGTATCCATTTGCCAATTCCGCGCCCTGAAGCTTCCTGAAGCATCCGAAATTCTGCCGGAATCGAAAAACGGGCCGATGCGGAACTGGAACAACGTGCCGTCATAGATGCTGCGGTCCGCCTCGGAATTGAACAGAACGTAATCACGGCCTAGCGGCGCGCTACCCTTCTTGCCGTCATGGGTGCCGATGTGCGCTCGCAAAGGCAAATCGTTGTCCCGTTCGAGCCCGAGAATGAACAGCTCATCGAGAGGGACCATGCCGAATGTCTTGCCGGCGCGAAGTCTGCCTGATATCCGGTACTTGTCGCCTTCCTTCACCGGTATCCAACGCGCATCGGTGGAACCTTGAATGCGCCAAAACGCACCGAAGCCGGGCGCAAACAGCTTGCCGAATTCTCCCGAAGCGGTGGCCGTGACGGTGGCGCACTCCTCTGGGATGCGGAACAGCGGATGATCCAGTTGCGCGTGGTACTTGAGCGCCGGTCCATTGGTGAACAGCCGCGAGCTCGTGGGCGCCGTGAACCTGGCGAACGTCCTATCCGATAAAGCCAGCGCTGTTGACCAGCTCCATTCATCGTTGATCACCGACCGGAAGTCAATGCCGCCTTCGAGTTTGTTGAGGTGCAGATCGCTAAGCTGCGCGGCGTCTCCGTGATAGGTCGTGTGCAAGTCCCAGTGCTCGATCCTTCCGTCGAGGTAAAAGCGGAGGCGGAGTGCGGGATTCGCTTCGAGCGGCATCGACAGCGCCGCGAAAGCACGCCGTTTCTCCGGGTCGAAGCGGAGAAGCGAGGTGAAATTCACCGCCGATCGCCAGAAGTTGTAGAACTCCGGGTAAATTGTTTCGTACGGCAAGCCGCGCAGCCAGGAAACCAACGCGGCAGCTTTCGAGTTTCCCCAGCCACCCCGTTCAGCCGAGCGAAACACCAGGTCGAATTTCTGGTCTTCTTTACGCGCAACTAAATCCAGCCGGTAGCGGGAAAAAATCTCGATCAGGTCGAGCAGCGCTTCGGTTCGCCAGAAATCGTGCAACTCGAGCGGACCCGCCGGGGCCATGGCAAAGGCGCGATCCAAAAGCACAGGATCAAGCGGCGGCACAGGTTCCATCCGAATTTGCTCGATATACGGTTTGCCGATTCGATTCCAGTATTGGAGCGCGGCTTCAAGATTGTTTTCGAGGAAATAAACGCTCGCCAGCAGGTCGATGGCATAGCGGTCGGAGCGATCCAACCTGAGAGCGCGATCCAGATTCTTCGTCGCTTCCCGTAAATTTTTCCGCGCGAACGCCAGACCGCCCAGCTCCACCGGAAAGCGCTTATCGAGGGGCGCTTTTCTCTGGCCGGCGGCAAGAGCCTGGGCCGCTTCATCCCAACGTTGAAGCCGCGCAAGAGACATCCCGGCGTAGTAGTCCAGGTCGGGCGCGGGATTTGGCTCCCTGTGCCACAGCGCCACAATATCGGACCAACGCTCCTCCGCGTAAAGCGTTCTTACGGCGGCGAGCGTTTCTTCCGACGCACGCAAATTCGGAATGGCGCACAGAACCAGCAGGCTGAGAATTGGTGTGAGGGCGCAGATGAGCAGAGCCCGCGGCGGGGCCGGCGTCACCGTGCGGGCTGAGGAACGGCGAGCAGGGTCCAATACTGCGCCGCGGCCCACTCTTTTTCAAAGCTCTGCCGGTCGACTTTAATCAACTTGCGGCGGGC
Source organism: Acidobacteriota bacterium (assembly GCA_003223115.1). Taxonomy (GTDB): domain Bacteria; phylum Acidobacteriota; class Terriglobia; order Bryobacterales; family Bryobacteraceae; genus QHXW01. Next base: position 26,918 of record QHXW01000367.1, read on the forward strand.
CGGATCGTTGACCATCAGAATCCCCGCAGCCGGGTCGATGCCGGCGACCACCACGTAATGAAGCGACGCGCCATTCGATTCTTTGAGACACGCGATCAGCGGTCTGCCCTTTCCGATGTGCCGCTTGAGTTCGGCCCAGTCACCCCGAAAAACGTACGGCTGAAACCCGTTTCGGCGAAAATATCGCTCCATATCGGCGCCGCGAATGCCCTTGAGATCCTGGGAGTAGAGCGCCTGCTGGATTTGCCGCGGGTCGGCTTCAGCGCCAGCCATCACTTGTCTACTACGCGCCCAATAGCGCATCAGCATCGCGATGGATGCCGAGCCGCAGCCATTCTTCTCCTGCTTGACAAATGGCACATCCAGCCAGACGGCTGAACCGCACCACGATACGAGCGCCAACCCGATTGTCGAGAACCAAAGGCGCCTGGCGCGGAGACGCAGCATGAACCGCGGTTATCTTGCGGCGACCAGCACGAGAATGATCACAGCGGTGCCCAGGGCGATCAAAATATAAGTGATCTGCTGATTGGTGAGCGCCCCGGCTGCAAGATCGTTCTGAATTTGTTCCGTTCGCCGGGCCAGGCTGGCAACTTCTTCATCGCTCAGAGAGCTCACGGCGTGCGAGATTTTCTCAGGATCCAGCTTCATGCCTTTAAAAGCTTTTTGAGCCGGATCCGAAGCGAAAAGGCGTTCGATTTTAGCCAGATTCTGCTGACGCGTCTGCGCCGAAGTCGCGACCACATGATGCGCAGCCGAGGGTGAAACGATGTGATCGTCCGGTGAAACTCCCTGTGGCAGAGCCTGTAGAGCCCCCAACGAAATCAACGCCATCACGGTGAGCATACGTCGTGAACCTGTCATTATTCACTGTCCTCCTGAACCGTTACAGTCGTGAATTTTTCTGATTATGACAGGTGATATTCAGGCTGGCAACCAAACGACCTGAAAATTTGCGCTGGGGACCACGAAAAAGGTGCCCACTCCTTAATTGGGGCCACACTGGCGCTTCACGACTACCGGACCATCACCGCGGAGCAGACAATTCCAAACGAGACACTCAAGAACAGCCAATCGATCAGCAGGCCGATCACGACGCCCCGATGCAGATTGATAAACACCGAGAGCGATAACACCAAGGGCAGCGCAAGTGCCATCCAACATAACATCCGACTCCGAACAAAATGCCGATGCGGACCCACTGAGTGACATTCAACCAGCCGATACCGCCCGTGATGGCAAAGAAAACCGCATAGGTGAACGCGGCAAGCACGATGGAACTCCACATCAGCGCAAGTCTGCGGCGCGCGGGGGGCCGGTACGTGTCTGGAGTGCGGCTGCGATACCGGTGAAAGAGTTTCAAACTCACAAGCCAGTCCATCGCAATCCCCACCGCTGCCGAAATTACCGCAGTCAGAATAATCTGCATGAACGTATTTTTCATCGATCGCGCCGCCCGAACGAAGTGTGGACGGGGAGTCCAAAGTGAGTGTACACCGCACCCGTTGTGCCATTGTAAGCTGGCTTCATGGAGAGGTTACCTTATCGCGCCACCCAAGCCGCACGGGTCTATGAGGACGTTCGGGAGATCCCTGTGGCTGTGCTCCTCGACAATGTGAGGAGCCTCTATAACGTCGGCGCTTTCTTTCGCACGGCCGATGCTGCTGGATTGCGTCGGCTCTATTTGTGTGGCATCACCGGTCGTCCGCCGCATCGCGGTATCAGTAAAACAGCGCTCGACGCCGAAAAAAGCGTGCCGTGGGAACATGCCGCCGACTCGCTACAAGTGATGCGAACGCTGCGTTCCGCGGGGTACGAGATGGCCGCCGTCGAAACCAGCAACACATCGGTGGATCTGTTCGACTGGAAACCGGCGTTCCCGGTCTGCCTGATCTTCGGGAACGAAATCGAGGGGATCCGGCTCGAGGTGGCGAATTGTGCTGATACGCACGTTCGAATTCCGATGTTAGGCGTCAAGCACTCCCTCAATGTCTCGACCGCCGGCGGCGTCGTCATTTATGAGCTGCTACGAAAGTACCTGAATCTAGCTGGATTGTATAGAAATACAAAGAATCGGGAATCATCGGACCTAACTAAAGTTGACTTCTCCCATCCAAGAGCGAGCCGAATTCTGCAGTCCGGCGCCGGAAGTTGTGATAAACGCGCGACCAACCTTTAAGTTAAGTAAGGCCTTTTCTTAACCCGCAGTGCCTGCAGTGGATTATTCTTTCGGGCCGATCCCCAGGGTCTTCATCTTGCGGTAAAGATTACTGCGTTCGAGTCCCAGCAGCTCTGCCGTGCGGGTAACGTTGCCCTTGGTTTCCTCAAGTTTCTTCAGGATGTACTCCCGTTCGGCGGTTTCCCGCACCTCCTGCAGGCTGGCGAAGCGTTCCGACGCACGGTCGGCGCTCGAACGGCGGGTGGTCTGCAGCGGAATGTGCCGCGCATCAATACGCACCTGTGGATTGAGAATCACAATGCGCTCGATCAGATTCTTCAGCTCACGCACGTTGCCCGGCCAGTGGTACTCCCGTAAAACCTGATATGCGGAGGGCGTCAGTTCCTTGGGCTTGCGCCCGTATGCCATGGTGAACTCGCGCAAAAAGTGATCGGCGAGAAGCGGAATGTCTTCCACGCGCTCGCGCAACGGGGGCATGTGAAATGGAATCACGTTGAGACGGTAGAAGAGATCTTCGCGGAAATTGCCGCGCTCAATTTCCTGTTCCAGAGTCTTATTCGTGGCGGCCACCACGCGTACATCCACTTGTGTCCATTCCGAGGCGCCCACGGCTTCGAAACGCTGCTCCTCGAGAGCGCGAAGGACCTTGGCCTGGGTCCGGAGGCTCATGTCTCCAACTTCATCCAGGAACAGCGTTCCGCCATCAGCTTTCTTGAATTTACCGATCTTGGTTTCGTGCGCGCCAGTGAAACTGCCCTTGATGTGTCCGAACAACTCACTTTCGATCAGTTCTTCGGGGATTGCCGCACAGTTGACTTCAACGAACGGCTCGGCCGTGCGCGGGCTGAGCGCATGAATGGCGTGCGCCACCAGTTCTTTGCCGGTTCCGCTCTCGCCATAAATCAGAACGCGGCCGTTGGTGCCCGCCATCAAGGTCATCTGCTGGCGCAGCGCTTTCATCGGCACGCTCTCGCCAATGATGCGATGCTTCGATGCGATGTCGCCGCGCAGCCGTACGTTTTCGAGGTCTAGGCGCCGGTGGTCGAGCGCGTTCTTCGCCACCACCAGCAATTTCTCAATCGAGAGCGGCTTCTCCAGAAAATCGAAGGCGCCAAGCTTTGTGGCTTTCACGGCCGTCTCGATGTTTCCATGTCCGGAAATCATCACTACCACGGGCCGGTCTGCGAACGCAATATCCTGGATACGCGACAGCGTTTCCATGCCGTCCATGCCGGTGAGCCAGACATCCAGCAACACCAGCTCAGCCGGACTGCGCGCCAGTTCTTCCAGGCAGTCTTCCCCGCTCCCCACGGCCCGCGCCGCATACCCTTCGTCTCCCAGCACCCCGCACAGGGATTGGCGGATGCCGGGCTCATCATCTACAACCAGAATGGCCGGGAGTTTCATGCGCGTGGGGCGGGCGTGGCGGCTGGCTCACGCACTTCACTCGCGGTCAACACACCCATGCCGTTGGCACTCGCGGATGCTGTTTCAGTGGACTTCACTTCTTCCGCGCTATCTGCAGTCGTTGGAATTTCGATGGTAAGGCGCGTGCCCACGGGCTGGTTGTCTTCCACGCGAATGTGAGCGTTGTGGTCGCAAAGAATGTGGTTCACAATGGCCAGACCGAGCCCGGTGCCCCGGCCCTTTGTCGAAAAGTACGGCAGAAACAGCTTCTCTTTGTCCTCCGCACTGACTCCACAACCTGTATCGGCCACCACCAGTTCGACGATATCGGCCGCCACGGAGCGTGTTGCGATGAGTATGCGCTTGACCAGAGACTCCTGCAAAGCCTCGGCGGCATTGTCTACCAGGTTCACCACCACGCGCTTGAACTGTTCTCGATCAACGTTGACGGCCGCCAGGCCCGGCGCGAATTCAGTGCGCAGCTCGATCCCCTCCAGCCGTCCGGCAAAAACCGCGAGCGCGTTCTGAACGACCTCGTTCAAATCGCACTTCACGGGTTGCGCCGCCGGGAAACGAGCGAATTGAGCGAATTCATTGACCAGATTCTTCACGGACTCGACCTCTTTGGTAATGGTATCGGCGCAGTCTTTGAGAATCTCTGTCACCTGATCGGAAAGGGGCGACCGTTCGAGCTGCCGGACAATACGCTCGGCCGAAAGGGCAATCGGTGTCAGCGGGTTCCTGATCTCGTGCGCGATACGCCGCGCCACTTCGTTCCAGGCCGCCGCCTTTTGGGCGCGCAGCAGGTCGCTGGTATCCTCGACCACGATCACGAATCCGGAACGCACTTTTTCTTCAAGCGCCGAAACCGTGATCGACAAGTGTCGCGTCGACCCGTTGGTGCGCAACTCCAGCGGCCGCGAGGCGGTACCGGTGCGGCGCGCCCGCTTCATGAGGTATCGGATTTCGGCCGTATCCTCGCGCGAGAACAAATCGTCAAGGCGCGATGCGCGATGTACCACATCTTCCGGCAGGATCTGCCTGAGAGCTCGGTTTACTCTCTGAATACGGCCATCCGCCGCCACTGAGATGACGCCCGTGGGTATGCTCTCGAGAATGGCTTCTGTGAAGCGGCGGCGCGCGTCCAGTTCGCGGCTGTTGCTTTCGAGCTCGCGCGTCATCTCGTTGAATCCGCGCACCAGCCCCGCAAGCTCATCGATCGCCGGCACTTCCACCCGGTAACTCAGATTCCCGCCGCGGACCTGACGAGCGGCGTGCAGCAACGCGGCGATGGGTACGCTGATCTGTTTCGCCAGAAACGAAGCGATCCAGGTGGCGACAAAAAGCACGAATAGGGTGATGAGAGCCAGCAACAGCACCGATGACTTCCGGACGTCCTGGCGGCTGCGGGCCAGTTGCGTATACGCGCTGTTGTAGGCCTTGATGGCTTCACGCTGCTGAGCCACGTTCACCGGAATCCGGGGCGATACCAGTACGGTGCCGACCGCTTTCCCGCCCGATCGTACCGGCCGTGAAACTACGATGGTGTCAACGCCCGGCGCGCGCAAAGCGTTTTCGGGTCCGCAACGTTCAAGCACGGTGCCGTCCGGAAAATCCTCCACCACGGCGGCGGCGATGTTCTGCTCCCGGCAAAACCGTTCCAAGGCGTCCGGCACACGTCGACGCGAGGTCATGAGCGCCAGCGTTTCAGGCCGCCAAGCCAGCAGTTCAGCTTGAGCTTCGGCTTTTTCACGGACCTCGTCTTCCAGAACCTTCGCCAACTTGATGAAATCCAGCCGCTCGGCTTCCACTGGCCGCGTAAACCATTTGTCCAGGTTCCGGTTCAGCACCTGATAGCTGAACAGCACCATAAAAAAGACGGGAATGAAGCTCAACGCCAGCGCGCCGATCACCAGCTTGGTCTTGATGCGGGAACCCTCGCGATTGCTGCGCCGCTCTATGTACAGTTTCGCCGCAATGCGCACCAGCATGAAGCCGAGCGTCACCATCAGCAAAAAAATCAGGATGGAAACGGCCCAGAAAATGAACGTTTGTTCCGGATCGCTCGGCCCATAGCCGCCGAAATCGAAGGAACCCTGCCAGATGACCAGCGCCGCTGAAATGACCAACACGACCAGCGCGGAGCCGTAAAGAAGGCGGTTTTTCATGGCGTAGCGGTCTTCTCTCGATTATACAGGCGTGGCGTTTGCGAGGACAGGTCAGGTGGCAAACATGCGTACGGCACGGGTTGCAGTTGGCTGTTATGTTATTATGTAGCCATAATTATGCAAAGGACCACCGTCGTGATTCCGCCGCGCCTGAAACAAATGGCCACCGCGCGCGCCCGTTCCGTAGGCGTCTCCTTCGGAGAATTCGTGCGCTGTGCTCTTGAGCGCGCCCTCTCGGAGAATTCCACCCGCCGCGGCCGCCGGCGCGATCCATTCCTGGACGACGACGTTATTTTCCGTGGAGACCTACCGGAAGATTTGTCTCGACGCCACGATGATTATCTCTACGGTGAGAAATGATGGTTTTTATTGACACCGGCGCCTTGCTGGCACGCTACCTCCAGAAGGATGCTCATCACACCCGGGCCACCGCCGTGTGGAAGAAACTCGCGAGTCAGCCCATGTTCACTAGCAACCACGTTATAGACGAAGCCGTAACGCTTTTGGCCAGGTACGCTGGCAACCACTTCGCCGCGGATCGCGCCGAAAATATTTATGCGTCTCAGGCGCTAGAGATCCTTTACAGCACCCGGGACGACGAGCTGGAAGCTATTCGGCTGCTTCGCAAGTATGCAGACCAAGGTGTCAGCTTTACCGATTGTGTTTCGTTTGTGTTAATGAAACGCTGCCGCATTGCTACAGCCTTTACCTTCGATCACCATTTCGAGCGCGCCGGCTTCCGGGCACTGGGTCCCGGCGAAACGCGGCGGTAAAGACTTCTTCGGGACGCCGTTTAATTTAGTTTAACGAAAAGGGCGGACCCGAAGATCCGCCCTGGAAATACTACCCCTCAAAACTCAATCGCCGTCAGAAAGTAAATCTCCCCACCAGTTGAACCGTGCGCGCGTTGCTCGGGAAAAACCCGACGTTATGCGTTCCCTGGTCGTATGCTCCGAAATCCGAGCTGCTGGGGACCAGGAAGGAGCGGCTGATGGAGTTCGTACCGTACGGGGTCACGTCGTTCAGCCAGCCGCCAACAAATTGTGCGTGATTGAAGAGATTGAAGGCCTGAGCGCCGATGTCGAAGCGGAACCGCTCCGTGATATTGATGCGCTTGGTGAGCGCTACGTCGAAGTTATTGGTATGACCGAGCGGGAACGTATTGCGTCCACCGGTAGAGCGGGCGCCAAGACCAGCCACGATGTAGCGGGCGCCAGAGTTGTTAGCGACGTAGGCTACGGTGGTGTTCTGACACTTGGTAAGAGTTGGGAAACCAAGGCAGTAAGGCGAGTCCTTGGCTATAACTTGGCCTGTGGAACTGTACGCGGTGACGCCGCTGCCGATGTTGGCGGCCCCGGCCGGGTTGATGATAGCGCGGTCGAGGGCGTCACCGTTCAGGTTGGAATCAACGCCGCTCTGAACGGTGGCGAACTCGGGCGATTGAAACGTATAGGTACCGCTGATGTTCCAGTTGCCGACGATGTTCTTCATCATCCAGTTGCCGTTCTGGAAAGGCTTGAAGTCATAGATCGGTGTGAAGGTGAAGCGGTGGCGGCGATCCAGAGCCGAGGAGGCCCATTCCGCGCGAAGATTCTGGAAATCCTGGGCGCGGCGCGGCGACAAAATGGTCGAGAAATTGGTCGCGGTGGAATCGTCGAAATTGTGGCTCCAGGTGTAAGCCACGATATAGGACAGGTTCTTGGAGTAGCGCTTGTTCAATTGAAGTTGCAGACCGTTATAGCGCGAGTTCCCCCAGGGGTGGTATCCCACAATGGCATTCGGGAAGTACTGCGCCAGATAGTTGTTCGATTTGGCCTTGATTTGGCCGAGGGTTGTTGTCAAACCGGCGAGCACTGACGCGTCCGGCGCCGACAGAAATGTGGGAATGAACTCATTGGGCGTTACTCTGGGAACGATATTGAGACGGGTCTGATTCCACAGGTGGACACCCTTTGTATAGACATAACGCGCTTCAACAGTGTAGTCCTTGCCGAAGACCCGCTGGACCCCCAGCGACCCGGTCAAAGCGTACGGGCGTTGATCGCTCCAGGTGTAAGAGGCGACTGCCGCGCGAGCGTCTTCGACTGATGGCGTCCCCGACGGCAGAGTTGCCGTCAAGCCGCCACCTTTCAGGAAATCGGGAGTGGAGACGCTTGGGTCCACGTCGCGCGTGGTCTGGTAGTACGGCGGAGAGGCATTCTGGTTGAGGTTGATGTACGTAAGGTTGTATGTCCGGCTGAAACCTCCGCGGATGGACCAGATACCGTTCTTACCCGGCGAATAAGCAAAGCCGATGCGCGGCGACCAATCGTTCGGCGAAAAATGCGGCCTGTTAAAGTTGATGACGCCCGGAACGTCGGCGACGGAACTGTACTGCTGTGCCCGCGAACCAACCGGCATGGTCACATACTCATAGCGCAGGCCGAGATTGAGGGTCAGATTCGGGCGAATGCGGAAATCATCATTGACGAATGCCGTGTGCTGCAGGAAGCCAAAGGGTACACCGTTGTTAGCGCCGACGCTACGCTCCCCAGCTACTCCGCTCAGGTTTCCACCGGTAGGCGAGAAGTCGAGCAAATACTGCTCGAGGTTGGCGTAATCGTAGTCGCCACGGGCACGTTGTACAAAGGTCCCCAGCAAAATAACGTCTGAAAACGAGTAGCCTGCCTTCAGCGTATGCCGGCCCCATGTCTTGGTGAGGTTTTCCTGGGCCTGAAGATTGTTCGCGACCTCGCCAAAGGGCGAGTTGGGATCCGGGCCGATTTGCAGGCCGAGATCATCGAAGGTGAGGTTGGGGAACGAATCCAAACCCGGGAACGCAAAGCTTCCGGAGCCAGTGCTAGCGTTATAGCGTCTGAAAGAGATGCGCAGCTCATTCTGCATGGTGGGCGAGAAATTGTGGAACTCCGATATCGAGCCGGCATTGGCTACCGCCGGTGAAGGCTGAAAGAACACCGGCAGCGCGGCTTGAAAGTCGATGCCCGTGGAATTGGAGTAGATGTAACGGCCGCGAACCTGGTCTTTATCGCTGATGTTCCAGTCGATGGAGACTACCCCATTGTAAGCGTTGTTGAAGTTGGGCGACGCGAACGACAGCGCACCGGTCGGGATACTCACACCGTTCACGGTGGTGGGTTTCTTGTCCGTGGTGTTCGAGCTGGCGCAATCGGGGGATGCGGACGCAGCTACCGGGACATACTTCTTGAAGATCTCCAGACTGGTCGAACTGAGGCCGCTCATGCCACTAAGAATGGACAGGCTGTCGGCGGTAGGCGCGCATACCGTTTGGCCCGGCTGAGCGGACTGGCCAATCGGATTGTACTCATAGTTGCCGAAGTAGAACAGCTTGTTCTTGATGATGGGGCCGCCCACAGTCGCGCCGAAGCGATTGCTGTCGAAGCGAGGAAGGCTGGTTTGTTGCGCACGAACGTTGGAGGCATCCATGGCGTTCAGTTTGCGGTTCTGAAAGTACTCGTAGATGGACCCATGAAGATTGTTGTTACCGCTCTTCATTATGACGTTGAACACGCCTCCGGATGCACCGCCAAATTCGGCGCTGAACTGGTTTTGCATCAAGTTGAACTGAGAAATGGCTTCATTGGAGATAACCATCGCCGGGCCGGTGCCGTACCGGTCGTCATTGTCCACGCCGTCGATGTTGAAGCTGTTGTTCTCCGGCCGCTGGCCTGACACGGACGGGCCGGTTCCCTGACCGATGCCTCCTGAGGTGGCGACACCGGCGCCGGTAAGGCTGAGATTATAGATGCCCGAAGTCCCAAGAGTTCTGGAGATACCGGCCAACGGGACGTCAACCGCGGTTTTCGAGTCGAACGTATTCTGCAACTGGGCCGTGGACGTGTCGATAATCGCGCCCGCCTCCTCAACCTCCACCACCGTGCTCACGGTGCCCACCTGCAATGTGAGGTTTACGGCGCTGGTGTGGTTTAGCTCCATGCTGACGTCTGCCTTGGTGGCCGTCGCCATGCCTGGAGCCGCGGCCGTAATGTTGTATCGGCCCACGGGCACGTTGTTAATACGATATTCGCCGCCGGAGCCGGTCGTCGTGGTGTATTTCACTCCGGTCTCTTTGTTGATTGCGGTGATGGTCGCATTGGGGACGGCGGCTCCGCTAGCGTCCGCTACATTTCCTACCAGGACGCTATCCAGTGCCTGTCCAAACAGAACGGCGCTTAAACCGGTCAACGCCGCTATTGCCACCCAAATAGTGCTTTTGCGCATAATGCTCCCGTCGAAGTTGTCGTCGAGATCAGTTCCACTTGAAGGTTCGACAAAGTTGCAGGTCTAAAAACCCTCTTTAGAAAGAACACACTCGTGTCCCAAGACTGGAACTGTTTGCAAGAGCACTACCAAAGGCTAATACAACGGTAACTTACCGTAAACTCAGAGTGTTAGAGCCATATGTGCGGAATCGGGAATCCACTTCCTGAAATTATGCTTTCCTCTCTGTTCGTGTAAGTGATTGAGAAGATTGCGTCTTAAATAAAATGTCAGATTAGCGGACACTTCCAACTTTTGTAGTCTCACCCACGTAAGCGTGGTTGCGCAGCAGCGGGTAGTGTCCTAAATCCTGGCTGATTGCCTGGTTTACTGCCCACTTTTAGGGCAGTACCCAGCAGCGCTACGAACGAATGTCGTCGCGGCTGAAGTCCCACTCGGTCGTGCGCTTCTCGCGAGCTGAGAGATTAATCAGATGCGCGCACGCGGCGGCGTGGTGACCGGCGGCGGCGTCTTCCACATACGGTTTGCGTGAGCGGATGGAGTCAAAGAAATGGCCAAAGTGCGGGATGGTCGAATCCTGGTGGCTTTCGTCTTTGAAGTGTTCCGGCTCTGGTTTCTTGTAGTTCTTCTCCGGCTCGACTTCGGTAGCGATCACCTTCGGGTCCCTGTAATACGCCTCTTCGAGCGCCTTGGGCCAGCTCTCGACGATCCAGTTGTTGTTCTCAACCGGCTTCTCGGGATAGAAGGTCACCCCGTCATCGATGGTCAAAGTTCCTTCGGTGCCGAGGATCTGAAATCCCGATTCAGACGCGAACTGATTGTTGAAACTTGAACTCAGCGTGACGGTGAAACCCTCGGGGTACTCGAGAATCGCATTCAGCGTATCGGGAACATCGCGAGATTCTTTCCAGCGGTAAAGCTCGCCCATGGCCATGGCGCGCGCGGGCACTTTGGCGTCCATTAAATAATGGATGGTGGTGCACAGGTGGACGAACAAGTCGGTCGCGATGCCGCCTGAATAATCCGAATAACAACGCCAGCGGAAAAAGCGCTCCAGGCTGAAGGGCCTCTTGGGCGCGGGGCCGAGGAACATTTCCCAATTGACGGTTTTCGGTGAGGCATCTGGTGGAATGGGATAAATCCACGCGCCTCCGGCCGTGTTGCGGTTATAGGCGGCGCGGATCATGGTGATCTGCCCCAACTTCCCGGAGCGGATCAGGTCCCGGGCTTTTTGCTCGGTAACCGAGCTGACGCCCTGGCTTCCGACCTGCACGATGCGTTCGGTCTTGCGGGCAGCCTCGATGATTTCGACGCCCTCAGAGGAGCGATAAGTCAGCGGCTTTTCGGAGTACACGTCCTTGCCCGCGCGCAACGCCTCGAGGATGACCTGCTTGTGCCAATGGTCGGGAGTGGCCACCACCACCGCGTCGATGGATTTATCGGCCAGCAGATCGTGATGCGTGCGATATTGTTTGGCACGTCCATTGGTGCGGTCGATGGCACGCTCCACGCGGCCGGTGTACGCATCCACGACGCCGACTATTTCGGTATTGGGATTGGCCATCACGGCTTGCATCAGCTCATGGCCACGTGCTCCGGTTCCAATGTGTCCCACGGTAACGCGGTCATTGGGGGCGGCCTTCGCCAACTGTCCGGCGGCCAGCGCCGCGCCGGCTTCCAGGAAACTGCGACGATCGAGACTCATACGGTTGATCAATTATACGATCTTCGGCGCGTGCTGATGAAATTCGGTGGCGTCCTCGAGCGCCGCCGCCACGCGTAGGATGAGCGCTTCGTCAAACGGCCGACCAATGATTTGCAAGCTGACCGGTAAACCGCGGCGATCGAAACCGCAAGGCATCGAGAGCGCCGGCAACCCCAGCACGTTAATCCCACGCACCAGCCGCGTCGTCGCCAGACGCGCATCCTCGGTGACGCTGCCGATTTGCACGGTCTTTTCTACAATGCGCGGCGCAGGAATGGGCGTAGTGGGTGTAAACAGGCAATCCGCACGCTTCCACAGTTGCGCGAACTCCCGTTGAAGCATTCGGCGTAGCCGCTGCGCGTTCACATAGTCGGTGGCCGGAAGGAGACGGCCCTGATCGAGCAGAGCCAATACATCGGCGCCGAACTGGCCGCGATTGTGAATGTACTTTTCCATCAAGGCCGACGCTTCAGCCAGCAATATCACCCGGCCCACTGCATTCAACGCTTCGATGTCGGGCACGCGCACCGGGATGATGCGTGCACCTAGCGATTCGGCTGTTGCCGCCATTTTGCGTACCGCGACATCGACATCGGCATCGAGGCGTTCCAAATAAAAATTCTGGGGAAGTCCGATGCGCACTTCGCGGATGGAGCACCCGGTCTCTGGCACATAGTCGCCAACAGGCTCCCGGGAGGAAGTGTCATCGCGTGGATCGCAGCCGGCAATGGCTTCGAGCACCACGGCGGCATCGCGCGCCGACCTGGTAAGCGGCCCCATGTGATCCAGGCTGAAATCGAGCGGCATCACACCGTAGCGGCTGACGCGGCCCGAGGTCGGCTTCAAGCCGACAGTCCCGCAAAATGAGGCGGGAATACGGATGGAACCGCCGGTGTCGCTGCCCATAGCCATGAACACCATGCCCGCAGATACCGCCACACCGGAGCCGCCGCTCGAGCCGCCCGGAATTCGTTCGAGATCCCAGGGATTGCGAATGGTTCCGAAGTGCGGATTGTTGGACGTAATCCCGTACGCCAGCTCGTGCATGCCGGCCTTGCCTACCAACACCGCTCCCGCCGCCGCCAGTTTCTCGACGACAGCCGCGTCACGTTTCGGCACATGATGCATGAAAATGACTGAGCCGCACGTAGTGCGCACGCCCGAAGTTTCGAAAACATCCTTCACGGCGACCGGGATGCCGTGCAACGGTCCGCGATCGTGGCCCCGCGCGAGTTCTTCGTCGGCCGCTTTGGCCTGTGCGCGGGCGCGCACTTCCAGGACGGTGATAAAGGCGTTCAGCCGGTCATTGCCTTTCTGGATACTGACGAGCGATTGCTCGACCAGTTCAGCGGAGGAGACTTCGCCATCGCGTAGTTTGCGCGCCGCCTCGAGAATCGTCACTCGGAGGGCTCCGGCTGAATGCTGAACGTGATGGCCGGTTCGACGTCGTCGGGAATTTGCTTGGTGAGTGGGCGGAATCTTGTTTCGAGCTCATCGAGCGCGGGCGCGACGCGTTCGAGGTCAGCTTCGGGAATTTGCAGATTCTGGCCGTCAGCGATCTTTTTCCAGTTCTTCATGGGAGTGGGAGAGGTCTATTCTACTCGAATCTTATCTGATTGTGCTTGGACCGTCTGTCAAGGATTCCCCTGTGGCCGCCTTGCGACATTTCCGGATTTCTCGTGCCCCCGTTCCGCGCCTGCCAGCACCAGCATGGCGGCGAGAAAGCTGAACAGCACGATTGTCACGGAAATGTAAAACGGGCCATACTCGCGCCGCAGCTTGGCTTCGAGCCAGGGCCATACCAGCAGATTGACGTATTTCAGCAGCTCCCTCGCCAGCCCCACCAGAATCGCGACTGGTGCGACGCGCAACGGGCGTATTCTGCGATTGGGGAGCAGCCAGTACACCAGAAACAGCGTCAGAATCGATATCGGTATGGCCGCAAACTTGAAGAAGGCCAGGCTGATCCAGAGCGGTACGCTGCGGCTGAACCCCAGCATGCTCCCCAGATACTGCCAGATACTGTTGCTTGAGCGCGGTCAACAAAAATGACAATGGCGCCAGTCCTCCGCATATGAAAATCAGACCCAGGCTCAGCAATTGATTTTTCAAATAGCTGCGCTTGGTGGCTACGCCCCAAACGCGATTCAGTGCGACTTCGAGCGGCTCGAAAATTCCATTGGCGGTGATGAGCAGCAGAGCGCGCGATGTGATCTGCATGGGCCCGCGCGATTCCACCACGGCAACCAGGTTGCGCTTGATGAAATTCTGTTCGCCCGGAAAGTAATCCGCGAGTGCGATGAAGATGGCGTTCACGGCCGCAGACCAGCGAAAGCCGTAGCGGCACGGCGAGATCATCACGATGAGGAACGGAAAAAACGAGAGCAGGACACTGGCCGCCATGGCGAGCGCATGCACATGCACTTCGGTTTGCATGAAATAGCGAAGTGTCGGCTTGCAGCGCCCCACGAAGCCGGGCCGGCGCGGCTCAAGATCAGCGTCCAGAATCATGGTTCGCGGTGTTCCTGTTGCTGTGCGCTGTCCGCAAAACCGCCGGGACACTACGCGACCTTGATTCCCAGGGTGTTCTCGAGGTACTCGCGGCTGATGCGCGCGCTTTCTTTGGGGGCCCGGTTAGGCGAGGAGTCCAGCTCCACCGTCAGCCATCCGTACCAGCCGATTTGATCCAGGTGCGCTTTGATCGCCGGGAAGTCCACGCCGCCATGGCCCAGCGGGAAAAAGATCGGATCCTTCATCGGATCGTTACGCTCGACGCGTTTTCTTGCCCCTCCGCGGGTCTCGGGCTTCGTGTCTTTGAGATGAAATTCGATGATGCGATGTCCCAGCGTGCGCGTCAGCTCCACTGGATCGATTCCGGCCATGGTGATGTGACCGGTATCCAGCACGAACCAGACGTGCCGCGGATCCGTCGCGCCCAAGATCGTGTGGATCTCATGCAGGTTTTCGAATTGCGTCCACATGTGCGCGTGCACGCCGAACTTCAAACCTTCCGCGCTGATTCTACGTCCGAGCAGATTAAACACCACGGCCATGTTCTTCAAATCCTGATCGGTGGTTCCGCCGTGGCGGCGCGGCCCGGTGTTGATCTTGAGGTGATCGCAGCCCAGGCGCTTGATGAAGCGGACCAGGTGCAGGTGTTCTTCGAGAATTTTCTCGTGCCGCGCTGAGTCCTCGAAATGCATTTCCATGCGCCCGCCGTTTGACACGGTATCGAATTTCACGCCAATGGCGTCCGTTTTCTTCAGCAGCTCTTCGGGCTGATCGAGGTACGGACCGAAATAATCGATGAAGGATTCGACATTGCGGTAACCCACTTCGTGCGCTTCACGGAATGAGAGGAAAACATCTTTCTCCCAACCGCCGCGGGTGTTGGTGGTGATGCCGACACGGTAAGCCGCTGAGGATTCCGCCGCCAGTGTGGCTGTTGCGCCTGCAATGAATGCGCGCCGGGTGAGCATGAAAATACCGCTAAATCTTATTTCCCGCGATCACGACCATATGGATCGAGCGCGTGTTGCGAATGTTCTCGAGCGGGCTCTTATCGAGCACAATGAGATCTGCCCATTTGCCGCGCTCGAGCGTGCCCAGATCCTTCGCGCCCAGAAATTCGGCGGCGTTGTGCGTGGCGTCCGTGAGCACCTGCATGGGCTTGAGCCCGGCCTGGACCATCAATTCCATCTCCCACTGCTCGAAATAACCTGGGAAACGCACCGGCGGACCGCTGTCGGTACCGAACCCGATTTTGACGCCGGCATCGGAGAGTGTTTTCAAATTGTGCATCGCCATTTTCAGGAACTGTGGGTATTTCGAGTAATCAGGATCGGAAGCGATCTTATGCTGGTATTCGGGGCTTTTCAATATAGCCAGAACCGTGGGTGAAACACCGCGCGTGAAAAAAGGATCGGTGAGCAATGCACCCGGCTGGGCGAAGATAAACGTGGATTCCTCGCGCGTGAGCGTGGCCGCGGCCTGCCAGGCGCCATGTTTTTTCATGGATGCGATCAGCGCGTCATCGACCGGTTGATCGCGAACGCTGTGGGCCAAGCCGTCGAGATCCGCGTCCACCAGGGCTTTGGCATCGGCCAGATAGAACACGTGCGCGGCGACTTTGATTCCGTGCTTGTGCGCATCGGCGATGATGGCCTTGGACAGTTCCAACGGAATTTTTTTATCGCGGCCCAGATGATCGTCCACCCAGATCTTCACGGCGTCGACTTTTTTGCCGGCCAGTTGCGCGACGTCGTTTTGCACATCGGCGGGGCTTGAGACTTCAAACGGCATGCCCTTCATGCCGGGAGCTGTAGTAGGGTATCCGTCAATGCCGGTGAACCCCCGGCCCGCCGTGAATATGCGCGTTTCGTGCGGGCGGCCGGCGCGCTGTTCGGCGCGCATCTCGAACACCAGGTCCTGGTCAGTGCCCAAACTCAGGACCGAAGTCACGCCATAGGACGCGTACAACTTGAGCTGCTTCTCGACGTTCTCGCGCGTGAAGTTCTTCGGATCCTGCGCCAGACCGACGGTGTTTCCCAGATGCCCGTGAAGATTAATGATGCCGGGCATAACGTACTTGCCAGCCAGATGTGTGACCTGGGCCCCGGCGGGGACCTTCAACTGCGACTTCGGCCCCAGCCAGTCGATGCGGCCGTCGACAATGATGATGGCGGCGTTCCCCACCGGTGCGCGGCCCGTGCCATCGATGAGCGTAAAGCCATCGAGCACCATAGTTTCAGCCCGGGACACGCCCGGCGATAGGTGCGCCAAGACTACAAGAATTGCGGGGGCTACGGCATGAGAGATGCGCATGGTGTCGGGGATTGTAGCACAGCGGTCGGGCCGCGGTTTGACCCCTGGCGCGAGCGTCTCTTATACTTAAAATTCAGCATGTATATTTTGATCACCCTCATTCACATTGTGGTCTGCCTTTTCCTGATCATCGTGATCCTGCTGCAAAGCGGGAAGGCGGCAGATCTGGCGGGAGCGTTCGGCGGCATGGGATCGCAGACGGCCTTCGGGCCGCGCGGTTCAGCCACGCTGCTCTCGAAAGCCACCACGATTTCGGCGATCCTGTTCATGTGCACCTCGCTGGCGCTTTCGATTCTGGCTACCCGTAGCGCGTCCACAAGCGGCACGGTGCTGGAACGCAAGACGCCCACGAAACAAAGCCTGCCCGCGGGAGCGAACCCGTCCACAACCGGCGCACCCCCCATCAGAGTGACGCCGAGTCTGCCTGGCGGCAAACCGGCGGCCGCGCCGCAACAGACCCCGGCGCCGGCCAAGAAGTAAGGTTCAACGAGTTTGCGGAGGTGGCGAAATTGGCAGACGCACAGCCTTGAGGTGGCTGCGCCCGCAAGGGCATGGGGGTTCAAGTCCCCCTCTCCGCACCAAATACTTTAGTAATTTAGGAACAATTAGGTGGGGCCTCTGCATCACCCGGAGCCCCGGGTGTGCGCGTTGTGGCCGAACACCGTGACACTCAATTTTAAACGGCCTCGCCCATCCTGCTCGTCGACGATGACGATGTTGTAGCCGTCCGAACCGCTCCCGACGACGCCATCGCGCGCTTCAGATCTTGAATGCGGTCAAAATCCATCAAATCCATTAATCAAATCAAATCAAATCCATTAATTGACTTCGCTTCTACTAGCGAAGTACTATTGCTGGAACCAAGAACGAAATCGGTTGATCGTTGCTTTTGATTTGACGTCGTCAGGGAGTTCGGCGGCAAGTCTACTGGTGGCGAGCGGCGCAAGTTGGCGCTCCGGCTGGGAGCATGCGAGTGGTATAGCTCCCTCAAAGCTCAAGGAGATGCTCATGTCCGCAAAGAGCCTCGTGATTGCGATCCTCGGTTTTTCGTCTTTCTGGCTTGCGCCCGCGTGTCTGGCGCAAAGCTTCAACGCTTCCATCAGTGGAACGGTAACCGACCCCAGCGGCGCAGCGGTCCCGAGCGCTGAAGTTACTCTGACCTCGGTCGAAACGGGCTCGGTCGCAAAGACTACCAGCGGGCAGGATGGTCTCTATTCATTTCTCAATCTCCAAAGGGGCGGGTACGAGCTCAAGGCGTCGGCGGCCGGGTTCCGTACCTTCGTGCAAAGGGGAATTAGCATTAGCATCAAGGACACCGTGCGCGTCGACATCAAGCTCGAGGTCGGCACCGAGACCCAGGTCATAGAAGTTTCCGCGAACGTCTCTCCGATCAATTCCGACAATGGCGAACTGAAGGGAACGGTCACGCCGGAGACTATCCAGGACCTTCCGTTGATTGTGAGTGGCGCGGTGCGCAGCGCGACGTCTTTCATCATCCTGCAACCCGGCGTGAACACGGGCAACAGCGGCAACGCATTTAACGCCCGCACCAATGGAGGCCTGCAGTCCGGTGACGAGGCTGTGCTCGACGGCGCCAGCGCCCAGGAAGGTGCCATGGCTCAGAGCGGCTATGTTTCGCTCGGCACCGATATGCCGGTTTCGCCGGAGAGCGTCGGTGAAATCAGCATCCTCAGCTCCAATTATGAGCCGCAATATGGCGCCAGTCTCTCGGGCCAGATTGTGGCAACCACGAAATCCGGCACCAACCAGTTTCATGGCAGCGCGTATTGGTTCCACCGGAACACGGCCTTGAACGCACGGCCCTTTGGCGCCAACAGCAGGCCCAAGGACCTGGAGCACGACTTCGGGTGGTCGCTCGGCGGCCCGGCAAAGCTCCCAGGGCTGTGGACCAGCAAGAACAAAACATTCTTCTTCGCGAACTTCGAGGGATACCGCTTTAAGGGTGGCGTGAACAAGCCCATTTTGAGCGTACCGACGGACAAGATGAAACAAGGTGATTTCAGTGAATGGCCGGATCCCATTTATAATCCGGCCACAACGCACACGGTGAATGGAAAGGTCGTCCGCGACCAGTTTCCGGGCAACATCATTCCGCCGAGTCTTATTGCCAACTCACTGGCGAATGCGTGGCTGAAATTCGTTCCTTCCCCGAATCGTCCTGGCGTCCTGCATAACTATGAAGTTCCACTCCCCGTGACGACGATCGCTTTCGCAAACTCCAACGGGTGGGATCTTCGCGTCGATGAATACGTTGGCGATAAGGATCATTTCGCCGGGAATTATCATTATCGCGGCACCCATCCTTTCAACGAGACAAAACTGCCTCGCGTGATTGATACGGCGGACTTCCGTGACCCGAACTACAGCAACATCGCCCGCTTGAACTGGGATCACACCTTCACGCCGGCACTGCTGAACAATTTCAACTTTGGATATCTCGACCTGAGAAGTAATCAGGTGAATCTCAGCGATAAACTGAAGGACCAGATTCCCAGCATTCCGGGAGTGGGAGGCACCAACCACGAGCCCGCTATGCGTTTCGATGATTACGACGGCTACGGAGGCAACGCTGGAGGCGCGGGATTCCGGCCATCCTACATCGTCAACGACCTGTTCAGTTGGGTACGCGGCACGCATACGCTCAAATTCGGCATGGAGTACCGGGGGCTCGGCGAGAACAACACCGGCGACAGCAACAACTCGGGCACCTTCAACTTCACGCGGTTGAACACGGGGCTGCTGGGCGTCACCAGCGGCAATGCCATCGCGAGCTTCCTGCTCGAGGATGTGAGCAACGCCAATGCCACGTTTTACACTCTGCTTTCGAATTACCCGCGCCAGCACGCCTGGATTTTTCACGGCGGGGACACCTGGAAAGTTACGCCCAAGCTGAGCTTGAACTATGGGCTGAGATGGGACGTCGCCACGCCCACAGCCGAGAAGCGCGACAATATGTCGTTCTTCGATTTCGGACCCAATCCCGGAGCGGATAACCGGTCCGGCCGGCTGGCGTTCGCCGGGAACAAATGGGGTTCAGCCAGCTTCGGCAAGCAATATCCGGAGAAGGTCTTCTACAAGGCATACGCGCCCCGCATCGGCTTCGCCTACAGCCCGGACACTAAGACCGTGGTGCGGGGTGGTTACGGCATCTTTTATACTCAGGCCTTCTACTCAGGCTGGGGCGGCGGCGTCGCCACCGATGGATTCAACAGCACCGTATCGTTCGCGGGCGAGCTTGGGGGACTTAAGCCGGCTTTCCTTCTGAGCCAGGGATTTCCCCAGAATTTCCAGCATCCGCCCTTCATCGATTCGGCATATCGCAACGGACAGAGTCTCAACTACCGGCCGTTTGAGGGCAACCGGCGGCCCTATTCTCAGCAATGGAACCTGACCATCGAGAGGCAACTCCCGGGTAATTTCCTCATCACTACTGCCTACGTCGCGAATAAGGGAACGCGGTTGCCGTCGCGGATCGTGCCGATCAACGCTCTGGATCCGCAGGTTCTGTCTACTTACGGGTCCAAGCTTTACGATCAGTTCCAGCCTGGGCAGACGGTTCTGGACGGTGTTCCGATTCCTTACGCCGGATGGCGGGAACAGATGACCGGTTGCACGCCGACCGTGGCGCAAGCGCTGTTGCCGTATCCGCAATTTTGCAGCTCGCTACAGGGTGTGAACGAAAATGCCGGCAGCTCGACGTATCACTCATTTCAATTAAAAGCAGAGAGGAGATTCTCGCAGGGCATTTGGATGCTCGCTTCGTATACATTCTCGAAGCTGATCACCACCTCCGAGAACACGCAGGCGGATGCCGCCACGTGGAGCGGACTGACAGGCATTATCTCTCCGTTCGAACGCAAGCGCAACAAAGGGCTTTCTCAAGACGACGTACCGCATGTGCTCTCCTGGGCGCTGACCTACGAACTTCCGATTGGTAAGGGCAAACGGTTCCTGAACAAAGGCGGATTCGCGGACAGAATCGTCGGTGGGTGGCAGTTCAATAGCATCCTCAGAGTGACCTCCGGTCCGCCGTTCTTCTTCCGATCCGGCACCTGCAACGTGCCGGAGCAGTTCCGTGTTGGCTGCATTCCCGGCGTTCTGCCGGGCGCCAATCCATGGGCGCAAAGCACGAGCAATTTCGAACCCAGCAAGCCTTTGTTCAACAAGGCGGCGTTCGAACCCGCGAACAGTTTCAACCTTTATTTCGGCAGCGGCTCCCGCATCACGAACCTAAGAGGTTTTGGTTATCACAACGAAGACTTCAGCCTGGTGAAGAACACTCACATCACCGAGAAAGTTGGCTTTCAGCTCCGCGCCGAAGCGTTTAACGTGTTCAATTTCCATATATTCAGCGCCACGGGGAACTTTGGAGGCAGCGCTATTACCACCGACGTTTCCAGCCCGAGCTTCGGATTGTGGAATGGGAGCGTCAGCGATCCGCGAAACCTGCAGATTGGGGCGAAGGTGATTTTCTGACAAGGCCATACACTCATCTGTGAACCAAAAATCTGGAGGGCGTCCGATGTTCCGTTTCGTTCGACCGTACTTGAGTATCGTTCTGTTGTTCACGCTCGCGGTATTTCCGGCATTGCCTCAAGCCGCACCTGGGCGCGATCACATTGTTTCCGCCGCGGACCTTCACCGGGCGGTGCGTGCGACAGGGGAGGCCCGCCAAGCGGACCTCACGAAGATTGAAAGATTCTTATCCACCGAGACCGCGAGACAAGCCCTCAAAAAGGCGGACCTGGACCCCGTTCGGATCACTCAGGCCGTTTCGGTTTTCAGCGATGAAGAGCTGTCGCGTCTCGCCGCTCTAGCCGACAAAGTCCAGAATGACGTGGTGGCAGGCGAGTCGGCCCATCGTCAAATTTTGAAATACGCGATCATCGGTGCCGCTACGTCGATACTCATCTGGGTGATCGTGACCCACAAAGCTACGTAAGGAATCCGGGTGCGAGGGATAGTCCGCGCAACCGGGCGCCCTCCGTGGTCTCGGTGCTCAAAGCAAATAGCGCAACATGTCCGTTCTTTAATTGCACGCCGACAACAGCGCGCCGGTGCGGAAACCCGAACGCGAAGAACTCGAGCGCTTCAGGGGCGAAGGCCGCGTTGCCTAGGCCTCTGTGGCCGCTCGCAGCGACCATCGCCTTCCTGAGATTGACACAGAAACGTTTCCTGACCCGTATCCAGATCGGCAGCGATCTGGCTGCCGGTCGCCACGATCACCGCGAGGTTACAATAGAATAAGAATAGACCAGATGAGCGTGAGTACCGCTGGAGAACACGTCAACTAAATAAATAACTCCTTGCCAGCCGTAACATCCTTACCTTCCCTGACCGTGACAGGCAGTTGATTTGATGGAAATTGTTGGCTTTTTTGAGCTGGACATACACGAAGTCGTCGTCCTCGGCAACCCGCAGCCATTGGTCGTTAGAAATCGATGCCAGTAGCGGTCTGAATTTGTTCGCTCCTTAGCCATGATAGTCGGACATTGAAAAACACATCCGATGGGTCGCCGGAACCCGCAGCCCGATTCGATTCCCGTATCCAGTGACCCCGCGCGCCCAAGCGAAACAACACGACCAAGCCGGGTGCAGCTCGAGAACATGATGTGGATTGCTCGGGTGAACCGCGCCCACATCATGCCCCTCGTTCCAGACCCGGTAGTAACCGTGGAAGACAACCTCCCGGTTCTGATGTTGGCGAGCTGATCTCGCAGATCCTGGTCGGCATTCGGTGGTTCAGCAACAAACACCAAAGTCCCCGGCCGGCTCGCTTGCCAGAGCCGAGATGGGCAAAACCTTCGAGTTCCCCTTCAAAATCGCCGAACCCGGTATCCCCACGTGCAACTCGCCATCGTTGCCGCCGCACCCCACAGAATCGATATTAACTGCCGGGTGAGACTCGCTACCGTCGAGTTCGCCAATGGCGCTGTCCACGCTGAAGTTATTCTGGATGAACTGCCTGTCAAATTTGTACCACTTTATCTGCGCCAGCAACGCGGTCGCAGAGAGATTGAGAACCACTATGACCGCCAGCACGCGGGTTCTTATCATTTGCAGCCTCCGAGTTTAGAAGCTAAATTTGATTCTTCCCGAGATTACGCGCGGCGAGCCGTACTGGATCGGTGTTTCTTCACTCTCTTTCGCGATCTGATAGCGGCGATCCGAAATATTGAACAGGTTAAATTCAAACCTGGCCGTCAGGTTCTCGCGCTGCCAGATTGTCACGCCGGCGCTGAAGTCCGCCGTCACATGGCCGGCCAGCCGCAGCATGCCGTTTCGAGCCGCGGTGCCGCTGCCATATCTCATCATCCAACCGGCACTTATGTCGCGCCACCGGCGCCGGTAGAAAATCGTGGCTGTCCCGCTGTGCGGCTCATCGAACGCAGGCAAAAACTTTTGCCCGGGTGCAATCTCTTCTCCCACCGCAAATCCGCCGGAGATCGGCCCGTAGAAGAACGTTCGCTGGTAAGCATATTGCAGACGTCCTGAGATTCCCAGCCGCTCCAGATGCTTGAGATCGACCGTCGTTTCGAGGCCATACGACACGGCTCCCGCCGAATTGATCGGGAGAAAAAGCCGCGTGATGCTGATTTCCCGGTATTCAAACGGCGTAGTGCCGCGATGGTAGAAGCCGTTCAGTTCGAGAGCGACTTTGGGATGCGCCTCGCGGATTACGCCGCCCTCGAAATAATGTTGACGGTAAGGTTTGACTGGTCCCACCCGATCGGCGGCTTCGGCGGCGGCCGTCCCGAAGTGATTCGCCAGCAAGACATATTCCAGCGGATGAGGCGAGAACAGCCGGTTGTACGCAAAATGCAAGCTGCTGCGGCCGCCGGGAATATGGTAAGCGATGTTGATGCGAGGACTTACTTGACTGAACCGGTTAGTAAGATCGAAGTAGTCCCAACGTAGCCCGAGATCCGCCGCCAGGTTGGACGTCAGCGAGACATGATCCTGCAAGTAGCAGCTCGCCTGCCCGCCCACCGACTTTGCCCGGAACGTGAATGGCTCCGGATCCTCGGGAGGCAGCGGATCTTCTCTCGAGTCGAAGGCGAAGCGCTCCCGCAGGCTGATTCGCGTCAGATCGAAGCCAGCTTTCACCATATGGTTTCGCCAGCCGCGCAGGAAATCGGACTTGATCCCGGAGGTAAGACTAGCTCGCGAACCGTCCCCGAACGGCGTAATTGGGTCGGCCGTAGGCGCTAACCGGTCTTCCACCGTGCGCTCATAGAGCGATGTAGTCCAGAGCGTCCTGGGCGAAAACGCGTGCTGCCAGGTGAGAATGCCGGTCTGCGACCGGAGACGCCGCATCGAATTACGTCCAACTTCCTGGTCCTCCGCGATATTCGGCAACTCAAAATTCGTACCGCCGCCGGTGACAAACAGGCTCAGGCTATCGTTCGCCAGCCGGTAATCGAGCTGGCCACTTCCGCGTAAGCCAAACCCAAAGTCGTGAAGTTGCCTGGGCTCGGGTGGAGTGAGATACCACCCGGAGGTGAAGCCACTCACTGAGGCGTAGTAGCCCAGTTTGCCCCGGGTGCCGCCGTATTCGGCGAACGCGTCACGGGTGTCGAACGTGCCCACGGCTGCCCGTATGGAACCGTGGTCTTTCACGTCGAAGCCCGAGCGTGTGGTCATATCGACGATCCCACCGAACCGGTTGCCGTACTCGGCTGCGAAGGAGCCGGAGAGCAGATTGATGGTCTCGAATGACTCGGGCGTCAGACCGGCGCTGAACTGCTGCTGCGGGTTCTCGAGAAACGAAACACCGTTGATGAATTCCTGGAGCGAAACTTCATTACCGCGCACGTGGACGAAATTATCGTGGCTCCGGGTCGCGCCCGGAAACGTATAAAGAGACAAAGTGGGAATGTCGCGTTTGACCGGATCCGGCAAAGCGACCAATTCGGAATGCGTGAGAAGGCGGGATGTGCTGGTCTCGCCGAGCCGGATATCGGCAGAGCGAACTTCAACGCTTTGCGCCAACTTCTCGCGGACAGCCATCTCGATATGAACGCTTAGCGGCTGTCGCGGCCGCATGGCCATCTCGGCTTCGGCGGTGAAGTAGCCGTCGGCGGCGGTTTCCAACTCGTATTCTCCGGCTGCCAGGCCCAGGAACTGGAAGCTGCCATCGGCGCCCGTCACGCCATGCTTCTCGATACCGCCCCGCTTCAATGTAAGGGCGGCATCCGGGAGAGGCAGTCCTTCACGGCCTGTCACATGAACATCGAGCACCGATTGGGCGAATACAGTGAAGCCGAGAAGCCAAAGCGCCGTCAACGTTGCGATTCTTGTCACGCTGGTCTATCCCAGCAATTTTACTTGAGATGACGGTGAGGCAGAACGTGGCGCGGGCAGGCTGCGGTCGAAGCGGCGACGGCGAAAGGAATAACAACGGGACCATCAGTGGAGGCCACATAGCCAGGCCCTGTGACGCCCCCGGCACGCCTCACAGCGCGCCGGCCTTCGATACCGCGCAGTTGCCTTGCGTCGAGGTGATCCATTCGCGAATGAGCGCCACACCCTCTCAGTCGCATGGGATCGGCCTGGAGCGCGGTGAGATAGAGACCGGAGGTGTTGGCGGAACCTTGGGGATTGTGGCAGTGGCCGCAGTTGGCGTCGAGATACGCGCGGGCTCGCGCATCGACCGCGCCGGTTGACGGGTCATCCCACACCGCCTCGCGCGGGATTTTCCGGCGGAGGCGCGCCTTTTAGATAGCCGATCCTGGTCCAATACGCGAGCTGGTTGGCTCGGCCTTCAGCGTAAGAGAAATCCTTGTTCAGGTTGCGAGCCTTGGGACCGATGGGAACCACCGCTTTCGATCGGTTGTGACAGTCCTTGCACTGGTTCGTGTTTGGAATAACGTAGTCGATGGTGTAGCGGGCGCCGGAGGGATGCGTCCAGTGCACCGTGACGGGATCGGGCGCGATCTCGAGCGTCGCCTCGGTTTGTTCGGCGTTCCACACGTAAGGCAGGCCCACTCAGCCGGAATTGGCATGTACCAGAAGGCGGGTTTCGATGATGCGCTGGTGGCCGCCTCGGCCGGCATCGGGATACGCGAAGGTCTTCGAGAAAATGGCGCCCGCCGGAAACTCGAAAGCCTTGCTCGCGTGATAGGTCGCGGAGGTTCCGGGCGGCATCCAGATAAAGCGATACTTGGTGGCATAGTCGGAGAACAATGGAGTGTTGATGTCGTAGGGCACTACGCCCGAGTTCGGTTTGAGCCGGGCGAGCTCGCCGGCGAACAGGCGCCATTCGGACAGCTTCTAGGGATATGGCTCATCCAGGTGAGCGCGAACATTGTGGCTGCCGCATGCGGCGCACAGAAGCAGGAGGAACGCGGCGAGAGGGTCGCGACCACAGGCAGGAATGCCTGGTCCACATCGCGCGCCGCGCGCAGAGGCCTGCACCGAGCCTCTCGTCAAGAACCTCCGCCTGGAGCGCCGGCCCCAGCAGTGGGAAGTGAGACTGCGGTCAGCGAAGTCAGAGAGCAACTGTGCGGAGCGAGATCGCGGCTGGGGTGTTTGAAGCCGCGCGCCGCGTCGTAATTCAAGAAGGTGACGCCGCCGTTATTTTGAATGCAGATGCGTAACCCGTCCGGGAGGTTCACACCGACCAGTTTCTTCGGATCAGCGCTACCGTCGTAAAGAATCACCGGCAGTGGTTTTCCCGCGATGGGCGCAAGCTCCGCGGCATAACGGCCGGTCGGATTGGTTCCACCGCCGCTGATGACGTTGTCGTGAACGTAACGGCCTCGGTATACGGATAGTAGGCAGCGTCGTTGAGCGGGTTGCCCGTAGTGAAGTAGCTGATGATGGAGACGCTGGCGGAGTTGTTGTGCGTAATGGTGTTCTTGAAGACTTCTACATAGCTGGCAGCCAGCACGATCACGCCGGTACCCGTGGGAACTTTTGAAACCTTGCTGCCCTTGGCGCCGAAATTGGGCGTGTTGTTGGCGGTGATTTCATTATTGAACACCCTCGTGTTGCTGCCGGTTTTCATAGGTAGGTCGGGAACGAGAGGCCGCGGTCGAGCTGATGGCGGCCCTCAGGCAGCTCGATCACCGCGCCAGGCTTGGCGAGGATCAAGGCTTCCTGCAGGCGTTTCTGAAAATTAGGGCCGGCGGTGAGGCCGGAGTGGTTGTTGCAGCCAACCGATATAGCGATCAGCGCAACGGCGAACAGCACATTGATCAGAGAGCCAGATCGTTTCATAAAAGAGGATGGGAACAGGAACCAAGAAAGGATTGCCTCCGGCACTGATGAAAGCAAGGCGGGCGCTCGACTGCCCGCCGGCGCAGGTAGGGGCAGCGCTTGAGATGGGGGGCACGAGACGGCCTAAACGAGATACCATGCACGGAAAACAGATACCATGAGTGATTCGAGGAGTGCTTGAATCAACATGAAATCCGCGCGTGTTTTCACTTGCAGCACACTGATTCTCGCCGTCTGGCTGATGCCCGTTCAGGCGAGAGCGCAAAGCGATCCCGAATATCTGACGTCCATCCTTGCTCAGACCATTCAATCGCCCGTGGTCACGGCCTACCAGTTGCGCCAGTACATGATGCAACACGTGCCTCCGCTGCCGAATCCAGCCGACGCGCAGCAATGGACTGCCGAAGCCAAACGCATCCGCCGCCATCTGCTGGATGACGTGGTGTTTCACGGATGGCCCCGGGAATGGGTGAATGCCGCGCCGAAGTTCGAAGAAGCCGGCGTGATTCAAGGCAAGGGCTATCGCATTCGCAAATTTCGATACGAGATCGTGCCCGGCTTTCAATCCACGGCGTTGTTGTACGAACCGGAGAGTGACACGGGGCGGATTCCGGCGATCCTCAACGTGAATGGACACGTGGGGCCGCTGGGCAAGGCCATCGAGTACAAACAGAAGCGATGCATCAATTACGCCCGGCACGGCATTCTGGCGCTGAGCCTGGAGTGGATGGCATTCGGTGAGCTCAATCGGCCTGAAAACGACCACGCCTTTGGCGCGCATCTGGATCTGGTGGGCATGAACGGAGTCGGCCTGTTTTATCTGGCCATGCGGCGGGGCCTGGATTTTCTCTACGAACATCCCAACGTGGACCGCGGTCGGCTGGGTGTTACCGGCCTCTCGGGCGGCGGCTGGCAGACCATTACGCTCAGCTCGCTCGATGAGCGCGTGGTTGCGGCGGTTCCCGTCGCCGGTTTCGCTGGAATGATCACCAGCATCGAGCATCCCGAGTACATCGGCGACGATTTCGAGCAGAACGCCACCGATTTTCGTGACGGTCAGGACTATACGCACCTGGCTGCCATGCGCGCTCCGCACCCGACTCTGCTGATCTATAACGCGGAGGACGACTGCTGTTTCCGCGGCCCCTTGGTGAAGCCGTATATCTTCGATGACATAAAGCGCTTTTTCAAGCTCTACGGAAAGGAAGACGCGTTCTGGTGGCATGAGAACAGCGATCCCGGCACGCACAACTATCAACTGGACAACCGGCAACAGTCCTATCGTTTTTTCACGAGGTATTTCAATCTTCCTCCGCTCGAGCGCGAAGTGCCGGTGGATGCCGAGATCAACAGTTATGACGAGCTGGTGGTAGGGCTGCCAAAGGACAACCTGACAATTCTGGCCCTGGCGAAACGGCGCGCCCACAGCCTTGACCGGAAACCGCTCGGCGACTCGGTATCAGAGAGGAGAAAGCTCGAGACTCTGGTGCGTTACGAGCCGGTAACCATGAAACACGCCTGGGCGGTGGCCAACACTATGAACAAGGGTGCGGCAACGCGTTCCTTCCAGTTCCAGCTGAGCAACGATTTGCCTGCAACCGGCATCCTGGTGGCCGCCATCACCGCGCCCGACACGGCGCCCGTCACCATCGTGTTGAACGACGCTGGAAAAAAAGAATCCGTAAATGTTATTTCCGATCGTGTGAACCGGGGCGAGCAGGTGCTAGCGCTCGATCTGTTATTCCACGGCGATGCCTCTCTCGAGAAAGCCAGACTGCCGGAATATACTCAGTTGCTGGCCACCATCGGGAACCGGCCTCTGGGGATTCAGGCGGCGCAGTTGGTCGCGATCGCCCACTGGCTTCGCGATCGAGCAGGCGCCCGGCAGGTGCGGCTCGAGAGCGCCGGCCCTCGAAACCAGATCGCCGCGCTGACCGCGGCCGCCATCGAGCCTGCGTTGTTTTCCGACGTTCAGATTCGCGATGGGATGGAGAGCTTCGCAAAGCTGCTCGACGCGCCCGTCGCTTACGAAGCCGCGCCGGAACTATTTTGCCTGGACCTGTACAAGGAGTTCGACGTGGACCGGCTCACCGCCTTGGCGAAAGCCAGATAAAGTGCACGCGATTCGTGCCCTGGTGCGGGCCGTTAAATGATGTGCCGCTCTTGCGGCGATAACTCCGGCGAATCCTCGTTGCGGTCGCGGAAATAGCCTCGGATGTCGTCGCGGAGCCGGGGTTTGTTTCCCGTGAACTGATAAACGCCCTGCCAATCACGCGAAATATCGGTGCGCGGGTCGTATTTGTTGTCGAGCAGGATGTGCCACCGGCTCCCGTAAGAGCGAGAAACCTTCGATCCATGGAAATAGTGGATCGCATGATTATCGACGTAGCCGATATTTCGCTTCAGGAGAGCGGCGCGCTCCTGCCAGCGAAGCACTGCTTCTACGTAAGGCTTACTGCACCACTGCAATTCTGACGGGGCATCTACCGCTCCCACCAGACCGAAGGCCATGTGCCAATCAGCCGAACCCAGGATGCAGACGTCCAGCAGCCCGCCCACTGCATCGAAGGCCGAGCGGCGGCTGCGGTGCGAAGCTTCGCTCGATAATCCGAATTCCCTGCTCCATTCACGTAGTTGTATGCGAAGCTCGGCATCACGCGGAAGGGACAATGCTCGGCGGAAAGATCCGAATAGCCGGAAAAAAAGCTGGACGAAATCGTAGTGTTGGAGTTGATGGATGGCTTCAAGCGCCCAATCGCGGCGCGTCATATGGAAGTCTCCGTCGATGATGGCGCCGTAACGCCAGCCGGGTGGGAATCGCTGCACAACCAGGTTCAGAATATTTCCTTGTTTGGCCACAACTCGTGCGAGGTGCGGAGCTGCGTCATTCGGATCGGACTCGGTGACTTCAAACGGCCTGTCCCCGCAGGCGAGTTCGCCAACGTGGCAGCGCTACATTGGCACTGACGCGCATGTAATCCGGGAAGTCGTTCATTAGAATGCGTCTGGCAGCCCATCGCACCGGGTTGCTATAAGCCACGGCCACGTGGAGTATCTGGTCAGACCAGGGTCTCCAGGGTGAGTGTACATCAGGATGTCTCGTCGGCACCATTTTGAAATCCTTTTGTGATCGGACTGAGTCGCATCACCTGCGCCGGGACGCCGGCCGGGTGGGATGGGCGCCGCAGCGGATCGCGGCAACAGCCTCTTCCTCACTCCCGGTTGGGAACTAAAGGAATTAGAACCACTCCTACCCCAGTTTGAGTGGTTAACTTCGACCCCGCCCGGCGGCTCCGAGGTATCTGGCCTGGATTGCTCTCGCGAGTATTTTGGCCGGGATTAGTTTATCACGCGGTCAATCGGAGTCGGCCTGTTGGGAACCGTCATCAGACGGAGGTTTTCATGAGTTCGCGCTGCAGAGCGGACATCTCGGATGCCTGTGAATGTTCACCTCCGTCTTGCACGACCGCGGTGAAGTGGAACGTGCTCCCTACGCCCGGCGCGCTTTCGGCCCAGATGTGACCCCCCATCAGGCGCACCAGGCGCGAGCAGATGGTCAGACCCAGGCCCGTGCCGCCGTACTTGCGGGCAATCGATCCGTCCGCCTGCCGGAAGGCCTCGAAAATAGCGTCGATTTTTTCAGCCGGAATTCCCACGCCCGTGTCATGGACGGAGAAGTGGAGGTTCAACATTGGGCCCTGACGGTCGTAGAGACTGACGTGCGTCTCGATGGAGCCGGCATCGGTGAACTTGATGGCATTGTTCAGCAGATTAAGCAGCACCTGGCGGAGCCGGGTCGGATCGCCGACCACAACTTCCGGAACTTCTGGTGAAACGTTGACCAGCAGCCGGAGGCCTTTCTGTTCGGCATTGACAGAGAGCGTACCTGCTGCTTCGTTCAGGCACCCGCGAAGAGAATAAGAAATAGGCGACAGATCCAGACGGCCCGCTTCGATTTTGGAAAAATCGAGGATATCGTTGAGCAGAGCGAGCAGCGACTTTGCCGCAGTCATGACATCCCCCAAGTACTCATTGCGCTCATCGGCACACGAAGTGTCCTGCGCCAACGCCGTCATGCCCAGGATTGCGTTCATCGGCGTGCGGATCTCGTGGCTCATGTTCGCGAGAAACTCGCTTTTGAGCTTGTTCGCCTCTTGCGCCATTCTCTTGGCCTGTTCCGCGGCCGTGAGTGCCGCAGACAGTTCGCGGTTGCTGCTGCTGAGCTGTATGGTCTGAGCCTGTACGCGCCGGCGCAGCATCATGATCCAGGCAAGCGCCACCAGGACCCCCGTCGCCAGAAGTGTCAAAATCCAAACGGAGCGCGAGAGAGTCCACAACCTGGGCTTCCGCAGCACCATGATGTCTTTGGGGGATCGAAGCAGGAGCCGGAAAGATTTCGGATCGTTGAATTCCCCACCCACCGCGATGAGGAGGATACCGGTCAACCGAATATTGCTACCTTCTTCGAGCATGGCGCCAGGCAGTTCGTCAGTGGGCCGGTCAACCTCCGCCTCGAAGATCTGACCGTTGGATTTCAAGCCCAGCCAATCCGCCTTACGCATGGCCTTCCAGCCCAGCAGATCCGCTTCGATTTCCACCAGATCGCCATCGTGCTCGAACGCCTGCTCCGCCTTGATCGGGAAGGGTTGGGGTGCCGGTCCGTAGCCCAGCCGCTCGACAGTTCCATACCGCAGAATCGGGTTGTAGTCTCCGGGCGCCGGGTAGCCCACCGCCTCCACCTGGTCACCCGGCTCGAAAAGCATCTTTTGCTGCGTCTGGACCATGAGCCCTTGTTCGTGGTCGCGAATGAATAATGACCGCCCGGGCTGCTGAAAAGTAACGACGCCGCGTAATCGAACCTGCCGGCTGGAGGTCT
Organism: Acidobacteriota bacterium; assembly: GCA_003223115.1. Taxonomy (GTDB): domain Bacteria; phylum Acidobacteriota; class Terriglobia; order Bryobacterales; family Bryobacteraceae; genus QHXW01. The sequence continues at coordinate 58,558 of QHXW01000367.1, forward strand.
TCTCGGGCGAGAACCGCAGCAGGTCTGCCGCATGGCGCAAGGGCAACGCGGCTTCCGTTTGCGCAGCTTCGCTGATGATGAGATCCTTCGCGGTCTGCGCGTGAATCAACACACCGGTGAGCTGTCTTCGACGGGTGAAGGTCGAGCCGCATACGCCGCGCACTACAATGCGGGCTCCAAAAAGATGGTTGAGCGATCCGCCGTAATAATTCGGAATGACCACTTTCATACGGTCCGTTCCGGATCCCACCTCCAGGCCCACGCGATGATTTTCGACAACAACGGAAAGGACGGTACCATGCACTTCCACCCAGGCGCTGTCGTAACTGCCGGAGGCCAGATCCTCCAGCGAAACCTTTGCAGGCGGCGGCAGGACATCGGCTCCCAGAACACGGATCTGCGGGTTCTCAATTACCGGAGCGAACTCGCCGGGGCCAGTAATGCCGGCCACCTCGACCCTGTCGCCCTGCTTCACAGCCACACCTTTCTGGCACGCGACGTAGATGCCTCCAGTTGCACCCTGAACAAAAAGGTCCGGCAGGGCAGGATCGTAATGCGTGACAACGCCACGCACGAGCACCGGCAATCCTTGCGACGCCTCGCTCGGCGAGAGCGCTCTGATTTGGGCTACCCGATCAAGGGTTCTCAGCTTTGTTTGTAGAGTTTCCGGCGCGCCCGCGCACACCAGGATCGTTAGGAGAACTCCGGCCCCGGATACATTCCTGCGGAAACGAAAACCCTGATCTGTCATCTTGTTGAAAACCAATATTCAGTACCGTATGCGGCAGGTATCGTCGGATCGAAGGAGAACAGCTTCGTGACCCCTGCGTGGTGGGCGTTACTTCGCCCCAGTGCCCATTTGGCAGGATGCCTCGACAACAGCATCTGCTGCAAGTTGACCGAAGTTAACCGGAAGTTTTTACTGTGAACCGGGCGGCGCTGCTATTCCTGTGCAATTGCCGCTAAAACATCACCTTCAACGCAAACTGCAGAATTCTGGGGTCGCGCGCGACAGTGATCTGTCCGAACTGCCCGTCCGCCTGGGTATGGTCCGGATTGTAGAAGTTGACGTTATTAAAAACGTTGAACGCCTCGGCGCGAAACTGCACATTACATTGGCCTGTTCCGTGATCTTGGTGTCCTTGACCAGGGCCAGATTAGGGGCAAACGTCCGCGGGCCACGCAAGATGTTCTTTCCAGTATTGCCGAAGGTGCCGGGAGCGTTGGGTTGAAATTGAATTGAAACAGCGAGGTCTTGAACCACTGCTGGACGAGCTCGCCGTGAGAGCGGCCCGAGCTCAACTTCGCCTGCTGGATACTGGCCGCGGCGAAATCGGCCCGATCTTCGATTGACCCCGCTGTACGAATTGTCATATCCGCTAAAGATAGTAAATGGGAAGCCTCCCTGCCACCGCACGATGGTACTCAGCCCCCAGCCATTCACCAGCTTGCCGGCCGGTCCGCCGGCTCCGATGTGCGGAAGTTGGTACACGGCGGAAAACTTGAACGCATGAGCTACGTCATCGTCCGAGAGCCCGTAGTCGAAGCGCCGGTCAAACGGGTTGGTGCTGGAATAATAAGCACCCACGGGAGCGAAGCCGTTCAGCTCTTTGGACCATGCATAGTTCGCCAGCATGGTCAGGCCGTGGCTCAGGCGCTTTTCGACGGTGAGCCGGAGACTGTTGTAATGTGAATTAATGGCTGAATCGATGATGCCGACATGTCCGAAGTTCGGGTACGAGCGCCTGGACTGCTGGTTATCAACCGTGGATTGTCCGGGAACATAGATCGCCGGATTTCCTTCTCGCAGTCTGCGTAGCCGCCTGGCTCACCGTGAGTTGAATGCCGGACTGCACGTAGGTGGTCAGGCCTTCCTTCTCGACGGTCAGTCGATAGCTTCCAACAGGCAATCGGGAAAATAAGTACTCGCCGCCGGCGCCTGAGCTGACCGTCTGCGTGAAGCCGGTTTCCGTATTCAGCACTGTCACCTTGGCGTCGGCTATGGCCGCGCCTGACTGGTCAACCACGGTGCCGCCTGGCGGTGGTGTAATGTCCGGGCAAGCGGCTCGGAAAAGAGACAATCAATACCAATGAGCGGTACGAATGAACGCATCTTTGGAATCGGATCGCTCGCATAGTTGTACTCCAGCGCGGGATGTTGTGCAGATCCTCGATAATATTAAAAGCACGGGCATTAAAAACGCAACTATTACCGTGCCTAGGTATAGCTAGACTTCCCGAACTGATCATGTATGTTGCGCACATAGCCGTGTTGGTCTGCTCAGCCTGGCTCTTGAGTGTCCCTGCATTTACGCAGGCGCCTGGAACCGCCTCCGCAGCACTGAAAGACAAAGGCGTGCAACTCATGGAGCAGGGCAGCATCCAAGAGGCCGTGACCACGTTTCGGCAGGCTCTCAAAGCTGCGCCGCGCGACACCGAACTGCTCAATGACCTGGGTGTTGCGCTGCGGAAAGACGGAGACCTGACCGGCTCGCTCGAAGCTCTCGAGAAAGCCGTGAAGCTGCGGCAAGACGACGCTCGAATCCACAGCAACATTGCCTTGACGCTCAGTGCCATGGGCCGCGTGAACCAGGCTGTGGCTGCCATCGAAACCGCTTCACGCCTATCACCGGCGGACACCGTTGTTCGCCGCAACTTGGGCATACTGCTGCTCGAAGCCGGGAGAGCCGAGCGGGCTGAAATAGAGTTACGCAAAGCAATCGATCTCGCGCCTTCTGATGCCGAGAATCACAGAGCCCTCGGCCGCCTGTTGGCCAGGCAAAAACGCGGAGCGGACGCGCTGGTTGCATACTCCTCTGCTTTGCGATTGGCGCCGCACTCGGCCGATCTGCATCTCGAACTGGGCCACCTTTATCTGGCCACCGGAGACTCCGGGCACGCCGCTCAGGAATACCGCGCCTGCCTGGAACTCCATCCACGCCATTCCGGATGTCATCAGGCGCAAGGTTCGCTTCTGCTGGCGGTAGGCGATCTCGCCGCGGCGGAAATCGAGTTACGACGTGCACTCGAGTCTCGCCCCGATTCGGGCGAAGCCCATCGCGACTTGGGCGCCGTCCTTCGCAAAAAGGGCAATTTGCCGGAAGCGGCGGCGGAACTTCAAAAGGCCGTACGGTTGCTGCCGGATGACACGGCCGCGCGTTACATGCTGGCTCAGACTCTCGAGAAGAACGGCCGCACACCCGAGGCAAATGTTCAGTTGCAGGCGGCGGACCAGGAAAATCAGCGGCGCAGGAACCTGGCTCTTGCCAATAGCGATGTGATTCTGGGAACGGAACTTCTGCAGAAAGGTGAAGCTACCGCGGCTGAAGCCAAGTTCAGGGAAGCCGTCAGCTTGAGCCCTCACGATGCGCTCGCGCACTATCACTACGGCCTCGCACTGCTCGTCCAGAATAAGCTGGACGATGCCATCGCGCAGTTCCGGAGCGCCATCGAGTTACGTCCTGACGATCCGGATGCGCTCTACTATCTGGGCTGCGCTCTTCTGAAAAAGCACGAGCCGGCACAGGCGGCAAATACGTTACAACAGGCCCTGCGGCTGAATCCGGGCGATGCGCACGCTCGCAACGCGCTGGCCGTAGCGATGGCCGGGATGAAAGATCCCGCAGCCGCGCGTACTCAACTTCAAAACGCGCGCACACTCGAACCCGGCAATGCGCTCTATCAGCGAAATTTGAGCTGCCTTGACCGGGGACTGCGCGATTGCGAGCTGGAATTCTGATGCTCGCAGCGATTCATTCGAGCAGCCGATTTCGAAATCGCCTGATTCCGAGGAGCTTCGGTCCGCGCTCCGCTTGCCCTAATTCAGCAGTTTTCCCTGGCGCAAGTAGGCCGGGGTGTCGAGATCATCGGGATCGAATGTCAGGGCCGGTGCGGGTTCGAATTGCTCCGCGGATTCTTCGGCCACGGCCGCCACTGGTTCGGGCTTCGGTTCCGGCTCGCGCATCGGCTCGGGCAGGCGGACTGGCTCCTGTACCATGATGCGCGGCTCGTGGGCCACGGGCCGCTCGGCCAGGGGCGCACCCTCCGGCTGGAACCCGGTCGCAATGACTGTGATCTTCACCGCGTCTTCCATGGATTCGTTCATGATGACGCCGAAGTTGATCTGTACGTCATCACAATCCGCCGCCTCGCGGATAATGGAGCAGGCTTCATTGACCTCGTGGAGACCCAGCCGGCTGGAGCCGGTGATATTGATCAGAATGCCGCGCGAGCCCGAGATCCGCGAATCTTCGAGCAGCGGAGAACTGATGGCTTTGCGAGCAGCATCGACCGCTGCGTTGGTGCCGCGCCCCACCGCCGTCCCCATCATGGCGTAACCCATGCCCAGCATGATGGCGCGTATGTCGGAGAAATCGCGATTGATCAGTCCGGGCGTCGTGATAATGTCGGCGATGCCCTGCACTGCCTGCCGCAGAATGTCGTCCGCCACACGGAACGCTTCGAAAACGCTGGTGCCGCGGGGGACCAGCTCGAGCAGCCGGTCGTTGGGAATCGCGATGACCGTGTCCACCGTGCCCGCTAACTCAGCCAGGCTCTTATCGGCTTGCCGCATGCGGCGCGTCCCTTCAAAGCTGAACGGCTTGGTGACTACCGCGACGGTGAGCGCATCGAGTTCTTTGGCCAGAGTAGCGACCACGGGCGCGGCTCCGGCGCCCGTGCCTCCGCCCAGACCCGCGGTGACGAAGACCATGTCGGCGCCCTGCAGCAGTTCGATAATGCGCTCGGTATCTTCAAGCGCGGCTTTGCGGCCGATGCCCGGGTCTGAGCCGGCGCCCAGACCGCTAGTCACCCTCGTGCCGATTTGCAGCTTGTTGGGCACGATGGACGACTCGAGCGCTTGCACATCCGTGTTCATGATGTGGAACTCCACGCCTTCGAGGCCTTCGTGGATCATGCGCGCCACGGCATTCGAGCCGCCGCCGCCCACTCCGACTACCTTGATGCGCGCGCCCTTCCGGACTTCTTCCTGCAGTTCATATTTCAGCCCGTCAAAACCTGTATCGAGCAGTGCCATTGCGATCGCTCCTTGTTTTAACAGAGCAGGCGATTTCGCCTGTCCGCAGCGTTACCTTAGAATTCGCGCCAGCAATCCGACCGACTGGCGCTCCAGTTCGCCCTGCACCTTCAACCGCGCCGAATACATGGCCAGACCGGCAGCCGTGGTCCACGCGGGATCATCGATCTCTTCGGGCCAATCTTTAATTCCGGCCGCCAGCCCGTTCCTTGCCTGACATCCAAGCACGCCTTCAGCGATGTCACACATCCCGCTCAAGCGCGCGCCGCCGCCCGTCAGCACCACGCCGCCCACCATCGATTTTTTCATTCCTACCCGCACCAGCTCGCGGCGCACGAACTCAAACAGCTCTTTCGCGCGCGCTTCCAGAATGTCGTTGAGCACCCGTCTCTGTAACTCTTTCGCGGACTTCTCGCCGGGCCATGCCACTTCCACCGTGCTGTTCTCCGCCGTGTACTCGGCCACTGCGTTTCCGAATTGTTCTTTGGCCAGCCGGGCCTCTTCAAAATCGATGCGAAAAGTGACTGCCACATCGCGAGTGAAGTGATCGCCGCAAATCGGTAGGCTCGAGGCAAGCTGAAGGCACTCGTCGTAAAAAACCACCAGGTCGGTGGAGTGTGCGCCGATATCCACCAGCGCCGTGCCTTCGTGCCTGTCTTCCGGAACAATGGCGGCGTAGTGTGCGGCCACCGGCTCGAAGACCGTTTCTTCCACCGCTACGTGCGCCTGGTTGATCGCCGCGACCAGGCAGTTATGCTCCTGAACGGACCCTGTGATCAGGTGCGCATTCGCTTCCAGGCGCTGCGCCAGCATGCTGCGCGGATCCCGGTGCCCGGCTTGATCTTCCACGATAAAATCCTGCGCAAAAAGCTGCAGAACCATACGGTCCTCGTGCAACTGCACACGCGAGGCGCGGTCGAGCGCGCGATTTACGTCGCGCTGTTCGATTGCCCGGGGCCGCCCCAGCTCGATACGGCTCCTGCTGTTAGCTCCTCGCACTGTCAGCCCGCCGAACCCGACGACCGCCGACTCGATTGAAACTTGCGCGCGATGCTCGGCCTCGTGCAGCGCTTCCAAAACCGATTGCGTGAGTGCGTTCTGGTCTCTGATCCGGCTCTTTACCCAACCCTCCGACGGACATTCGCCGTAACCCAAACAGCGCATGCGTAAGTTTTCAATGACACAAACGAGGCAACGCGTGCGACTCGCCCCGGCATCCAGGCCCACCGCCAGAAACACTTTTCCGCTCATCGTTCCTGGCCTCCCGCCGTAATGCGATCGTCCAGGCGAAGGTCGAACGCGCGCAGATTGCCGGTTCGCCTGCGGATCTCCGGGTAATGCTCCATGAAATTTTGCAAGCGCCGCGAGAAATGCCGGTTCCCCATCACCAGTTCTACGGCGCGGCCTTCCACCTGCGTGATGACAACCAGATTTTCCGGGTTGCCCGCGTTCACCTCCGAGATGTCCTTGGCCAATGAGCCGAGGTCGTCCAGCAGCCGCAGCATGGCGCGCACCCGCGGGCGCCGGTCCAGCTCGTCTTGCTCTTCCGTTATCCCGCTCAACACCGGAAATTTGAAATGAGACTGCGCCGGCTGTTCGAGCAGCACGCCTTGCGAGTCAATCAGCAGCAAGCGTGAGCTCATGCCGCCCGAAACCGGTAAATTGATGAAGGCCACCGGCCGCCGCTCCGTGATCCGCACGTCGATGCGGTTCGGCCAGATACGCGCGATGCCGGCATCTTCCACCCAGTCCACAGCCAAAAGACGGCGTCTTCGCTCGGGCAGGGGCACCAGGAAAATGCTCCGTCCAAAGTCTGCTTCAAAAGTTTCCAGAACCCGCGACCGCGAGGTGTAAACCAGTCCCCGCATCGAAAGCCCGGGAGTGCGCTCATCTGGAGTGGCCAGAGTAAACTGCGAATCGTTGGCCACAAAGTGCCGTACCTTGCGGCCGGCCATGATGATCAAGACCAGAAGCACGCACGTAATGCCGATGTTGGTCCATAACTGCCAGCGCATTCCAGCGCCCTTCTCGGTGCGTCCCACGATCAGCGTGCCTTTCCCGCGTTGCCTGTTCGACGCGCACCGGCATCTGCGCCTGTTTCAACGTCTCCCGCTGTCGACGTGCCTTTCTCGGTTCGCTCTGTTTTCAAACGGGCCAGAATCTGCTCTCCCGCCTGCCACACGCTGCCCGCTCCCAGGGTCAGGACCACGTCGCCTGGCTCGACCGCCGCCAGGATTGCCTCCACACCCCGCTCTATAGTCCCGATGTGTGTAACCGACCGGTGCCCGAACTGCCCGATACGCTCGGATAAGGCTTCTGCGGTGACTCCTTCGATGGGTTTTTCTGAAGCCGCATAAATATCCATGACAAACAACCGGTCGGCCTGCATGAATGAGCCCGCAAATTCGTCCATCAAAAAATGCGTGCGCGTGTAACGATGCGGCTGGAACAGCACCAGGATGCGGCGGTACCCGCAGAGTCTCGCGGCATCCAGAGTGGCGCGAATCTCGGTGGGATGGTGACCGTAGTCGTCGATGACGGTAATGCCGCGCTCTTTGCCCCGGACCTGGAAGCGCCGGTCCACTCCGGTGAATGTGGCCAGGCCGTCGCGGATCTTCTCGGGCTCAACTTTCAACTCCGCGGCCACGCCCACCGCTGCCAGCGCATTGAGCACATTGTGCTCGCCGGGGACACGCAACTGGAAACTTCCCAGATCAGCATCCCTGAAGCGGACCCGAAATTCACTCTGGAATTCCCCACACCGCACATCGTGAGCTTCGAGATCGGCTTGCGCGCTGCGGCCATACGTAATCACCCGCCGCTTGATGGACGGAAGAATGCTCTGTACATTCTCATCCGCCAGACAGGCAATAACGGCGCCATAGAACGGAACCTTGTTGACAAACTCGATGAACGCCGCGCGGATGTCATCGAGCGATGAGTAACAATCCAGATGCTCGCGATCGATGTTGGTCACCACCGCTAGAATCGGCGCCAGCTTCAGGAAAGACCGGTCGCTTTCGTCGGATTCCACCACTAAAAGATCGCTTTTCCCCACGCGTGCGTTCGAACCCATGGTGGCCACGCGGCCGCCCACGACCACCGTCGGGTCCAATCCGGCGTGATTCAGAATTGTCGCGATCATCGAGGTCGTAGTGGTTTTGCCATGGCTGCCGGATACGGCAATGCCGAATTTGAGGCGCATCAGCTCCGCCAGCAGTTCGCCGCGCGGAATTACCGGGATACCCAGCCGCCTGGCCTCCTGCACCTCCGGGTTTTGTTCGTCGACAGCGGAACTCACCACCAGCACCGTGGCTCCGGCGACATTCTGTGCGGCGTGGCCCTGGTAAACTTTGGCGCCCATTTGTGCCAGCCGCTCCGTCAGCGGCGTCAATTTCAGGTCTGAACCCGTAATGGTGTAACCCAGATTGAGCAGCACTTCGGCGATGCCGCTCATCCCGATTCCTCCGATTCCCGTGAAGTGCAGGTGTTGGGTACCAAAAAACATTTTATTCATGTATTGTTTCGGCTTAATAGAGCTGTGTCAATTCTTTCTCGGCAATTTCGTGCGCAAATCTCTGTGCCCCGCCCAAAGTCCGATCCTGGCCAGTCAGTCGAAACAAGTGCTCAACGCGCCACTTCCTCCAGAATCTCCGCCGCCCTGGACGCCGCACCGGGCCGGGCCAGGCGCCGCGCCGATTCACCCATCTGCTCGAGCGCCACAGAATCGTTCGCCAGCGCCGTCACGGTCTCGTAAAGCTTCGCTGCCGTCCACTCGCGGTCCAGATATAATTTCGCCGCACCGGCTCGCTCAAAGGCCTGGCCGTTATGCAACTGGTGATCATCGGCGGCAAACGGGAAAGGCACCAGGATGGATGGCTTGCCCGCGGCAGCAAGCTCGGCCACCGCTCCCGCGCCCGACCGGCAGACAATCAGGTCCGCTTCAGAAAATGCCCGCGGCATATCGTCGATGAAGGGCCGCACTTCTCCCGCAATGCCCGAGGCGGCGAATTCTTCGCTGGTTTCCTCAAAAGGCGGAATGCCCGTCTGCAAAATGAACCGGATCTGGAACCCGGACTCCCGAAATAGAGGCCAGCTCGCGCGCGCCGCCTGATTCAACGTACGCGACCCCTGGCTGCCGCCGGTGACCAACAGGGTGAAAACCGCGTCTCTCGATTTTGGCCGCACCGCGAAAAATTCCTCGCGCACTGGAAGACCCGTCAGCTCCGTCCTGCCCGGCGGAAAATAGCGCTTCGACTCCGGAAAACTGATGAGAGCCCTGGTCACGAGCCTTCCGATACGACGGTTGGTGAATCCCGGCACCGTATTCGGTTCCATCACCACCACCGGAAGCCGCCGCAACAGCGCTGCCATCACCGGTGGCCCGGCGGCATACCCGCCCAGGCTGAACACGGCGGCTACACGTTTTCTGCCCAGGAACCGCGCCATGGCGAATGTGCCCGCAGGTAGTTGCACCAGAGTGAGCAGCCGCTGGCGGGGTCCCACGCGCTTCAGTGCGCCAATGCGAATCAGCTCCAGATGAAATCCTTCCGCCGGCACCATCCGTGCCTCCACCCCGCGCTCGGTGCCGGCAAAGAGCGTCTCATGCCCGCGTTTCCGGAGTTCCCGCGCCACGGCAAGCAGTGGAATCACATGGCCGCCCGTTCCGCCGCCCGCCATCAGGAATACTTTCCCCGGCATTCAAACCGCCACCCAGGGCCCGTCCATCTTTGTCATCCGGCATGCTCGGACACGTTCATCAGAATGCCGAGCGATGCCAGCGTGCTCACAAGCGAACTGCCCCCGGAACTGATCATGGGCAGCGGGATGCCTTTAGTCGGCATCATGCCCAGCACCACGCTGATGTTTATGAATCCCTGCACCACCAGCATGGTCGTGATGCCCAGCGCCAGATATCTGCCGAAATCATCCGGCACCAGCACGGTAGCTCGCAGTCCGCGCCATAAAATCACAATGAAGCCCAACAGGACGCCAACCGACCCGATCAAACCCAATTCTTCGCTGACCACGGCATAAATAAAGTCCGTGTGCGCTTCCGGCAAGTACAACAACTTCTGTTTGCCCTGCATCAGACCCAGGCCCAGCGGCCCACCCGCTCCCACGGCGATCTTGGATTGCTCGGACTGATAACTGGTGTCGCGCGAGGTCAGTGATTTATTGAGGTACGTTTTGAGACGCCCCTGCGGATCGATGCGGTCGATCACTTTGTAGCCGGGGTCGATATAGTGTACGATGCGCGCCAGTCGATAAGGCTTAGACGCGACGAAGGCCACCACCACCACCGCGGCTACCGAGAGCGCCATCACGCAATGCTTCCATTCCAGGCCCGCCACGAAGAAAATTGCGGCTGCGGTGAACATCAGAACCACTGCCGTACCCAGATCCGCGACGCCCACCGCGACAATCACCAGTCCCAGCGCCATTGCCACGGGAACCAGCGTGTAGCGAGTATTGATCGCCCGGGCGCGCATGGTGACGAAGAACGCCAGGAAAACTACCAAGGCCGGCTTCGTCAGTTCCGAGGGTTGGATTCCGAGCGGTCCCAGGCGCAGCCACCGGTGTTGGCTGGCATCCACGAAGTAGACGATCAGGAGCAGTATGAGCGCCACGCCGATGGATGCAAACGCCACATTGGGACTCTGTAGGTTGCGGTAATGCAAGCGTTTGAGCAGCATCATCGCGATCAAACCTACTACCATCCAGGCAAGCTGGCGCTCGAAGAAATGCCACGAGGAACCGAACTTGAGCTCGGCCATGATGGAAGATGCGCTGTACAGCATCACCGCGCCGAAGAACACCATCATCACAATGGTGAAGAACAGGATCCAGTCCGTCTTGAGTCTCTGCGCCATCAGTTTTTGGGCTCCAATTTCCCCACCACTTCCTTGGAAACCCGCCCACGATGCTCGTAATTTTCGAACTGATCAAAGCTGGCACAGGCGGGCGCCAGCAGCACCGTGTCGTTAGGTTGAGCCGCCGCGTAGGCTTTCCGGATGGCCACATCCAGAGTCTGGGCCTCCACCAGCGGGACCGCGCCTGCGATCTGCTCGCGAATCTTTGGCGCCGCCGCCCCGATCAGCATCACCGCGCGCGCCTTGGATTTCAGCGGTTCGCGCAATACCGTGTAGTCGCTGCCCTTGTCTTTGCCGCCCAGGATCACCCAAAGCCCGCCCGCGAAGGCATCAAGCGCCTTCAGAGTGGCATCCACGTTGGTGGCTTTCGAGTCGTTGTAGAAGTCCACTCCGCTGACCGTGCGGACAAATTCCAGGCGGTGCTCCACGGCTTTGAAGGTTCGAACCGCGGCTGCGATCTTTTCACGGCCCGCGCCGGCGACGCGGCAGGCAACTGCGGCGGCCATGGTGTTTTCGATGTTGTGCCGCCCGCGAATGGGAATTTCGCCAGCCGGCATCAGCGGGTTGTAATCGAACCAAAGCTTCTCGTCTTGCAACGAGATGCCGGGGGTCACCGGCCGGGTGCTGCTGAACCAGAGCACCGTGCCTTTGGTCAGCGCGGCATAACGCACGCACGCCGGATCGTCGGCATTCAAGACCGCGAAATCGTCGGACTGCTGCGTCTCGAACAACCGTGCCTTGGCCGCCGCGTACTGTTCGAAAGTGTGGTGCCGGTCGAGATGATCCGGAGTAACGTTCAGCGCAATAGCGATGTGAGCTTTGAAATGGCAGATGGTCTCGAGTTGAAAACTAGAAAGCTCCAGCACGTTCCACTGCTGATCGCGCGAGGTGTCAATCATGGCCGTCACCGGCGTGCCGATATTACCGCCCACCTGCGATGGAATTCCTGATTCGCGCAGGATATGACCAGCCAGAGCTGTCGTGGTGGTCTTGCCGTTCGACCCGGTAATGCCCATCACCGGACCCTTGAGGAAATAGCTCGCCAGCTCTACCTCACCGAGCACCGTGGCCCCCCGGCGGCGCGCAGCCTCGAGCGGCTCGAGATCCGCCGGCACACCGGGCGACAGGACGATCAGATCGGCCGCTTCAAAAACTCCGGGCGATTGCAGCTCAAAAGGAACGCGCAAGCGTTCAAGCGTCCGCTCAACCTCGGGCAGCTCGGACAAACCCCTGGAATCGGTCGTGCGCACCTCAGCCCCCTGTTTCACCAACAACGCGACGGATGCCACGCCGGATTTGGCCATGCCCACCACCAGCGCACGCGTCGCATTGAACCGGATTACGGGCGCTGCCAAGTCCTGCTTTTTCATCTCAATTTCAGCGTCGTCAAGGCAAACAATGCCAGGACCAATCCGCAGATCCAGAATCTCGCGATGATCTTCGATTCCTGCCAGCCCATCGCCTCGAAATGATGATGCAGCGGCGCCATCTTGAAAATCCGAACGCCGCGCAGCTTGAAGCTGGCCACTTGCAAAATCACCGAGACTGCTTCGATCACGAATACGCCGCCGATAAAGATTAGCAGGATCTCCTGCTTGACCAGCACCGCGATCACCGCCATCGCTCCGCCCAGGCTTAAAGAACCCACATCACCCATGAAGATTTCAGCCGGATGCGCGTTGTACCAGAGAAAACCCAGGCTCGCGCCGGTCATCGAGCCGCAAAAAACTGTCAGCTCCGAGGTATGAGCGTTACGCTCGAGCTGGAGATAGTTGGCCAGCTCCGCGTGTCCGCCCGCGTAGGTCAGAACCGTGAGCGCGCCCGAAGCGATGACCATCAAGCCGATGGCCAGGCCGTCCAATCCATCGGTGAGGTTGACCGCATTCGAAGCTCCCACCACAACAAAAGCCACAAACAGAAAAAACGGGATGAACGCCAGAGGGTAGAGCACTGGGTGCATCAGGAACGCGTGGATTAACAGATCCGGATGCCACTGCTTGAGAAACGGCACATTCATGTTGGTGGTGTACAGGCCACGAACCTTAAGCACCAGCAGGACGCTCGCCAACGCGAACGCCACCAGAACCTGTAAAAGGAATTTGCGCCGTCCGCTGAGACCAAGGTTTTGTTTCCGGGTCACCTTGGAGTAATCATCCAGAAAACCGATCGCGGCATACGTCAGCAGGCTGAACAGCGCAATCCAGACGTAGAATTGGCGCAGATCCGCCCATAGCAAAGTCGGGATCACGATCGAAATCACAATCAGCACGCCGCCCATGGTCGGGGTGCCTGCCTTCTTTTGATGGGACTTCGGCCCCTCTTCACGAATGTATTGGCCGATCTGAAATTCGCGAAGCTTGGCGATCAGCCACGGCCCCAGCGCAATACAGAGAAAAAGCGCCGTCAGGCTCGCAAAGGCCGTTCGAAAAGTCGTGTAGCGGAACACCCGGAACGGGCTGACGAAGGGGAACAGCTTCTCGTAAAGAAGATAATAGAGCATTCGTGTTTACTGCCCGGCCTGACATCTAGAACCTAACACCTCGGACCCGGTCCTAAGCCAGCACTCGCTCGAGCGCTTGTTCCACTCTGACGCCCCGTGAGCCCTTGAACAAAACGGCATCACCTTCACGAATCATTTGCCGGATGAAATCCCCTGCGGTCGTGGGGTCTTCAAAAAAGTACGCGGCGCCGGCCGACATTCCCGCTCGCACAGCCTCGTCGACTATGTAGCGGGCCGCGCCGCGTATTCCCACAAGTACATCAATCCCCCGCCCGGCGATGTAGCGTCCAATATCGCGGTGCAGGGGCTCGGTCGATAGACCAAGCTCGAGCATCTCTCCCAGAACAGCCAGCCTGCGGCGTGCCGGCGTTTCGTGCAGCACGTCGATCATGGCGCGCACAGCCTCCGGGTTCGAGTTATAGCAATCGTTCCAAATGACTACACCATTGCGTTCCAGCCGCTCGCCGCGCATTTTTCCCGGCGCAAGACGGCTCACTGCTTCCCGTAGCCGCTCAGGCGCGATACCGAATACGTGGGCCACGGCAATTCCCGCAAGCACGTTCGATAATCCGTGCCGGCCCATCAACCGGGTTTCAAACTCGACGCCCAGCGCCCGGAATCTCACTCCATCAGACCCAAGCTCCACTCGCTCAGCGCGGACATCGGCCGCTTCCGACAATCCGAACGTCACGCTGCGGCCCGCGTGTGCCTGGCGAAAGCCCGATACCAGCGGATCGTCGGCATTCCACACGGCCACGCCGTCAGCAGGAAGTTCTTCGATCAGCTCGCGCTTGGCTTCCGCCACCGCTTCGATCGAACCGAACGCCTCGACATGCGCGTAACCCACGTTCGTCACCACCCCGATATTGGGACGCGCGATGCGTGCCAGCGCCCGGATCTCCCCCGCATGGTTCATTCCCATTTCGAGCACCGCCACCCGGCAGTCATCCGGCAAGCGCAAGATCGAGACCGGCACTCCGAAGTGGTTATTCAAATTACCGGCTGTCTTGCCCACCGACACTTCGGCAGCCAGCACTCCGGCAGTGATGTCTTTGGTCGTCGTATTCCCAGCGCTGCCCGTCACGCCCACTACTTGCCCGCCCCACCGGCACCGCGCCCAAGCTGCCAGCCGCTGAAGTGCCGCCAGAGTTTCCGGCACAATCATCAAGTGCGCCACACCGATATCGCGCTCTGCGACTGCTCCCGCAGCCCCTTTTTCCAAAGCCGCGCGCACATAATCATGACCGTCATGTTCCGGGCCAGCGAGCGCGAAGAACAAATCGCCCGCTTCGAGCGTGCGCGTATCTATACTCCAACCGGAAATCCGCACACCCGGTCTGGCGGCCGCCCGCGCTTCCACGGCCCGCACTACCTCGTCCCAACCCAGAATCATGATTCAGAATCCGCCCGGCGGCGGTATCCGAAACCTCGTAGCACTTCCCGTGCCACTTCCCTGTCATCAAAAGGAATGGTACGGTCCTTCAACATCTGATACGTTTCGTGCCCTTTTCCCGCCAAAATAATCGTATCGCCCGGCCGCGCCGCTTCAATAGCGCGCTTGATGGCCAGGGCCCTGTCGGGTTCCGCCAGACACGGTGTGTCTTTCCGTCGCAATCCGACCAGCACATCATTCATGATATCGAGCGGATCTTCGGAGCGAGGATTATCGCTGGTCAGGACCACCAGGTCGCTCAACTCCGCCGCAACCTCACCCATAATGGGCCGCTTGGTCCGGTCTCGATCTCCACCGCAGCCGAACACAGTGATCACGCGTTTTGGTTCTAGGCTGCGCGCCATCGAGATCACGTTGCGCAGAGCGTCGTCGGTGTGGGCGTAATCCACCACCACCACAAATGGTTGTCCCTCATCCACACGCTCGAAACGGCCCGGCACGGCCTTGCATTGAGCGATCCCACGCACAATCACGTCCGTAGCGAAGCCATGACTCAGTCCTACCGAACACGCCGCCAGGATGTTATAGACGTTGATGCGGCCGATCAACCTTGATTTGATCTCGAAGTGCTCTTTGCCGGCCTGAACTTCGAAACGCAAGCCATCGACACTCGAGGCGATGAGCCTTGCCCGCACCGTCGCGTCTTTTCCCAGCCCGTACCACAGTACACTGGTCTCTTTGCCGGTGTCGATGTGCGCACCCGATTCGTCATCGCGATTGATTACAGCGAAGCGCGGCGCCGGAGCACCGGCTCCTGTAAAAAGCATCTGCTTGGCTGCAAAATAATTCTCCATGCTGCCGTGAAAATCCAAATGGTCCCGCGTGATATTCGTGAACACTGCTGTGTGAAGATGCATGCCATACACGCGGCCAAGCGCCAGCGCATGCGACGAGACTTCGAGCGTTGCAAATGTTCCGCCCATCTGTTCGAGTTCCGCAAAAAGCCGGTACAAATCCAATGACTCCGGAGTCGTATTCGCCGCCTTCAACACGCGGTCGCCCAGGTGATATTCAATGGTCCCGACCAGCGCCGTGATTTTCCCGGCAGCGCGCAAAATCGAATCTACCAGATACGATGTCGTGGTCTTGCCATTCGTTCCGGTGATGCCCGTAAGCGCCACTCGCTCGTCGGGCCGGCCAAAAATATTTCTTGACGCCAGGGCCAACGCCTGCCGGCCGTGTTCCACCTCGATCCAGTTGCCGCTGAAATTCTCCGGCGGTGACAAGTCGCTCGCTACCGCCACGGCTCCCGACTCGATCGCCGCCCGGGCGAACTGCCGGCCATCGGCACGCGCCCCTGGAAAAGCGAAAAACAGCGTATCCTTCTTGACTCGCCGCGAATCGTACTCCAGGTCTTCGACACGAAGAACCGCAAGCCCGGCCGGTAACGGCCGCTTGAGCCGGACTCCTGCGAGTACCTGAGCAAGCTTCATATGTGGCGCAATACCGCAGCTTCATCACGCGGCGCTTCACCGGGCAAACATGACGCGAATTCGTTCGCCTTGGTGCAGAACCGCTCCCGCCGGCGGAACCTGGTCACGCGCAATGCCGCTGCCGTCGATCAGCACCCCTAACCCCATGCTGCCCGCTTGTTCCACCACGGCGCGCATGGACTTTCCACGAAAATTAGGCACCTTCGGCCCGGTGTCGGCCGCATTTGGTTCAGCCAACCGAGATGCCGGCGTGACTCTATCGCCGCCGGGAATACTCGCCGCAACCGTGGCATCCTGCCCCGCCAGCTCCTCCATGATGTTCGGCTGCGACGGCTCGAGGTCCACAATCGGCAGATCGTCGGCGTCGGCCAGGAGCATTTTTTCGTTCGGCTCCGGCGCCTCGTCCGGAAGATCCTTGGGAACATCCAGTACGCGCAGCGCTTCGGTCATGATGGCTTTGAACACTGGCGCCGCTGCTGCTCCGCCGTAGCCCCCGGTTCCATTTGTCCCGTTAATAGTAGCGACGATGATCAGGGCCGGATTCGTTACAGGCGCAAAACCCATAAATGAGGCGTTGTACTGGTGCGTGTAGTGATGTGTCCGCAAATCAAAGATTTGCGCGGTTCCGGTTTTACCCGCCGAGCTGTAGCCTGCCAATTTAGCCCGACCCTTCGCCGTGCCGCGCAGCACCACGCCCTCCATCATGCCGCGCATGGTGATGGCTGTTTCCGGCCGCAGGATGCGCTTCGGCGGGTCGGTGGGTGCCGGTAGACCGCCCTCCTTCAAGATGATCTTGGGCTTGACCAGAAGTCCTCCGTTAGCAATAGCGGCGCAGGCGCGCGCTAGTTGGATTGAGGTCGTGCTGATCTCCTGGCCCATGGCGATGGATGCCAGCGAAGTCTTCCCCCAGCGATCCAGCTTCCGGAACAGGCCGCCCGATTCCGCCGGGAGCGGCATCCCTGTCGAAGAACCGAAGCCGAAGCGGCGCACATATTCGTACATATTCTGCGCGCCCACCTTGGAGCCGATCTGGATTGCTCCGATATTGCTGGACTTCTCGAGCACCTGCCGCATCTCGAGCGTGCCGTAGCCACGATGCGCTTCGTGAATCACGCGTCCCGGCAGCCGCAGGATGCCATTGCCGCAGTAAATCGGAGAATCCGGACGCAAGTGTGTGGTCTCGAGCGCCGCCGCCAGCGTAATCACTTTGAAGATGGAGCCCGGCTCGAACGGCACCGATACCGCGAGATCGAACCGGTCCTTCAGATCCTCACCCCGCTCCGGCGGCTCATTGGGATCGAACGTCGGGTAGTTTGCCAACGCCAGAATTTCTCCCGTATACGGATTCATCACAATCAGACTTCCACTGCGGGCGTGTTGCGCGCGAACACCTTTCTGGATTTCCCGCTCGGCCACGAACTGTATGCGCGAGTCCAGCGTGAGCGTGAGTGGAGTTCCGGCGCGCGCCTGCGTCGACAGCAGTTCGTCGATGCCGCGGCGTTTCACATCAGCCAGGATCAGTTCGCTTCCGGCGCGGCCGCGCAGGGTTGAATCGAGACTCTTCTCGATACCCAGATTCCCTTTTTCCTCGTGATCTACCGAGCCCAGCACGTGCGCCGCCAGCGTCCCGTTGGGGTAGTAGCGCTGGCTTTCGGCCTGGAACTCGATCCACTCGAGATGCAGGCTGCGCAACGCATCGGCCTCCAGGTGGGTGATTTTTCGCTTCACCCACAGGAAGCCACGCTGGTGCTCGTAAGCCCGGACCATGCGCTCGTGGAGCGCCCTCGGCTCCATCTTTAACATGCGGCCCAGCAGCTCGGAGGCCACCCAGAGATCCGGCACGTGCAGCGGATTTACGTAGACCGACTGCATGGGCACGCTCAGCGCTAGGGGCTGTCCGGTGCGGTCCACAATGGGTCCGCGCGGCGCTGGAATGTCGATTTTCATTTCCTGCTGCTGATGCGCCAGCCGGGCGTATTCGTGATGATGGATCACTTGCAGAAGAAGTAGTTTGCCGAGGATCAGGGCCGCCCAAAGGAGCGCAGCCGCCGCGAGCCAAGTCAGACGGTTGAGGGCGTCGGGTTGGACCGGGGATTCCAACTGCTCATCTCCTGGGCTCGCTCGTGGTGCGGCCGTCGCGCGAGAGGCTATTTACGCAGGTTCATGGCCAGCGAGCCGTCCGCGCTCGGTTCGAGATGAACGATCTGGCCCGCCACGGGCTGCAGCAGCTTTCGCGCCCGCGCCAGCATTTCCAGGCGTGCGGGGCTCAGAAGCGCCGCCTCTTCCACCTCGATCGTGCTGCGCTCGTCAACCAGGCGCTGATGCTCCTGCTTGAGCGATTGGAGCTGATAGCCTGCCACGATCTGGGCGACGCTCGGCGCAAGCGCTGTAGTGAGCAGAATCGCCATGACTCCGAATGCTCCGATCGCGGACCAGCATTCCTTCGGCGCCCCGGGATCCTTTTCCTTCAGAATGCGGGAATTGTCGATCCGCTTCGAAAAGAAATAGACATCCTCGTTCGGCAGCGACCGTAATCGGTACTGATCTGCCGCCGCCCGCCGCGGGGGAGCCACGGGTACGCCTTCGCCATAGATCACCGTATCTTCCTTCCTGAAGTGTGTCGCCAGCATTGCCATTCTTCTGAGCCCTCGTTACTTCATCTCCACCGCGCGCAACTTAGCGCTGCGCGAAGGCGGGTTTTCACTGACTTCCCTTTCGGAGGGCGTCACCACATGCTTTGTGAGCATCGCGGCACGCTCCTCCCGCCCCAAACTGCGGAATTTTTCCTTGACCTTCCGGTCTTCCAGTGACATGAACGAAATGACTACGATCCGCCCGCCGCTTGCTACCAGATCGGGCGCGACTTCGAGCAATTGATCCAGTTCGCCCGACTCGTTGTTGACCGCCATGCGTAAAGCCATGAACGTGCGCGTCGCAGGATGCAGACGGCCCGTCCGAGGCACGGCCCGCTCCACTACACCGGCCAGGTGCAGTGTGCTCCGTATGGGCCGTGCCCGAACGATTGCTCTGGCTATCTTCCGCGCCCTCCTTTCTTCGCCGAATTGATAGATCAAGTCGGCGATTGCCTTTTCGGCGGCTGAATTGACCAGGTCGCCCGCCGTCATGCGCTGGCTTTGGTCCATGCGCATGTCCAGCGGGCCATCGGTCGAGATCGAAAATCCGCGGTGCGGTTCCATCAACTGGTAGCGGCTGACCCCCAGGTCCGCCAGCAGGCCCTGCACTTTTCCGGCGCCGTGCTCTGAAACCGCTTCCTTCAGTTGTGAAAAACTGCCGTGGTGAAATCGAATGCGTTCCGCGTACTGGCAGGTGTTCTCCGCGGCCAGCCTCAGCGATTCCGCGTCCCGGTCGTTCGCAATCACGAAACCGGTAGTCAAGCGTCGCGCGATTTCCCCCGTGTGTCCGCCCAATCCGGCCGTCACGTCGAGATACACACCGTCCGCGCGAATCGCCAGATACTCCATGGCTTCGGCGCTGAGCACCGGATAATGCATACGTCATTACTTGAAACCCGCGCGTTCCAGGAGTTCCAGATCGTCGGCCACGGCTTTCGATGCAAGCTGGCGCCGCTCCTGATAAATCGCTTCGGTCAGAACTTCGAAGTGCCCACCATGAACATATATATGTAGCGGCTGATTTCCCAGATCCAGATCGCGGCGCAGCGTGGTGTTGAACAACACCCGGCCTTGCGAATCCATTTCGGCGTCCGCTCCCAGATCCTGAGCCGTGAACATCACGTTCCTGGCCGACTGCGGGCGATCGCGAAAGGCCTCGATCAGTTTTTCGTTCTCCCGCCACACCGAGATCGGATATATTCGAGCTATGCGCCGGTCGAGGCTGGTCACAAACAGCTTCTTCTCCGCGATGGAAATCAGGAACTGCTGGAATGTGGATGGCAGCTTCAGACGCCCTTTGTCGTCGAGCTGGCAGTCGTGCATGCCACGAGGCGAGTCGACGGTCGAAGTTTCTCGATTTTGATCGTCTCGCGCCACTTAGATCCACATCCATCCACTTTCGGCCACAACCGATTGTGGCACGCAAGTTTTCACATTTCAAGAGTCTTTTTCAAGAAATTCTTTAGCTTCGGTGGGTTAGCGGTGTACTACAGAAGTGGCGGATTGGTTCCAGTACCACAAGGTATTGATGTTAGGCGAACAAGAGGAGAAGACCCGTTGGGCTGGAAACCTGCTAGAGGCCGTCGATCAAGTGCCCCATCTTGTCTTTTTTGGTCCGCAGGTAAGATTGCGTTGAGTCGTGAGCTTCGACCAGGCAGGGAATGCGCTCTTTCACAGCGACTCCGGCGCGCTCCACGGCTTCCACTTTTTCGG
>QHXW01000369.1 GCA_003223115.1 Acidobacteriota bacterium
CCTCGATGAATTCCCAGAGTTCCCACGCAACATTCTGGAGCTGTTGCGCCAGCGCTCGAAGACGGAACCGTGACGATTGCCCGTTCCACCATGACGCTGTGCTTTCCGTCGCGCTTCATGCTGGTGGCCGCTATGAAGCCGTGCCTCTGCGGTTTTTTCAGCGATTCCACGCGCGAGTGCCGCTGCACGCCCGGCATTATTCAGCGCTACCTGAGCAAGATCAGCGGGCCGCTGCTAGCTAGACCGCATCGATATCCACATCGACGTGCCCGCCGTGCCCTATGAAGAACTGCGCGGCAACGGAGCTTGCGAGTCATCGGATGAGATCCGCCAGCGTGTAGAGCGTGCGCGGGCGGTGCAACTGGCGCGCGGATACCTGAATGCCGAAATGCCTTCCAGTCTGATCCGCAAGCGCTGCGCCCTGGATGATGCCGGAGAGCGCACGCTCGAAATGGCGGTGCGCAAAATGGGGCTTTCGGCGCGCACGCATGACCGCATTCTCAAAGTCGCCGCACCATCGCCGATCTGGATGAGTCGGAAGCTGTCTCGGCCAAGCACGTGGGCGAAGCCGTGCAATACCGAAGCTTCGATCGTAATTACTGGTGCTGAAGGTCGGTCAGGCGCGGACGTTCAGCAAGCTGTGCAGCGAGAGCGCCCCGCGATAACGTTAGTTAGTTCCCGTTAATTAAGGAGAACGGGATGAGCCAACACTTGCGGTGCGAATTTCGACATGATCCAAAGAGAGCGTTGACTCAAACGCCACAGAGGCTCACCATAGCTGAAATCTCGATACTTTATGGGCTCCTTTAACCCGTACTACACTGGCGGTGATCCGTCCTACTTCCCGGCGCCACATCGAGGCGGCAAATCCGGTCTGCGAGATCTGGTACGATTCATCGCAGGATGTGCGATCGTCTCCATGGCGATCACGGTGGCAGTGATGCGCTTGTTCTGGCAGGCGCCTGCTGCGAACCTCACTCCGGCACAAGCTTCGGGCCTGAAACGAACGATTCCGGCCGTGCACTGGGCGGTCGCCATCCAGGAGCCGCGGATGAAGCAAGGTAGGCGCCGCCGGCACGAACAGACAGCGCGCGTGGACGGCGAGTCCGCAGCCACCAAGACCGACCAACTGGAACTCCCTCGCAATCCGCAGCTCCCGAAGATCATTCTCGACAGCCCGCCGCTGCTTCCGCCCTTTCCAACCGAACACAACATCCAGGTCGGCACGCCGCGAGCTCGCCTCGTCCGGGCTTTTGGGAAGCCGGATCTGAGTGCCCGCACTATGCAGCAGGAACAGCTCATCGAAACATACGTCTATGAGCAGCCGGACCGGGCCACGTTCGTCCGCATGCGGGACGGCAGCGTCGTTTCGGCTTACACGGCCCGACCGCGAGTTCGTGTCTTGCCGGCGGAACCCGATCCTGATTTCTGAGGCGACGTTTCTTTGTTGCGGCGGACTCGCTGAATGACCGCTTGGCTATCTGGCCGATTGCGCTGAAACTGCCCTCGCGCAACCTGCCGGTTAGCCGTGTGTTTAGGCTGGTTTGAGTACCGCTTCCATTCCGTGATAATCGACCTCTGCGATGATCCGGTGATGCACGACTAACTAAACTATAACTAAATCTGCGCCCCCTGACACCCGAAGCCCAAGCGCGGCGGGGAGCTTCCTCCGGACTTAGTTGATGTGCAGCGTGACAGTCGTCGAGTGGCTCTTGTTGCCGTTAGTGCCGGTGATGGTCAACGTGGCATTTGTTCCGGAGGTCGCACCCGCGCCGACGCTGACGGTCAGCGTTGAAGTGCCGGGGCTGCTGGCCGGATTCGGGTTAAAGCTGGCGCTGGTCTGAGATGGGAGACCGGACACACGCAGATTCACTGGAGCACCGCCGTAAAGGTTTCCAATGGTCACCGTGTAGGCGCCGCTCGACGAAGGATTTACGTTCAGCAGAGACGGCGACGCGGATATGGTGAAGTCCGCATTCGGGTTGACAGTCAGGGTCACTCTGGTCCTATGAACCAGCGAGCCACTGGTCCCGGTGATGGTCAGTGTGAATGTTCCCGTGCTGGTGCTGGCGGTGGTGGAGACAGTAAGGGTGGAAGTCGCCGTGGGGGTCAGGGAAGTAGGTTGCAGCGAACAAGTGGCCCCCGACGGGCAGCCCGTAACAGTCAGGGCGACACTATTGCTGAATCCATTTAGCGCCGTGACCGTTATCGTGGAGGTTCCCGACCCGCCCTGCGTGAGCGTCAGCGACCTTGGACTGCGCGATATCGAGAAATCCGGAACCGACGCGGGGTTGACCGTTAGTGCCACCGTGGTCGTATGAACCAGTGAGCCGCTGGTCCCGGTGATGGTCAGTGTGAATGTTCCCGTGCTAGTGCTGGCGGTGGTGGAGACGGTGAGCGTGGAAGTCGCCGTGGGGGTCACGGAAGTAGGTTGCAGCGAGCAAGTGGCCCCCGACGGGCAGCCCGTAACAGTCAGGGCGACACTGTTGCTGAATCCATTTAGCGCCGTGACCGTTATCGTGGAGGTCCCCGACCCGCCCTGCGTGAGCGTCAGGGACGTGGGATTGCGCGACATCGAGAAGTTCGGAACCGACGCAGGGTTGACCGTTAGTGCCACCGTGGTCGTATGAACCAATGAGCCGCTAGTCCCCGTGACGGTCACCGTGAATGTTCCCGTGCTGGTGCTGGTGGTGGTGGAGACGGAGAGAGTGGAAGTCGCCGTGGGAATCACGGAAGTAGGTTGCAGCGAGCAAGTGGCCCCCGACGGGCAGCCCGTGACGGAAAGGCCGACACTGCTGCTGAATCCATTCAGCGCAGTGACCGTTATCGTGGAGGTTCCTGACCCACCCTGCGTGAGCGTCAGCGACGTGGGATTGCGCGACATCGAGAAGTCGGGAACCGACGCCGGATTGACTGTTAGTGCCACGGTGGTCGTATGAACCAGTGAGCCGCTGGTCCCCGTGACGGTCACCGTGAATGTTCCCGTGCTGGTGCTGGTGGTGGTGGAGACGGTGAGAGTGGAAGTCGCCGTGGGAATCACGGAAGTAGGTTGCAGCGAGCAAGTGGCCCCCGACGGGCAGCCCGTGACGGAAAGGCCGACACTGCTGCTGAATCCATTCAGCGCAGTGACCGTTATCGTGGAGGTTCCTGACCCACCCTGCGTGAGCGTCAGCGACGTGGGATTGCGCGACATCGAGAAATCGGGAACCGGCGCCACGCCGCAGGATGCGAACTTGAAGGACCCGATGAAGGTGCTCCAGTTGAAACTGCCATTCGACGACAAATATTCGTTGGTGTACCAGAAGGTACAGTCGTCGGCGGGGTCGATTCGCATGGCGCTGTAATCGCCCCAGCGGGACAAACTTCCCGTCTGCGAGCCGGTGCCCTCGATCATGCTGACTTCGGCTTCCAGTGTGCCCAACGGATCGCCGGGCAAACGGGCGGCGTAGCGAATGGCGGGGTGGATGCTACTGCTCGACGCGCTATAGCCGATTCCAATATCGCCGGACGCATCCATGGCCGCGCTGCCCATCCAGCGGTATGTGGAATCCGGGGCGAAGGTGCCCTGCTGGAACAGGCTGAATGCGCCGCTGGTGGAAACGGGGGAGCGCAATTCATACCAGCGCACACCCACGCTCGATCCGTTCGCGACGGAGTGGTTGACCACCAGGGCTTCGTGATCGCCGAAGTTGCGGAACGCCAGACGGTACATCAGGCGGTCGCCCAGCGAATCCAGCCGCTGGGTGGTTCCGGACTGCGGAACGCAGGTATAGCTGGGGGCGCACGCCTCCGAGAAGCTGGCCACCGGAATGTCCGGGGTTTGCACGGACAGGGTGGAAGCGTTCGGGTTGGAGAAATTCGGAGTCAGCCTGTACATTCTGAGGCTGCTCAACGTCTCGTACGTGAGAAAGTAGCCGGGCGTGCCATCTAGTGGCGGAGTGGAGCCGTCCAGGTCGGACGGGAGGTAGCCGCCGTCGAAGCTGATGGTATAGCAGATGCCCTGTGCCGTCGGGTTGCCGGCAAGCATCTTGGTCCGGTCGAAGGCGCAGAGCTGGCCGCCGCTGAAAATTTGACCGCTCGCGAACAGGTTGGCGGTGGCCAGATAGGCGCTGTTGGTGGCGGTGGGCCAGACCCCGAATTTGGGGTAATCGTTCAGCGTGGTTCCGTAGGAATAAGAATAGAGCCAGTACGCCCCCGTGGGATCGGATGTCTGGGAGATGGCGATGCACTCAGAGTAGGGAGCGGACAACCCGCCCAACTGAGTAACGACAAAGCGGTCGGCGAGCTTGTCGTACTGGGCCACCACATCGCCGCCGTTGTTGGTGGCGCAGCCATTGCTGTTGCCGAGCGGGGCCCACAGTGAGCTCAGGGAAAATGGTCCCGAGACCAGGGCTCCGCTCTTGGTGTAGATGGCATACCGTGAGTTGACCGTTTGTAGAATGTGGTTCGGTCCCACCGCCATGTTCGTGTCCGGGGGCGCGTAGCCGTTCGCCCCCACGCCAGGAAAGCGGGGACCATCGTTGGCGTTGGTTACGGGGCCGAACCAGGTCTGCAAGGCGTCGTCCTTTTCCCCGCCGGTTCCGTGGTTCGGCAAAGGTTGGTGCTTGTGAACCTTGCGGTCGCTCGCCTGCGAGTCATCGCGGCCGTCACTCAGGGGCTGTGAAACCGCCACCTGAGCCGGGGACATCACCGTGGGACTCGCGGTCTGAGCCGAGGCAACTACCCCGGCCAGCCAGATCGACGCGAGACCTGCCACGAATAACGACGATTGTTTCAAAGGCCCTCCGATAGCGGTGTTCGGCAAGGTGCGCCGACGTCACCAGACCATCCCTAAGACTAGCGAATAACCCTACCCCAGTATCAGTACCGCTAGTACCGGACTGATGGAGTATAGTATCCGAAAATGTGGAAGTCAAATCTTACTAAAATAAACCTGAAGAATCGAAAGTAGAACCGAAGACATCCCCCCTCGCCCGGAAACTCCCTAAGAAAGAGAGCGCATGCCAGGTTTGCGCTTTTCTGACATTCGGTTTTCAAAGGTCAAGCCCTCCTCATTCCGGCGAAGACCCGCTGCTTCGCTGATTCTGGAGTTTCACCGGCGTGAGTGGAACCGTGGCAGCCCGAACCGGCGCTGCGCTCGTACGTGGTGTGG
>QHXW01000051.1 GCA_003223115.1 Acidobacteriota bacterium
TCCCTACCTATAGTTCATAATCCGCCGATGCGAACAGCGACGCGCCGGTCGCAGATGGCCTGGTTCCATCAAAAAAAAACGCAGCTCCGATTTTTGCGCCGGAAAGTAGCTAGGGAGCGTTCGGTGACTCAGGTCGTGTCTCGCTCAGGCACGGGATGCACTCTGCCGGCGGCCGGGTTCCAGATTCGGCAGAAACGCGGTGAGCAGGCCGATGACCGGCAAGAATGAGCAGACGCGGTAGACAAATTCAATGCTGGTGACGTCGGCCAGTTCACCCAGGAGCGCCGCCCCAATGCCGCCCATTCCGAATGCAAGCCCAAAGAACAGGCCCGAGATGGTGCCCACTCTGCCGGGGACAAGGTCCTGAGCGTAAACCAGGATTGCGGAAAAAGCCGAAGCCAGAACCAGTCCGATGATGACCGAAAGGACGCTGGTCCAGAACAGGCTCGAGTCAGGCAACAGCAGCGTAAAGGGAAGCACGCCCAGGATGGAGCACCAGATGACGTACTTGCGGCCGAAGCGATCTCCCACCGGCCCACCCACGATAGTTCCTACCGCGACCGCGCCCAGAAAGATGAACAGATGAACCTGTGCGCTTCGGACCGAGACGTGGAATTTACTCATCAGATAAAACGTGTAATAGCTGCCCAGGCTTGCGAGATAAAAATATTTCGAGAACACCAGCGCGATCAGAACCGCCATGGCCAACGCAATTTTCCTCGAGGACAAGCGGGGATGTTGTTCGTGCGCTGCCCGGGATTTCTCATGGGCACTACTGCGGGATTTATACCAGGCCCCCACACGCGTCAGCACCACAATCGCCAATAGAGCCGCCAGGGAAAACCAGGCGATACTGCGCTGTCCTAAAGGAAGCACGATAAACGCGGCCAGCAGTGGCCCGAGCGAGGAGCCGGCATTTCCACCGACCTGAAAAACCGATTGCGCAAGCCCATGTTGCCCGCCAGAAGCCATGCGGGCGACGCGCGACGATTCCGGGTGGAACACCGAAGATCCCATGCCGACAAGGGCTACTGCGACGAGAATCCCAACGAATGTCGGCGCTATCGATAGAAGAATGAGACCGATCATGGTGAAGGTCATTCCCACGGCCAGAGAGTAAGGTATAGGCCGGCGATCGGTATAGAGCCCCACCAAAGGCTGTAACAGCGACGCCGTAAGCTGGGAAGTCAGCGTGATCAGCCCGATCTGGCCGAAGTCGAGACGATAGGAGTTTTTCAGGATCGGATATACCGCGGGGATCACCGACTGAAGCATGTCATTCAAGAGATGGCAGAAACTGATCGCCGCCAGTACCCGAAATACGGTGCCGGCGGATCGGATGTTTGAACCAGTCTCAATGGCAGAGTTTAAGTCAGTCTCGGTTGACACTCTCCGTAGTGTAGCCGGAATCTAAACGGATCTTGATCGTCGCGGAAGACGGCTTCGATTTAAGGCGTGGCGTCCGCTTCCGTTCACACGGTTCCGTTGTACACTGGACCCTGCCCGGGATTCAAGCGGAATCCTGGCACCCCCATCCCTATGAATTTCACTCTGAAGCTCATCGCATGCCTGACATTGGCAACAGGCGCCATCACATCAGCACAAAATTTTGCACTGAAGAACGGCGACACGGTGGTTTTTTACGGTGACAGCATCACCGATCAGCGCCTCTATACGACCTTCGCAGAAACATACGTGCTGACGCGCTTTCCGGAATTACGCGTACGGTTCGTGCACTCGGGCTGGGGCGGTGACAGAGTGAGCGGCGGTGGCGGCGGCCCTGTTGATCTGCGCCTGCGCCGCGACGTCATTGCCTATCGGCCCACGGTCATGACCATCATGCTCGGTATGAACGACGCACGCTATCGCACCTACGATGAAGCGATTTTTCACGAGTTTGCGTCGGGCTACGAGAAGATCGTCCACGATATGAAGGCAGCGTTCCCGAGACTTCGTATCACGGCGATTGAGCCATCGCCCTTCGACGACGTCACGCGGAAGCCAACCGTCGAGGGCGGATATAACACGGTTCTGCTGCGCTATTCCCAGTTCGTGAAGAATCTGGCGGACCGCGAGCATCTCAATGCCGCGGATCTGAATACGCCCGTAGTCGCCACGCTCGAGAAGGCGCACGCACAAGACGCCGCGCTCTCGGAGAAAATCATTCCCGATCGCGTGCATCCTGGTCCTAGCGGGCATCTGATCATGGCCGAAGCTTTGCTCAAGTCATGGAACGCACCTGCCGTGGTCAGTGATATCGAAATCGACGCGCAGGGAGGCAGCGCGAAGCGAGCGTTGAATGCCGACGTGAGTTCGATCGATCGCACCAACGGTCTGCATTGGCAGGAGCGTGATCACGCCTTACCGATGCCCATCGATTGGAAAGATACCGCGGTCGCGCTGGCTGTGCACTCTTCCGATTTTCTTTCGGCCCTCAACCAGGAGATGCTTCGCGTGTCGGGGCTCGCGGCCGGCAACTACACCTTGAAGATCGACGGTGAGTCCGTGGGCGACTTTAGCTCCGAGCAACTGGGGCAAGGAATCAATCTCGCGGAATACGCCACCCCCATGGCCAAGCAAGCGGCCGACGTGCACAAGCTTACGATTGGGCACAACAACGTTCATTTCGGACGCTGGCGGATGGTACAGGTGCCGCTTGACGGACAGGGTTTTGAACTCGCGCAGGCGGAGTCGGCGCTCGACGCTCTGGAGGAACAGATAGTGCTGGCGCAAAGGCTGGCGGCGCAGCCAAAGGCGCATCTGTACGAGCTGACTCTAGCGAAGTAACGGCTCCACAAATCGTCGCGCGGCGTGTTTCTCACACACATGCCTTGACTATCTACAATAGCCTGATGTATTGTAGACAATCTGAAATATGGGCAAACCAAGTGACCTGGTCCAGGGCACACTGGACCTTCTGATTCTCAAGACCACTTCGCTCGAGCCGAAGCATGGCTGGGCCATCGCCAAACGTATCCAGCAGATCTCGAAGGAAGAACTGCAGGTACAGCAAGGATCGCTCTATCCCGCGCTACACCGGTTGGAACAGCAGGGATGGATCAAAGCGCATTGGGGTGAAACGGAGGGTGGGCGGAAAGCCAAGTTCTATTCGTTGACTCGAGCCGGTAAGACCCAGATGGAAAAGGAACTGGCGAATTGGGACCGGCTGTCGAGCGCGATCAATCTGGTGGTGCAGACGAACGAGGCGTGAAGCCATGCGCTTGGACGGATCAGGTTGTCTTGAGCTTGCGATCGCTGTTGAGGCGGCCGCAAGTCGAACACGAACTGGACGACGAACTCCGTTTTCATCTGGAGCAGCAGATCGAAGAGAACATCGCCGCTGGAATGGCACCCGACGATGCTCGCTATGCTGCACGCCGGGTGCTCTAGAGCAGATCAAGGAAGAGTGCCGCGACACGCGCGGCGTCAACACGATCGTGGGCATCTTTCAAGACCTGCGCTATGCCGCTCGCCGGTTTCGCCGAAGCCCCATCTTTACAATCACCGCGCTTGTCTCCCTCGCCCTCGGCATCGGGGTGAACAGCGCGATTTTTACGGCGGCGGATGCGATTCTGTGGAAGCCGCTGCCGGTGCAAGATCCCGAGAGCCTGGTTCGGCTAATGGTGACGCGCGAGAAGCGACACGACCTGCGAGCTATCCCAGTGGCATTCGCTGACGAATTGCAGCGGTCGAGCACGGCCTTTAGCGGTGTGGCGGGCGCCGTCGGCGACGGCCTGAGTTTTTCACTCAACGGGCACGCGGAACGCATTATGGGTGAGGCGGTATCGGACAGTTTCTTCAATCTCCTCGGTGTCCAAACCATCCTGGGGCAGGGCTTTTCAGAGCACGTGCTGAAGGGGCGATGGGCGGCGGAAGTCTCGTACCGATTTTGGAAGGGCAGATTCGGGGGCGACGAGAGGGTCATCGGGCGCACCGTTCATCTCAACAAGTTTCCATTCACGATCGTGGGTGCGCCCGCTGCTTTCTACCGTCTTGAAGTTGGGAAGGAGCCTGCACTGTGGGTGCCAAGGATGCATCCGGGTCGAGAGCTCCGTCAGATGCACCTTTTGAGTGAGTCCTCCGAACAGGAGATGGCGCGAGTCAAGCGTGGCGTCACTCTGCCCCAGGCAGAAGCCGCGACCGATGCTCAATTTCAGCAGTTTCTGCGAGAGCTCCCGCCGGAGCGAAGAGGAGATCTTGGGCACATCCGCCTGGCGCCAGGCAAAACAGGCGACCACGAATTTGTAACGGCGTTCGAGAAACCGTTGCTGCTTCTGGTGGGCTTGGTTGGGCTGGTGCTGTTGATTGCATGCGCGAATGTTGCCAACATGCTGCTGGCGCGCGCCACTGCTCGGCAGCGGGAGCTTGCGGTCCAGGCGTCGATCGGCTCGGGAAGAGCGCGGCTCATCCGGCAAATGCTGGCAGAGAATCTGCTGCTGTGGCTGGTGGGCGGAGCTCTGGGTTGGCGGTCGCATCCTGGACGAACCAGCTTCTGTTCGGATTTCCGCCGCAGGGACATATGCGCATGGTCCTGGACCTGCGGCCGGATTTTCGGGCGGTCTTGTTTACGTTCAGTGTTTCGCTGGCGAGCGGCATCCTGTTCGGACTTCTTCCCGCTCTCCCAGCGACAGGTGGTGATCTCGCTGGCGCACTGAAGACCGATTCGGCTGACTCAGTTGGGGAAGGCAGTGGTTTCAGTTTTCGGAAGATCCTCGTGGTTTCGCAAGTCGCTCTATCACTGCTGTTGCTGATCGTGGCCGGACTGTTTCTGCGAACGCTGACGACTTTGCGCGCGACGGATTACGGATACCGGCCGGACAAGGTGCTGCTATTTACGATGAAGCCGCAGGTTGAGCTGTATAGCCCGCAGCAGATTCGCAACATGACCGCGGAGTTGGTGCGGCGCATTGCACTTTTGCCCGGAGTGCGGTCGGCTGGTATCGCAGAGGATGGACCGCTAAGCAGCCGGGGCGGTTCGTCCATGATTCGTTTGCCCAATGGTGAGAGAGTGCGGGCAATCTCCGACGAAGTCAGTCCGTGATTCTTCGAGACGATCGGGATGAGACGCTTGGCCGGGCGCGACTTTTCTCCGGCGGACAAAGAAGGCTCGCCACCAGCTGTAATCCTCAATGATGTGCTGGCGCGTGCGCTGTTTCAGCGTGACAATCCCATTGGTAGAAGCGTTGTGGCTGAACTTCGTGAGCCGCAGCCCTTCCAAGTGATCGGCGTTGTCAGGGCCAGCCGGTACGATGACCTGCACACTGCGCCGCCGCCGACGGTTTACTTCGCGATCCAGCAAATCACAGCATACATGCCGACGCTGCACGTGCACGTGCGGAGGGCCGGAGCATGACCGACCTTGCCGCGGCGGTTCGACATGAGTTCGACGCGCTAGACGCCGAAGTGCCGGTGTTCAACATCAAGTTGCTCGAAGATCGAGTCAACGATTCGCTATCGCGGGAGCGGCTTGTCTCCGTGTTGGCAGGTGCGTTTGGTCTAGTAGCGTTACTTTTGGCCAGTGTCGGGCTGTACGGAGTGATGGCTTATCTGGTGCACGCAGAACGCGTGAAATCGGCATCCGCATGGCACTGGGCTCGAGCCCCAAGGCCGTGATTTGGCTGGTGGCGAAAGAAGCATTGAGGTTATTGGGCTTCGGTATTGTCTCCGGTATCTTCGTCGGAATGATCGCAACCCGATTTGTGGCGAGCCAGCTATTCGGCGTGTCGTCATCAGATCCAGTCACAATCCTGGGAGCAGCGGTCACGATGCTCTTCGTAACTGGTTTTGCCATATTGATTCCGGTTTCGCTTGCTTTGAGCGTGGACCCCGCCATCGCCTTGAGGTATGAGTGATGCGCTTGCTGGACAAGCTCCGGCTGCGGTTTCGGTCGTTGCTGCGACGGCCGCGCGTTGAACAGGAGTTGGATGATGAGCTGCGCTTTCATATCGAGCAGCAGATCGCAGAGAACATCGCCGCCGGAATGACGCGTGAAGAATCGCGATATGCGTCACGGCGAACCATTGGCGGTCTAGCAAGATCTAGCACAAATCCAGGAGCAATGCCGCGAGATGCGCGGGGTGATACGGGGTGATATGGATTGAGACGTTAGTCCACGACCTGCGCTACGGCTGGCGCATGCTGCGCAAGAGCCCGGTTCTCACTACCGTCGCGATTCTCTCACTTGCCGTTGGGATCGGCGCGAATACCGCCATCTTCGCCATTATCGATGCCTTGATGCTCAAGACGCTGCCGGTCAAGAACCCCGGCGAACTCGTCCAGTTTCAGCATTTTTTCCAGGGGCAGCGCTCGAACTTTTCATATCCCTGGTACCAGCATTTCCGTGATGAGAACCGCTCTTTCGCCGGCGTAATCGCTCTCTCCGGACCGAACAAGTTGAAGCTGCGCGTTAGCGAGGAAACTGAGCCAGTCGAGTGCCAGTATGTCTCCGGGCTGGAAGCGGCGCTTCGGCGCGGATCCGTCGGTGATCGGGCGCGCCGTGTTCCTGAACAGCGTCGCTTTCACCATCGTGGGCGTCACACCTCCCGAATTTTTTGGCGTCGAGACCGGCTGCACTCCCTCGATCACGATACCAATGGCAACTGAGCGACGCATTCGCCGGGAGAGTTGGCTGCCTAACGGGTGCTTCAACTGGCTCAGCCTCGTTTCCAGGCTCAAACCGGGAATCTCGCCTGAGCAGGGACGCGCCGATGTCAGCGTGATCCTTCAACGCCTCATTACACCGGAAGCCAACGCCATCGATGATCCCCACCAGCGGCGGCTCCATCTCGAACAGAACCTCGAACTGACCTCCGCCGGGGCCAGGCTCGACACGTTGCGGCTTCAGTTTTCAGAACCACTGCGTATCCTGATGGCCATGGTGGGGGCAGTGCTTCTGATCGCCTGCGCAAACATAGCCAACCTGCCGGTGGGCCGGGCCGCCTCGCGTCGACGTGAGATTGCGGTGCGCCTCGCGCTTGGCACCAGCCGTTCGCGCCTGCTGCGCCAATTTCTCACCGAGAGCATGCTCATCTCAGCCATTGGCGGTGCCCTGGGGCTACTGCTCGCCTGGTGGGGCAGTAATGTGTTGGTGCTCTTCATGTCGAATGGCGCGCGGCGGATTCTACCAGTGCTGACGCCCGACGCCCGTGTGCTCGCGTTCACTGCAGCCGTCTCACTGTTGACCGGCATCTTCTTTGGCCTGGCACCGGCATTCCGGGCAACCCGCGTTGACTCCGGACCGGTGCGCAAAGAAACGCGCACCATGAGCGCCTCCAGCAAGCTCGGCAAGATTCTGGTGATTTCTCAGGCAGCCTTGTCATTGGTGCTGCTGATTGGAGCCACACTGCTCGCCAGCAGCTTGCGAAATTTGGAAACCGTGGACGCGGGATTCGACCGAGCAATGTCCTGATGCTAGAGGTCGATGCCGAGCAGGCCGGTTACAAAGGCGCCAAGCTCGACGCATATTATCAGCCATTGCTTGCGCGGATCGCGGAGATCCCCGGCGTGCACTCCGCCAGCGGAGCGCTCATCACGCCGATTTCGGGCGGTGGCATCACCAACGGCGTACAGGTGGAGGGTTACACGCCACAGCCTGACGAAGACAAAGAAGTTTATGTGAACCGCGTCGCGCCGAAATATTTCGAAACGCTGGGAACGCCACTTCTGGCTGGCCGCGATTTCACGCTGCAGGACCAAAAGAGCGCACCGAAGGTCGCCATGATCAACCAAACCATGGCCCGATACTACTTCCGGAATGCCAACCCGATCGGCCGCCACGTCATTACTGAGCGCAGCACCATGGAAATCATCGGAGTGGTGGGCGACGCGCCTTGCGCGAGAGGACCCCTCGCACTCTTTACTTACCCTGCTTCCAGGAAGATCTCCCCCTGGGGGCGTATTGGTAGGGTGTGGTTTCCATACTGGACAAATTCCCAGGGATCTGTTACAACAAGCTGTGGACATATTGCCTGTTAGTTAGGGGGGGAGGACATGGGAAGGATGGTGATTGAAGTTCCAGAGGAGCTGACGGAGTTGGGGAAGGCGATGGCGGAGCAGTTAGCCGAGGTGCAGCGTACGCTGGCGCGGCAAGGCGGCGGTAAAGCCGTGGATTACGCGTTGGTGGAGCAGGCGATGTGGGAGGCGGCGGGGCGGACTGAGCGGGAGGCGCACCGCGCTATCCTGCAGAGCCTCGATGTTGACGTTCCCGCAGTGGTGATTGGGAAGGAACGCTACACTCGGGTCGGGCGGTGCGAGGACCAGTATCACACGATGGCGGGTTCGGTGTCGGTGGAGCGGTCGTTGTACCGCAAGTCGGGAGAGCGGGGAGGGCAGCCTGGTGGCAAAGTGGTGGATGCGGTGAGTCTGCGCGCCGGGGTGGTGGGAGACGGTTGGCTGCCGCACACGGCACGGGTGATGGCGCATGAGATGCAGCAAGGAACGTCGCGGGAGGCGGAAGCCAGCGTGCGGGAGTTTGGGCGGCTGCCGTATTCGCGGTCGAGTTTCGAAAAGGTGGCACACTTGGTGGCGGCGCTGGCGGTTGCCGATCACCAGGATATTGAGGATGCCTTAATCGACGCCTATGAAGTGCCAGCAGAAGCCTGTTCGGTCAGCGTATCACTGGACCGGGTCAGTGTTCCGATGGAGGAACCGCGGCCGCGGCCAGTGGGACGGCCGCGAAAGGGCGCGCCGAAGAGGCCGGTGGCCCGAAATTTCCGGATGGCGTATGTGGGTACGGTGACGCTGCACGATGAACAAGGTACGGGAGGGCATACGATCCGTTATGGATGTATGCCGGAGGGTGATGTGATCGGGCTACGCGACCGCATGGTTGCCGATGTCGCGGTATTGTGGAGCCAGCGTCCAGACCTGAAGCTGCAACTGCTCTGCGACGGAGCGCCCGAGATGTGGAATCTGCTGGATGAAGGGTTCAGGCCGAAGTTTGGCGATGACCTCCACCGGCTAGTAGATCTCTACCATCTGACGGAAAAGCTCGCCGCCGCGGCGCATACTATAGACACCGATTCCAAGGTGGCAGGTGAAAGGCTGAGCCGCTGGAAAATGGTCTTGCTCCACCGCGGCAGCGCAGCAACCGACATTCTGCAGGAATTGGTCAGGTCTGGTTTCGATGAGGGTGTTGGCGAGAACCATCCTGTCCACGCAGCTATTAGCTACCTCCAGACTCACAGCGCCGACGCCGATCGGATGAACTACGCCCGGGCACGCCGGCTGGGCCTGCCGCTCGGCAGTGGCAACGCGGAAGCTACTTGCAAGAGCCTGTTTGAGGTGCGGATGAAACGCTGCGGCGCAAGGTGGAAGGGGGCAACGGGGGAGCACATTGTGCAACTACGGGCTCTGGCCCTAAGTGACCGATGGGGACCCGCGGTCGAGTTGACACTTCGCCCGTTGCGCAAGGCTGTCCGCGCGGCTTGAAGCTTCGTGTCCAGTATGAAAGCCACACCTGGCAGATACGCCTGGCTTAAGCAACGCACAAACATACATGTTCCGGTCATTCCGGTTCGTTCGATCGTCGTCGATCTCGTGGAAAGGCAGGAAGATGTCCGAGCGACGATAGCCGGGCAGGATGAAACCCTTCGGCATCACGCCCACGACTGTGTAAAGCTCATTGCTCACCGATACGGTGCGGCCAAGGATTGCCGGATTGCCTGCAAAGCGATCAATCCATTCTCGGTAGCTCAGAAGAGCGACTTGCGGAGCGGCGGGCCTGAAATCTTCCGGCTGGAGGCTCCGCCCAATGATGGGCTGCGAGCCTAACAGCGACAATAGTTGCTCCGTGACTGCGACGCTCCAGATCTGGTCTGTCGCGCCGGCATCGGTGAGGGTGGAGAAGCTTCCACGCCACGCCGCAATGGCGGCGAAACTGGATGACTGACGCGTCAGGTCGAAGTAGTCGGCTGGCGCGACGCGTGTCCAGGCATCGTTGGGCTCGCCCTCCAGAATGGCAATCAGCCGATTCGCCTCGGGCAGTGAGTAAGGATGTAGCGCCAACGAGCTGATGACGGTGAACAGAGCCGTGTTTGCCCCAATGCCGAGTGCCAGGGCAAGAATGGCTGACAGGGCGAGGCCCGGATTGCGGAGCAAGGAACGAATGATGATTTGAATCCGCGGCATACAACTAGAGTGTAGTTCAAAGGCTCTGGGCGCAAACTCCGCGACACCGTTACGGGCAAAAACTGCCTAGTCTCCGGTAATCGCGACACATTAGGCCCAGTGCGGCGAAATAGTTTCCGCTCGTGGCCGAACCCGGCAGATGAATCACTCCGCCGGCGAGATCAGCCTGTAACTGGCTGGAAACGTCTTTGTCGCCAAGCTCAACGCTGACGGTTCGCTCAACTACTCTACTTACCTTGGTGGCTCGGTAACCCAAGCGCCGTCTGGAATCCGAGCCGATGCTGCGGGCAACGCCTATGTCGCCGGTTCCACATCGTCAACTGACTTTCCTATCTCGATCGGCGCCTTTCGGCGCCTCCCCGGTCCGGGATTTGTCTCGAAAATCAACCCCACCGGTACGGCCCTCGTATATTCGACTTACGTAGACGCCGCGCCGGTCGCAATGGCTTTGAACGCAAACGGTTCCGTTTACATCACCGGCATACACAAGGCTTGCTAACTACCACGCCCGGAGCGCTTCAATCGAAATCGTGCGGCTCAGATTGTAGTTTCGTTACCGAACTGAGCCAGGATGGCACGGGTCTGATTTACTCGACGTTCCTGGGTGGCAACGCCATCACGCAGGCATCGTCGATTGCCCTGGATCCGAGTGGCAGCGTATGGGTCGCGGGCGTCACCACTTCCACGGACTTCCCATCGCCATCTCGTCAGGCTGGCGCGTTTGTGGTGAAGATCAACGCGTCGGGAACCGGGATAACAGGCTCTCTTCTTTTTGGAGGCGGTTTCGCCTCCCTTCTGGGGTTCGACGAGTTAGGAAATGCCTACGTTTCCGGCACGGGCACCGCTGGGGCCTTCTCCGTCACGCCGAACGCTCTTCTATCTGCCCCTTGTTCTCCGAGCGCGGGGGCGGCCAGGCCCTACTCAAACTCGATCCCACCGGTAAAGTTCTTTATGCTTCCTTCGTCCGCCAAGTCGTATATACGCCCGCAGTGCTGCCCTCCGGTACTATTCAGGGGATCACGGAAGACCCGTATCAGGGGTACAACGTCTCAAGAATCGACTTGGCTGCGACGCCGAAATTGAACTTCAGTTGTCCGGTCAACGGCGCTTCGTGGAGAGTGCCTGACGGCCTCGCCCCAGGCGAGATCGTGAGCATCTTTGGTTCGAACCTGGGACCCGAGGCGGGTGCCATGGGGCAACTCGAGGCCAATGGCCGAGTGAGCTCGTCTCTTGCCGGGACTCAAGTTCTGTTCATGGCATTCCGGCTCCATTGCTGTATGCACAATCCGGGCAGATCAATGCGATTGTGCCGTTCGAGATTGATCAAGCTCAGACGTGCCTGGTGACAATCCAGATTAAGCGGAATGGCGAGAGCGCTCCAGCCCTCGATGTGCGGTGCGGATTGAATGATCCCGATGTGTTCACTCTCTCCGGGCAGCCCGGAACGCAGGGAGCGATTCTGAACCAGGACGGCACGCTCAACTCGCCTGCCCATCCAGCCAAGCTCGGCTCGATCGTGTCGCTCTTCGCTACGGGAATGGGCGCACTCACGCCGCCGGGCATTGATGGCCAGATCTCGCCAATTCCCCCGCCGTGGATCACGCTGGCTGGCCCCGTGACGGTTGCTTTAGCCGGAATATCTTATACCGACAAAGTCGTTTGGGCTGGAGCCGCACCGACGCTAGTCGCGGGTGTCACACAGGTCAACGTGCAGATTCCTCGTAGTCTTCCACCGGGCACTTCGCTCTATGCAGTTCCCGTCAGTATCGGACCATCTATCGACGGCCCTTTTTCCGCCCCGGTCCTCGTGAGCGTGGCGCCGTGAAAAGAAGTAAGTCCGCACCATCTCTGGTTGATCTTCGTCAGAACAGCAACGTATTGGCCACCCGGCGTGCGATCGTCCTCCGCGGAGAGTAAACGTCTCAGCGCTGGTCGATTGCCTCGCCGCACCTGGACGACGGCGACACCGGGCACAATCGACGGTGGCACCAGGGCGTTTATCTGTCCTGGAGACACATAGAACAGTGGAGCGCGACGAAACGTGAAATCAGCTACGCAGGCCTGCGTTTCCGGGTCTAGTACGGTCGAATTCTTGGACATTACGGGATCAACCGCTGGCACCAAGATACACTGGCGATTTAACCGCCGGGCCGCACGCCGCAAGTTCCGCTACAACAAGAACTTTTATAAGCGGTCAAAGAACTAGCGCCCTTTATGAGATTACGCAGGAACTCGGTTATAGCGTTATCCGGGTGGTCGTCGCTAAGGATCCGTATGCGGGACGGCAACGATCTTCGCGCATTTGTCTCCGACATGCGGTTCCAATCGCCATCGATCGGGTTCACAATCAAACCGGTG
Source organism: Acidobacteriota bacterium (assembly GCA_003223115.1). Lineage (GTDB taxonomy): Bacteria > Acidobacteriota > Terriglobia > Bryobacterales > Bryobacteraceae > QHXW01. The sequence continues at coordinate 12,487 of QHXW01000051.1, forward strand.
GCCTGCGTGGAGGCCAATAGCTGAGGCACATCGAAATAGCGAAGGCCACAAAAAGGAAAGTACTGGAAAGGAATCTCACGTTCGAGAGGAACAGCAGTGTATTGATCGGTGGTTTGAAGTTTGAACGAAAGCTTCAGGGAATGCGGACGCTCCAAGAATTGACATAAGCTGATGAAACCATCTCTTAGGAGAAAATATTTCAGGTCGGAAGACAAGCCGATAACATAAGCGGCCGCCAAGGCTGCAGTATGACCACGGGCATATAGCGTGAAAGGTTTGCCGGCGAATGCTGCGTCAGAGCCAAGATATTTAACTACGCGGCCAATATCGAAGGCCTGACGACCAACGAAGTTCTCGTTTAGCAGTAGACTGACGGCCGCCACCCAAGCCATTTTCGTAGTGGATAATTCGCCGATACCTCGAGGATCCATGCCGCAAACTGCCCATTGCTCGTTGAGCAAAAGTGGGAACCTCAGGTCCTCAGTAAGGGCTTCCTTGCCACGGTCATCAACCGCGATTAAAACACCTTTGACATTACCCTTTGGCCTTAAGAGAAACGCAGGCAGAGTGATTTCCTTTTCAGATCCGATGAGCAACCGCTGAAGTTGAACGGATTGAACCGCGGGGTGGGCCAGCAACTTATCGGAAGGCAAGCCGAGCACGGCGGATAAATTGCGACTCGCAGTAGGCAACGGCAGATCAGCGGCGAGGCGCCTTACGAGTTCGACTATGCCGGGGCCCGCGGGTTGATTTTGCCCGGCGGGGAAGCAGCGAAGTTCCGGGGCGTCATACGGCATTGTCACGGTAGGGGGCTCCGGATGCGCATTACCATCACCTCGATGCATCAACCAACGCAGAAACCAGCCGTAAGCAGCCTCGCGCTTTTTTTGCTGATAACCATGACCAGCAGAAGTATCGTCGATTAGGGATATCCGTTCGGGCGAACCATAAGAGGTATAGAGCTGATGCCCGTATTCATAGATTGAGCGCACTCCTGTGATTGGGAACTCCCGATCATCCCTTGCTGCGATCACGCGTATTGGCCGCGGAGCGGCCATCGCCAAGAGTTCGTGATTGTTGGCGTAGCGGATCAGACCTGGTACATAGTGGCAATGCTCGTTTGGATCCCAGTTATAGGAGCGCGTCACACTGATTTGCTGAAAAAACTCACTGGTGCCTACGACGGGGACTGCAGCTGCGACACGGTCATCGAGTGCCGCCGTGATCCAGGTGTTATATCCACCGCCCGAAGCCCCGGTCATGCCGATCCGATGCGGATCGACCTCCTTTCGCGACAATAGATACGTGAGAGCGCATTGTGTTTCGTATTCGGCAAATCCCTGCTGCGAAATGCCGATTAACAATGCTTCAACGCGGCGGTGATCACGCATGGAAATGCCGCGCTCGCCTTGGCCAAAAGGATCCCAGATCAGGACTCCGAACCCCATGCGTGCCATATTGATGCAAAACGCCTGAAAATCGGGGCGGGTTTTCGCATCGGGCCACCAATGACCCGGGTAGAAGAGAACGGCTGGGCCTGGTTGGGCAACTCCAGCTGGCAGATAAAGGTGAGCAGGCACTGTGCCTAGTTGCGTTTCATAGACGATTTTTTCAATCCGATACCCCTCGCGGGAAAGTGTGCCGACCACCCGAGCTTTCAACACCGGCGGCGACTGGAAGAGATGGAGTCCGAGTGATTGCTGTAATTGATGACGAAGGGCGGAACGCGCCTTGTCGGCTTCCTGACGCGTGTAAGCCCGTGGAACGCCAGCCAGGGCGTTCTCTGCTCTGCGCTGCAAGTTGTCCAATACGGTCTTCTCTTCGTCTCTAACGTCGGCCGGGCGTAGAGAGCGGATTGCTCGATTCCATTCCTGAGCAGGCAATGCGCCAACGGCGAATGAAGCCGTTAGGAAAATGGACAGGTGACGGAGAAATCGAAGTTGCAACAATAGGAACCTCTAATACCCCGGAGCCGCCTTCATCATTTCCGCAACTTCCAACGAGGTCATTTTTGTCGGCGCAGCCATTGCAACGAGCGAATCCAGATCGAATTCCTTGTAAAGGTCCAGACAAAAGAGGTCCGGTGCCTCTTCGTAAATTACAGGCTTAGCGAGCAGATATGCCAGGCTATTCATTCCGCGACGGGTCACGAGCTGAGAGAACAAGAGAGGCTCGAGAGCTGCTGCAACAAGCACCTGCACTTGACTTCTTATTCCGGTGCTTTGAAGGCGGGTTGTCTGCACGCCGGCTTTTGCCCTTACCCAATTTGCTATCGCGATCAATTGAGCAACTTCCATGCCGAGGGGTCTATCGCCGGATGTGGCGAGGGCTTGGCAGTACATGGGGGGACCATGCTGAGGCCTCGTTGCCATTGAGGCGTCGCCTGTAAACAGCAAATCAATAACGATCACTTGCTCGCCTCGATTTACACGGTCGGAGACTTCGCTGCTAGCGGCCTGTTTGCCCTCGTCATGAAGAATCAGTGTTGTTGGAGCATTCTCGGGGCTGGCGATCGCCTTGATCCAAACGCCAGTTGCGCTAAGCCCGTTGTGGAACTGAAACCGATAAGATATTGTCTCCACACCACGATTCTTGGTATTCGCGTGTGCCCAGGCGTGCTTTACATTTATTGGCGTGTACCGAAGAACTTGTTTGAGTTTGGGTCTTTCTGAGTTCGTCCATGCGCGTCGATCGGCTCCTTCCCGAGGTATCGACTGGTGACGGATACCAGATGCCAGTTTTCTAGCCAAGCCAAGAATGGTGAGGTTGTCCTTGGGCACACCAACTTTTAGTTCCTTAAAGCTTTTGATCTCGCCACCGACCGGCACCTCTCGCTCCGCCTCCGGCAAATGAAAATACTTCGTGAAGAAGCGATATGATTGTTGCCGGTTGCCTAATTGATAGTTGTGAGTCCCCGGATCAACGTTTTCATACCATTGAAATGTATCCTCCTGCCCGTAAAGCCGGAAGAAGGGCTTCACTGCGTCAAAAATATACGGCTTCACTATCGGTGCTCTGAAACAACAGTCATCCTCTGCGTTGTAGACAAGCAAGGTCGGTCGGGGGGCACGCATTGCTGTAAGAGTCGTGTAATCGTAGCCTTTGCGGAAGTCTGTGGCATTCCATTCAATGTCAACTCCAACCCATTCCGGATGCTCAGCGTCACTTACAAAGGAGTCGTAGCCGGCCACGGGCACAGCAACAGAAACCCTCTTATCAAGGCTGCTGAGCACGATTGTCTGCCACCCCCCGCCAGATAGTCCTGTCATTCCAATACGGCTGCGGTCAACATTCGGGTGCTCCCACAGATAGTCGAGGCCCCTCCGCATGGCAAGATAAAAAAGCCCCTCTGCATTGGCACCCACCAGTTCAAGATGACCTCCGAAACCGTGATCATTGCCATCGACGTGTAGTTCCCCCATGTTCAGCCATTCGAGGTTCAACGAAATTATTCCCCGTAGAGCGTAGTTGATGTCGCGCTTTTGCTTGAAATCCGTGGCTTTGCCGAGTTCTGGAAAGTGACCACTCACGTCTAGCACCGCCGGTACACTACCATGCAGATTCGCTGGTTCGTAAAGAAGCGCGGTTGACCAGAGGCCCGGCACAATTTCAAATCGCAGTCTCCGGATCTGGTAGCTCCTTCCTGAGGGAATGAGCCCAAGATCCTCAAAGCGCGGCGGTGCATTAACCCAATCGTTAGGCCACCCGTGAAAAACAACATTCGTAAGCAGGTAGCTTCGGATTCGGTCTGCTTCCGCAGTCCACTGTCCCGATGTGCGGGGCTTCGGTAGCGGCGGAACCCGGCCCATCAAGTATTCTTTTAGTTGAAACTCAACCAGTATCGGGTCCAGGATACGTCGGCCCAAAATTTCTTCGATCTGCTTAGGGGTACTTTGAGCGTGCGCGAGACAAGCGGCCAAACCTAGTACGAGAATCGGGAGTCGCACGAACCGCTGCATCGGATAAACCTATCTGCCAATGCCGTCTCGCACCAGCGACAACGCAAGAATTAGAATAGGAGCTTCAAACCAAACTGAAGGATTCTGGGATCTCGCGCGGCAGTGATCTGCCCAAATGCTCCGTCAGACACTGTTCTATCCGGGAAGAAGAAATTCACATCATTGAAAGCGTTAAAAAACTCTGCACGGAATTGCAGCGATGTCTTCTCTGTTATTCCAGTGTTCTTTAGTAGCCCCAAATCAGTGTTGAACGCTTTTGGTCCACGTAGAATATTCTTGCCTGAATTCCCAAACGTCCCGATCGCATTGGGAGTAAACAGTGCTGTGTTGAACCATTGGTTGATCTGATCGGCGTGCGATCGGCCTGAACTGAGTTGCGCAGCGTGAATGTTCGTACCCGTGAAATCCGCCCGGTCTTCATTGTATCCGGAAAAGGAGTTGTCATAGCCACTAAAGACAGAAAACGGAAACCCTCCGCGCCACGTGATAATAGATGTTAGTTCCCAACCGTTAACGATCTTGCCCGTTAATCCACTCCGGTTTATAACCGGTAGCTGCCAGATGCCTGACAATTTAAAGACATGAGCCAAATCGTCATCCGATGGGCCGTAATCGAAGTGACGATTAAACGGATTGGTTTGCGAGTAATACGCTCCTAGAGGTGAGAAATTATCCATGGTCTTAGACCACGTGTAATTTGACAATATGGATACTCCGTGGCCGAAACGCTTTTCTACTGTCAACTGCGCGGCGTGATAATTTGAATTGTTCACAGAGGAGATCACGCCGATTACGCCGAAGTCCTTGTAGATACGTCGGTCTTGCGTGTTCGCAATCGTTGACGATCCGGGCGCGTAGATTGCCGGGTTGATCTGTTGGAGATTCTTTTGGTCACCACCGGTGCCATAGAGATATGTGCCTTTATTGCCCACATAGGCTAACCGCACTAGCCAATTCGTTGCGACTTGACGCTCAATAGTTAGATTCCACGTTGCTGCTTGCGGCAGTCGAAAATTCCTCGCAAGGACTCCACCAATTTGAACAGGGAGTTGGAACGTGGCATCCGAACCAGGAATGCTCGGCCCGTATGCAGCCGGAAATGGATTCGGAACGCCCGCACTTCCATATGGATCTGCAAGATTGACTACGTTGAGGGTAACGATTGGGGAAAATGGTGCGATACCGTTCGAGTTTTGGTACACCATATTCTGGACAGGCATTAAGTAAAAACCTGCCCCTCCCCGAATACTAGTTTTGCCATCTTGTGTCAACTTATATGCGAATCCGACCCGCGGGGCAAATTCCCACAAATCACTGTTCGCCATGCCTGGCGGGCAGCCGCGATCATGATTAGGACCGGCGAAGAGTAGCCCCACTGGCGCATTCGGGTAGCGTGTACTCTTTGCCCCGGGCACGAAGCATGGCATCCGTCCCTTGCTGTCGGTGTAGGATAAAAATGGATCCCAGCGCAGACCTGCATTGACACTCAATCTCTGATTTACTCGCCAATTGTCCTGGGCATACGCACTCCATTTCGTTCCAACGAGGTTCATGTACAGGCCGCCGGCCTGGGTAAATTGAGAAGCCTCACCGAGAATGAAGTCCACTAAGTTATCACCAGACAAATTATCGAAGAACGAAAACTGGCCGGACTGCTGAAACGTATTGGCCAAAGGTTGTTTGATCCGTAGTGCTTCCACGCCGACGTGTAATTCATGGGAGCCGCTCATCATGACTGCGGTTTCACGAATGATCCAGTTCCCGCGGTGAAACTGTCCCAAGTGATTGGTCTGGATGTTAAAGTAACCGTTCACGCCGAGAGCGATTTCAGGCGGCTTGGGTGCGGCAATTTTCACACCAGCGTCCGGAAAACCGAACGGCGCACTTGAGAGACTGTCGCCATTTATTAGGTCCCATCCGAACCAACTATTGAGCATGAGGTGCGGCGACACATTGAACGTGTCGGCAACCGTTAGGTTTTGCGACGGGACAAGATTCCCGTTTACGTCCGCGGCAACAAGGTTCGCTTTTTGAACAAATGGCGGCTGACTAAATCGTGTATAAAAATAGCGGCCCGTGATTTGGTGTTTACCAGCATTGTAGTCTACTTTAATCATGAACTGGTCGTCATTTTGACGGACTGCGGGCCCCAAATAGGTCAATTGGTGACCGGGGCCATTCGGCAAAGGAACATATTTCAGGAAGAACTGAGAAACTGAGTTGAACTGGGATACGGGTATTTGATTGCTCGGAAATGGCGTTCCGCTCAATGGATCTTTTAGCTGCTGCGGCAGCAGGTCAGCAAAATCGCCGCTCCGTTCGGCTTGTGTAGGCACAAAAGCAATTTGCCCTTGCGGTGCGCTACGCAGACGAGTTCCTTGGTAAGTGCCAAAGTAAAATAGCTTATCTTTCTTTATCGGACCGCCGATGCTGCCGCCGAACTGGTTTCGTTTGAGGCTGTCTTGTGTTGGTGCGAAAAAATTCCTGGCATTCAATGCGCCATTTCGGAGAAACTCGAAAACATCTGCGTGAATTTGGTTCGTTCCAGACTTGGTTACTACATTGACGACTCCACTGACCGCGTTTCCGTACTCCGCACTCATATTGTTCGTCTGGACGTTAAATTCTTGGACAGCATCCGGGTTGGGGAAAGGTAGGTTCTGATTAACGTTCGTGTCGAGGTTGTTTCCGCCATCGAGTTGATAATTGACGCTATTGGGCCCGCCTCCGTTAATAGAGGCGTATTGCTGTCCTGGATAAATACCTCCTTCGCATCCGAGGCCACAGTATTTCTCAGTTACATCGAAACTACCCGGGGTGAGGAATACAAGCTGCTGTACCTGACGTCCATTTAGCGGCAAGTCCAAGATACGCTTTTCGTCAACCAGCTGACCTAGCGTAGCTTCGCTAGTCGTGACCAGCGGGATATCTGCTAATACGGTTACCTGACCGACAACCTTCGCTACCTGCAGTTGCACGTTCTGCGTCGCTGCCTGGTTGACCGTCAGCTGAATGCCTGATTGTATATAGGTCTGGAGACCTTCCTTCTCTACAGTCAGCTTGTATCTGCCAACGGGCAAACGGGAGAATAAGTAGTCGCCGGCTCCGCCTGTGGAAACCGTTTGGGTGAATCCCGTATCCAGATTCAGTACGGTCACCTTGGCATCCGGTATGTATGCTCCTGATTGGTCAGCCACGGTTCCGCTTAAGCTGGCGGTCGTGAATTGTGCAGCGATACGGGGAACAAGAAATAAACCAGCGACGATAACGAAAAGCAGGGACGATAAGATTTTGCGATTCATGTTTCACCCCAGGGGCTGAGATCGAGCAAAGTGGGCGAAGCATACCACAAGCAACCGTTGAGACGCAACCGCTTTTTAATAGCTTCTGCGATTCAGACACTGGGGGTGCCGTCGGGGTGAGTTCGGCTGGGAACGGGGTTGCACGGCGAGCCGGACGGTGATGTCGGATCGTCGGGCCTTGGGAGTGGAGGGTGGGAGCGCATAGCTGGAGACGGCAATCAAGAATACAATGCGAGGGACGGGCATCATTGGGAGGCGTGGCCAGTTCCGCAAGGAAAGGAAGGGACGGGCCGACGAGGGGAATGCCTGGGGCTGACCTCAGGCTGGCGCCTTCGGCAAGAGCCTGACGTCGTGAGCAAAGCAACTGCGGAGCGCACTACGGTGGTCTGGCATTCTTGGTGCGCCGTGCTTCGTAGCGCGCTTCTTCGGCGCTCATGCCGACGGCCAGGTTTTCTTCAATCTGCTGCTCGAAATGAAAGCGGAGTTCGGCGCCCAGCTCATGTTCGACCTCATGTCGGCGAAACAGAGATCGCAGTTGCAACAGTATCTTGTCGGCCCAGCGCATCAAGAACTCTCACTCCAGCCGTAACGCCCGCATCGGATCAAGAGAGGCGGGCCCGGCGTGCAGGAATGTAGGCGGCAATAACAGCGGTTCCCAGCATTACACCGGTCGCGATTGCGAACACAGGCGCATCGAAGGGCTTTGTGTCGTAGAGAATTCCTCTCAAGAGCAACGCTCCAAGAAAGGAACAGGGCAAACCACATCCAACGCCTACCAGCGGGAGCGTTAACGAACGCTTTAGCATGAGGCGAAGCACATCTTCCCGGCACGCCCCCAGCGCCATGCGAACGCCAATTTCGCGCGTCTTTTGCGAAACAACATAAGAGAGCAGCCCGAAAATTCCGATGGTGGCCAACAACAAGGCGACACCTGCAGAGGCTCCCAGCAACGCCGAGTTAAAGCGTCTGGGGGCAAACGCGTCATCAAGCCGCTGGCGCATTGTTGCCGTGTCCAGTAGAGGTAGTTCTTTGTCGACCGACCAAATCGCTTGCTTCACCCGTGAGATCACGCTTGCAGGATCAACTCTGGTCCGTATGCTTATGGCAAAGTGCCACTGGCCTCCAAGTGCTTGGTATGGAAAGTAAGTGAAGACTCCTTCGTCGTGATCCCAGCCGAAGAACCGCGTGTCAGCGACAATGCCTACCACTGTCCAGGCGTTCTTCTGGTCGTCCTCTTCAAATCGCATTTGCTGACCGATCGGATCTTCTCCTCCGAAGTAGTGATCGGCGAGAGAACGGCTGATCACCACGACTTTCGGGGCATGCTGCTGGTTGTCCCGTTCCGTTAGCAGACGGCCCTTGATCAGCGGAATCTGCATGGTCGCAAAATAGCCCGGACTGACGGCGTCGATAATGGTGTCTGGCGCGTGCTGAATATCCTGGGGAGGATGCTTAACAACAATGAAACCGCCGTCGTCTTCCCATCCGGACGGCGGAAGAGCGGTAGTTAAACCGACGGACTGCACTCCGGGAACACTCCCAATCCGTTCGAGCACGCCTTGGCTCATGCGCGCCAGCGCATGATGGTCTGGGTATCGATTCTGCGGTGGAGAGAGCCAGAACGTGAGTAGATGGTCTGTCTGGTAACCGGGATCGGTATTCAGCGCGCGGATCATGCTGCGTGTCAGGAGCGCGGCTCCAACCAGCAGCACGAGTGACAGAGCAATCTCCCCTGCCACCATTACGCTGCGCAGTGACCAACGCCCCTCACGCCCAATGTCTGCGCCCCCACCTTTCAAAACCGCGTTCAGGTCAGCGCGCGATACCTGAAGCGCCGGAGCCAGGCCAACGAGGATTCCCGTCAGAAGTGAAACGGCGACTGCAAACAGGAGAATACGGCCATTGACCCTGATCGTATCCGGACTAGGGAGATAGATGTAGTCCTGTGTCCGGAAGAAGAGGGTTAGTGCGTATGCCAGGACCATGCCCGCCGCTCCGCCAAGCAGAGCCAGTAGCGCGCTTTCCGTCAACATTTCACGTACCAGCCGGAACCGGCCCGCGCCCAATGCGGCCCGCATCGCAAATGATTTGCTGCGGCTCACGGCGCGTGCCAGCATCAGACCAGCCAGGTTCGTGCATGCAATGAGCAACACGAAAGCAACGGCCCCGAAAAAGATCAGGACGAGTTCTTTAGCGCCGCGCACGGTCCATACTTGGGATGGCATGACGAGAATGCCCTGATCGGCGTCGTCATGTGCATACTCCGTCTGAAGTTGCCGAGCAATGACATCCACTTCTGCTTGAGCCTGCGATACGGAAATATCCGGGGCTAATCTTCCAATCGCGTATAGCGAATGGACACCGCGATCCACTCCATACTTCAGTACCAGAGGCGTCCAGACCTGCAACCGTGGTGCGCCGGGGAATCTGAATTCGCCCGGCAATACGCCAATAATCGTGTAGCTTTCACCAAAGGGTAGCGTCTACCACGCTGAACACTGAGGTGACTGCGCCGATACCGAGGGCCAGGGTAAGCACGGCGATCGTTGTGAACCCAGGATTCTTCCGGAGTGCCCGGCCGGAGTAGCGCAAATCTTGTAATAGGTCCCCGACGAAATTGACCCTTCGCGTCTCGCGGCACTCCTCCTTGACCTGGGCAAGACCGCCGATCGCCCGCCGCGCTCGATACGGAGCTTCCTCAGGGCCAATGCCAGCCGCAAGATTCTCTTCGATCTGCTGCTCCAGGTGGAAGCGAAGCTCGTCGTCGAGTTCTCGCTCGACGCTCCGCCGCCGAAAAAGGGAGCGCAAACGCAACGATAGCTTGTCAGCCCAACGCATCACTCATACCTCAAGGCCACCATAGGATCCACCCTCGTCGCTCGCCGTGCTGGGATATAGTTGGCCAGTAGCACCGCAATCATCAACGCGCAGGTGCAACTCATCATGATGAATGGGTCGTAAACCTTGACACCGTACAGCATGCCAGAGTGCCCGTGTGGGGCCAGATAGAGCGCATGCCGGAGCAACTGGCCAAGGATCAGTGAAGCTACAACTCCAATCGAGACTCCGATGACCCCAATCACGAGCGACTGAGCGATTGCGTGGCGCAATATGCTGGCTGGACTGGCGCCCAAAGCGAGGCGAATGCCAAATTCCTGCGTGCGTTGGTGGACAAAATAGGCGACGGTACCGAAAATTCCGTCGGATACTAGCATCAGGGCGACGGCGGTGAGGGTCCCGACCAGGTACAGGTTGAAGCGCGCGCGCAGGAGGGACTCCGCAACGCGATCATCCATCGTCTTGAGCTCGAAAATAGGTTGATCTTTGTCCACCGCATATGCTTCCGCCCGAATGGCACCGGCAAGCGCTCCGCGAGGCAGATCCGAGGCGACCAGGACGTACGCGGAGGGAACCGGATGCTGCGCAAATGGAACATACAAGTCGTCGAACGGCACGTCGTCGGCGCCGAATTCCTGCGCGTTTTCTGTGACGCCGATGATTTGCACGGGGGCCTCTACAGGCACTCCGCGGCGCTTGTCCGGGACAAACTCGAGCACTTTTCCGAGCGGGTCTTCGAGGCCGAACAATCCCTGCGCGGTATTGCGATTGATGATGGCAACGCGTGCCGAGGCTTCGCTGTCATAGAAATCAAAGTTACGACCGGCCAATAGATGCATACCCAAGGTTTGAATGTAATTCGGAGCCACTGAATGGACAATGACTCCCAGACCATGTGGACCTACGGGAGGCCTGCCAGCTACGTTGACGTTTGCGAACAAACTCGTTGATCCGGCGAGCGGAAGACCACTGCCAAGGGTGACTGCGCGCACGCCCGGCAACGAACCGAGTTGCTCCGTCAAGCGACCGAAATAACGCTCGATCTGTTCCGGCTTCGCGTAGTTCTCGCCGCGGAGCGCAACACGAAAGGTTAGGGAGCCGGGAGCGTCAAATCCGCGTGGCGCGTTCTGAAGACGGACGAAAGTTGAGAGAAAAAGCCCTGCCCCGAAAAGCAGCACAAATCCCAGTGCAACTTCGATGGCTACGAGCGAGCAGCGTGCATGCCGCTGCCTCGGGCTTACGGATGCGACACGTCTTTGCTGCAAGGCGCCATTCAGATCGGCTCGGGACGCGAAAACTGCCAGCACAAGCCCGAAAAGCAATGCCGAGACAACCGAAACCGCCAATGTGAATAGCAATATGCGCGTATCCAGAGCGATCGGCACCTGTCGCGGGAGGGCGTCTTCCAGGAAGTGCGCGAAACCTTGAGCGAGCCAGACTCCGGCAAGAGCGGCGGCAGCACCGCCGGCGGTTGCGAGCATTAGGCTCTCGACAAGGAGTTGGCGCATGAGCCTGCCGCGTCCGGCGCCGAGTGCCGCTCGAACCGCAAATTCTCCCTGGCGCGCAAGTCCGCGAGCGAGCAAGAGCCCCGCAGTGTTCACACACGCGATGAGCAGAACGAGCGCAACGGCTCCCGCGAAGAAGTAAAGAGGGCGCGCGGCAAACTGCGTCCACGTTTCGCGAAGATTCGTGACTGTGGCTGTGTCTTCAGGCTGAAGTCCTTCCGATTTTAGTTCACGGTCGAGAATCACGGCCAGCTCTTCGCGCGCCCGTTCCGGCGTCACACGAGGAGCTAGCCTGCCGATGACGTAGACATTACGCAACACCTGTGAGGACGATGGATCCAACACGAGAGGAACGAAAACGTCCGGCTCCTGTATGTATTCAAATCGAAGGCGCTGGGAGGCGATGCCGACAACGGTGTAGGTCTGGCCATCGAGCCTGATCGGTTTGCCTAATACGCCGGGGTCGGAGGCGAAGTGATTTTGCCAAAGCCGATAGCTGACAATCGCGACTTGATCGCGTCCCGCCGTTTCCTCCTCGGCTAAGAAAACTCGACCGCGTTCAGGCGGAACTTCGAGCGTTCCGAAGAGATTGAATGTGACTGGCATCACGATGATGCGTTCCGACGTGCTGCCGGCAGTGAGGTTGCGAGCTGCTGGATAGTCGTAAGCGGCCAAGTTCGCGAAGGATTGAGATTGTTCGCGCCAAGCCTGAAAACCGCGATTGGAAAGGATGTCCCACTGCTTCGCATTGTCGCGAAGCACGACGTGCGCGTCCACGAGACGCTCGGAATCGGCGAACGGCAACGGACGCCAGAGCTGGGATTCGAGCACGCTGAAGATCGCCGTATTCACACCGATACCGAGCGCCAACGTGAGGATGGCCACGGCAGTGAAGCCGGGAGATTTGCCCAACATGCGCAGGCCGTGGCGGATATCTTGGACGAGATCCTGCACCCAATTTACCCGTCGCATATCCCGGCATTCCTCCTTCATCTGTACGAGGCCACCGATGGAACGGCGCGCTGCATCGCGGGCTTCCTCTGGACTCATCCCCGCCGCCAGGTTTTCTTCGATCTGCTGCTCCAGGTGAAATTGCAGTTCGTCGTCCAACTCCCGTTCAACGCGCGGTCGGCGAAACAGCGACTTCAGCCGCAGCAGTAGCTTCTCTACCCAGCGCATCACTCGTACCTCAAAGCGACCATCGGGTCGATACGCGAAGCTCGCCGCGCAGGTAGGTAACTGGCTAGCGCGACGACTGAAACGAGCAGCGCGGCTACACCCAGCAAATTGAGAGGGTCAGCAGGGCTAACGCCATAGAGTTGGCTGCCAAGCCAACGCGTCAAGGCCAGCGCTCCCGCTAATCCGACGACAACGCCAATCCCAGCTAGTGTCACTCCGTGCCCCACAACGAGGCGCACTGCGTCAACCGGCTCCGCACCCAGAGCCATGCGGATGCCGATCTCATGCGTACGTTGCGCGACCGAATAGGCCATCACTCCGTAAGTGCCTACTGACGCCAGCACGATGGCCAGACCCGCAAATGCGGCCAAGAGCATCATGCTGAACCGCCGGGGCGAAAGCGTTCTATCGATAATCTGCTGAATAGTCCGGAACTGTGCCAGGGGTTGGTCCCGATCGACTGCCCAAACCGCCTTCCGGATAGCGGGGGCTAACGCGCCCGGCTCCAGGTTCGTGCGGACCACCAGATCCATGAAGGTGTACGGGTACTGCGCGAACAACAGATACGCTTCGTTTCCTGCTTGCTGGTCCAATGCTGAGTGGCGGACATCGCCGATTAAGCCCACCACCTGTGCTTTACGGCCCGCGATCTCCGCGAATTGCCCTAGAACGTCCTCCCCAGGCCAAAGATTTCGTGCCATCGTTTCGTTCACCAGCATCACGACGGCACTGTCGGCCGTGTCCTGTTCCATGAACGTTCGCCCACGCTTCAACGGAACGCCCATGACGCGGAAATAGGCGGAAGTCACGACGTGAATCGAGGCCAGCGGTGTCTCATTCAGCCCTCTGTAGGTTCGTCCCGCGGGCCTTATGTAGAAGCCACGGTCACGGTCGAGCGGCAAGCTGTCAGAGAGCGCGACTGCCTCCACACCCGGAATCGCTGCAACGTTGCGACGGATTTCATCAAAGAATCTGACCAGCCGCCTTCCGCGATCTGCTGATATGAGCCATCCATATTTTTGGCCTCCCGGATCAATCCCCACCGCAATAACCCCTTCAGCACGGAAGCCCGGATTGACCTGCAAGAGATGCCAGAAGCTGCGGATTAGAAGCCCCGCGCCGGCGAGCAGCACTAAGGCAAGCGCTACCTCGGCAATCACCAGCGAATCACGAACCCGATGTTTGCCCGCGCTCAGACTTCGGCCAGCTTTCTTCAACGGATCGGTAATGGCTGAGCCGTAAACCTGGACGGCCGGAACCAGGCCGAAGAGTATGCCTGTCACAATTGAGGCCACAACCGTGAATGAGAGAACGCCGACATCGATTCGAACCTGGCTCAGACGAGGTAGGGGCAAATTCGGCAATGTCCTGATGAACGGCACAAGCCAAAATGCCGGCAACATGCCCACCGCGCCACCCAGAAGTGCCAGCAAGATGTTCTCCGTCATGAGCTGACGGACAAGACGCGCTAGGCCGGCTCCCAGTGCTGCACGAACGGCCATCTCCCTTCGCCTGGCAGTGCCGCGTGCGAGCAGCAGATTGGCTAAATTCGTACATGCAATCAGCAATACGAATGCCGCCGCGCTCATCAGCACCAGTAGCGGTGTTCGTACTTCACCAACGACCGCTTCCTGCAGAGGCACGACTACTGCATGCAACGTGGGGTCACGCCCTTTGAGTTGCTTGGTGAGGGCGTCCATTTCCGACTGCGCCCGCGCAACTGTTACATCACCTCGAAGGCGCCCAATGACGCCCAGGTAATGCGACATCTCCTCGGAGAATTTGTCCAGGATCAATGGCATGAAAATGTCGACGCGCGCTCCGGGCGAGAATGTGGCCGCAAAATCGAAACTTGCCGGCAGCACGCCCACAACGTTAAAGTCCTTGCCGTTTAGTGTAAGAACTTTCCCGATCGCACTGGGATCAGAGCCGAAACTGCGTTGCCAGAAGCCATGGGTGAGCACTACTACTGGAGGACCACCTGGCTGATCCTCGCCGGGGCGGAACGTACGCCCAACAGCGGCCTCCACGCCTAGCATTGGAAACAGATTTTGCGACACAGCAACTCCGGAAAGCCGCTGTGGCTCGCCATGTCCGGTCCAGTTGACAGCACCGTAATTAAAAAAAGCGTTGAAAGCGGCAAGGGCATCGAAAGAGCTGCTCATTCGGCGCCAGGATTGAAAGGTAACTGAGAGGACAGTAGGGTCGTCACGGATCCAGACCAGCCGCTCCGGGTCACGGAATGGCAAGGAATGGAACACGATTGAGCGCACCACGGAAAAGATAGCTGTATTGGCACCAATGCCCATCGCAAGCGTCATCACGGCTACGGCCGTAAAGCTTGGGTTCCTGCTCAGCAAACGCAGGGCGTAACGAAGATCCCGTATCCAGTTCTCTATCAAGTCAACGCGCCGCTCTTCCCGACACTCCCCCTTGATTTGTACAAGCGCGCCGATTTTCCTCCGTGCCGCAAAGCGAGCCTCTTCGGGCGTCATGCCTGCGGCGATGTTTTCTGCGATTTGCTGCTCCAGGTGGAACCGGAGTTCGGCGTCCAGCTCATGTTCGACTTCATGTCGGCGAAACAGAGATCGGAGTCGCAAGAAAAGCTCGTCCGCCAAGCGCATGGCTTTACGCCTCGTTTGTCTCGACGACCAGATTGATGGCGTTCGAGAGCCGGTCCCATTGGGCCAATTCTTTCTCCAACTGTGTTCGGCCAGCGCGAGTCAAAGAATAGAACTTGGCCTTGCGTCCGCCTTCCGTCTCACCCCAATTCGCTTTGATCCAGCCCTGTTGCTCCAACCGGTGCAGGGCTGGATAAAGCGAGCCTTGCTGAACTTGGAGCACCTCCGCGGATATTTGCTGGATGCGTTTGGCGATTGCCCAGCCGTGCTTGGGCTCGAGTGAAATGGTCTTGAGTATCAGGAGATCCAGGGTGCCCTGAACGAGATCACTTGGCTTTCCCATATTTCAGATCATCTACAATACATCCGAGTATTGTAGATAGTCAAGGGCATGATTGTCCCATTCCTCACGAGTCCCGATCAGACAGCTGTACGGCCGCAACGGAACAGGCTTGACATCTTTTACTAACGGATACAGACTGACATAGTCTAACTATGTCAAAAGATCCGATGCGAGACGAGATTCCGCCCGGAACACTTTACATGCTGATCCTGAAGACCCTTGCTCGAGGAATAGAACTGCACGGTTTCGAGATCGCCAATTCGATCCAACAGATTTCCGAGGATGTCCTGCAGGTGGAAGAAGGATCACTGTACCCGGCGCTCCAGCGAATGCTTATTAAGGGTTGGGTCACGGCGGAATGGGGCGTCACGGCCGGGAACCGCCGGGCCCGCTATTACAAGCTCACGAAGGCGGGACGCAAGCAGTTGGAAGTCGAGCT
>QHXW01000368.1 GCA_003223115.1 Acidobacteriota bacterium
TACGGTCTTCGCACATCTTCTGTTTTACCCCAGTTTTTTTGGGGTCCCCAAATGGTTTACCGCACTTCCGCTCTCACGCGGCACGCCGCTCGCGTGCATAGATCAGGTTCCAGCGAAGCCGTGGTGGCCTGTTCCAGCGGACGGTTTAGCTTCTGGATCGAGTTGTGCGGTTCTCCCAGCTTGCCCCGCATGGCGGTCGCCGCGCTTCCCACTGCGTTCAACACGTGTTCTTTGTCGACTGCTTGGATCTGCTCCCGGGCGAGCGTTGCGCCGTCCTGACAAGCGATTGCCTGAAGTGTGACGACATAGCTCTTCCCCAGACTCGCGATCGTGCCGTCAATGGTGGCAGCGGCTCCTTCGCGGACGCAGATTTCATGCGCCACTTGATTGGTGATGCGGGCGCCAGGCGGAAGACTCATCAGCCGGAGAGCGCGCTGCACCTGCCCGTCATCCATTATTTTGAGAAACGGCGATTGTTCCAGTTGGACGGCCAAGCCCTGGCGAAGCGTGCCGTCGAAGACAGAATCGCCCGTGTTGTTGACAAAATCGGCCAGGACGATCATGTCCCTGTCAGTGAGTCTCGGGGCACGATGGAAGTAGAAATACGCCGCGGCGGACAACCCCAGAAGGGCCGCGGCGCGGGCAAGCATGCGCTTCCCGCGGCTTCCGGTGGCGGTGACGCCTGCCAGTTCCCGCTCCAGCTCGTCAGCGGACTGCCACCGGAGGCCAGGGTCTTCTTCCAGACACCGGCTTACGATTCTTTCCAGTTTTCGCGACGGGACGCGCCTCCGCTGGGACCCGAAGCGTGCGCCGGTCAGCATCTCGTAGAGGACACAGCCGAATGAATAAATATCCGAGCGGGCATCGGCCGGTTTGCCTTCCCTTTGCTCGGGCGACATGTAGGCAGGCGTTCCCAGTAACATGCGGCTGGCGGTAACAGTTTCATCCTGGCCCGATTTCGCCAGGCCGAAATCCAAAACCTTGATTCCGGATTTCGCGATCATGATGTTCGCCGGCTTGAGATCGCGGTGCACGATGCCCTTACCGTGCGCCTCGACCAGCGCAGCCACACTCTGCGAGGCATAGAGGAGCGCCGTTTTCACTGGAAGAGGTCCGCTTTTCAGCCGAGCCGCTATAGTCTCGCCCTCCACCAGCTCCATTACCAGATAGTTCGGCCCAACGTCGTAAAGCGTGCAGATGTTGGGATGGTTCAGCGACGAAATAGTGCGCGCCTCGTGCTCGAAACGCGCACCAAACCGCTCATGAGTCATCTTGAGGGCGACGGCGCGGCCTAATCGCGTGTCGATGGCTCGAAAGACTTCTCCCATTCCACCCTCGCCGAGTTTGCTTTCGATACGGTAGGGCCCCAGGCACAGACCCGCGCTGATTTCGGTGACAGCGGCATCTTCCAGCAGCTCCGGGGCGTTCTGGATGGCAGGCCGATCCAGGAATTCGCCGCCAGCGCGCTGTGCGAGAAGCGACTCTATTTCGCGGCGCAATTCGGGATCTGTCTGGGCCAACAGTGCCGCGCGCTCTTCGGCGGTTGTCTCGCGAGCCGCATGGTATAGCTCTTCAATTTGCTGGAAACGCTCAGGAGTCATGTGCTGTGGGTAACTCTATTCTATGGCTTAACTCCCGCAGTAGCCAAGCCTTGGCGAGATCCCAGTCGCGCCTGACGGTGCGCAGTGAGATCTTCAGAGCCGCGACGATTTCCTCCTCGGTCAATCCGCCGAAATAACGCAACTCGACGACCTTCGCCTGTCGCGGAGCAACCTGCGAGAACGCTGTCAAGGCCTCATCCAGGGCCAGAATGGATCGGTCCGGCGCGCTCGACAGGAGGGCTGTTTCATCGAGGTTCACTTTGAGAGCGCTGCCGCCGCGCTTGTGTGCGCCACGTACGCGCGCGGCGTCCACCAGGATGCGCCGCATCATCCGCGCCGCCATGGCAAAAAACTGCGCGCGCTCGTGCCATTCGACCTTGGTCACGTCTACCAGGCGCAGGTATACCTCATGCACCAATGCTGTGGTCTGGAGAGTATTGGCTTGGCGTTCATTTTTCATATACCGGCGCGCCATGAGGCGCAATTCGGGATATACCCGCTCCGCCAGCCGCGCCAAGGCAGCCTGGTCGCCGCTGCCCCAGGCTTTCAACAGACCCGTGATTTCAGCAGAGGATGCGCCGATGGACAACCCGTTCTCTCCATGGGACAAAAAATATACCAAAACGTGGCCGCTTTTGCCTTCCGCTTCCGCCTGTACCAGCGGAAGGAGAACAGGCACTCAGAATGATCTCCTCCAAAAAAGATAGGAGGCACCCGTGAAACATATTGCAACCGTGGCACTGATGCTCGATCTCGGTGTCGCAGGCGTATACGCACAACAGAGGCCCGTACAGATGACGTTTTCGGGAAGTAATGTGGCCACTACGATCAATCTACAGCCCGGTACAGTTACCGACGAACAGAATTTAGCCGGTGACGGTACGCTAGGACCATTCACCTATCGTGAACTACACGCTGACACAGCTTCTCCCCAGCCATCCAGCAGTTGCCCCGGCCCAACTCACCTTTATTTTCCAACTGTGACCGGTGCGGGCGTATTTCGCTTCCAAGCCGGAAGTCTATTGACAGTCAGGATCACGGGGGGAGCCGTTTGCGCGGATCTCACGGCTGGGGTAGGCCACCTTACCGTGACTTATCAGATCACAGGTGGAACCGGGCGTTTCAAGGGTGCGTCCGGCACGCTTACGTTGACGGCGACGTTGATGCCGGTGTTGTTAAACGCCTCTAACGCGCCCGAACTGTTAACGAATACAGGGGAGTTTGAGGGAACAGTTTTCGGAGTGGCCATAGGGGAGGTAGGGCAAGACGAGCGGCAATAGGAAAAGGCATATGCGTGTGCTCCGACTCGCTGTGCTCCTAACTAAGTGCAACGAGTCCAATCGGAGAATCAGGCGGAGAGTCGATCCGGTAAAAATCCGGTAATGTCTGCCTGCACAGACTGGGTGCGGCGACCGTCAGGCTCATGAGCGGCGACACAGCACATCTGGTGGACTGTCCCGGCAAAGGTGCTCTTCCGCCGATTGGGGGCTCGGGTCTGATAAACGGGCTGGCGCTGACGCACTGCGCCGTGGTTGGATCGGATACACGATGAAACCTCTGATCGGCTACGGCTCAGACGTGAGCGCCTCGCGTCCTGCACGACTTATCGGCGATAAGACATCCACTTGGACGAATAGTCGCCTATGCTTCCTTCTGCCAGCCGTACCAACGGGAAGCATCAAAGGAGCGGGATAGGCGTTTTACGCCCATTGAAGCTCTCCACGCAGACGACCTGCGCGTTTGTTAGCCCGTAGATCACGCCCCATCGGTATATACTGGGCCTACCCGCGCCATTTCGGGAGGTTCGTATGTCGCGATTATTCGCAACTCTGACGATGGCGCCGATTCTGACTGCGGCTTCGACCCGCACAGTCGCATCTCTGCCGAAAGCCCAAGTTGTGGCATCAACCGTGGACCATTCGGGCGCAGTATACCTCACAGGCACCATCAGTTCCGCTGATTTGCCAGTCACGCCGGGTGCGTTTCAAAGCCAATACCACGCCACGACTTGCTCGTGGCCACAGTGGTCATTTCCCTGTCCCGATGGCTTTGTCGTGAAGTTCAATGCTGCCGGCCAACTTGTCTATGCTACGTATCTCGGCGGAGACGGGGCCGATCGACCCGCCGCGATCGCAGTCGACGAAGCCGGGAATGCTTATGTCGCCGGCACAACCGCTTCCAGCAATTTTCCGCTGACCGATAACCGACTGGCGGACAACTCGCCGGTTGGCGGCTTTGTGGCTAAGATAAACGCGTTCGGCACAGGCCTAGTCTACTCGACCAGGTTGCCGGGAGTTGCTCTTACGAGTGCGATCGCCGTAGACGGATTGCACCGAGCGCACATCGCAGGAAATGCGGCGGGGCCTGGATTGCCAGTGACACCGGGTGCGATCCAAACACAGTTTCATGGTGCGGCCGGATACGGCGATGGGGTGGTGTTGAAACTCAGCGCCCGAGGTGATCAAGTGCTGTTTGCCACCTATTTGGGCGGCTCCAGCGGGGACAGTATCACTGGTCTCGCCCTGGATTCCGAAGGAAACGTATACGTCGCGACGGCCGGGTAGCGTTTCTCAAACGTCAGTATGCCTTGCACGCTGCTCCCACGCCACTGGTAGATGGTCTGGTCGTCGTCGCCGACAACGCAGACCTTGGCCCCGAGTTCGTGCAACAACCAGACGATTGCCTCCTGAATGGGGTTCAGGTCCTGGTATTCGTCTACAATGACATGCTTCACCCGCGCAGCGATGCGCTCCTTTAGAGGGGCATCACCACTCAAAACATCAACGGCGGCCTCGATGATCGCGGAATAGTCCAAATGTCGCGTGTCATCCAGGAGGATGCGATAGCTGTCCAAGCCCGCCAGGACCGAGCAGCTCGCCATTACTTTGTCGTCCGTATCCGCTTCTCGAAGAATTCCGATAGCGCTGAGATAATGCGGCGTATCCCGGTATCGTTTGAGAGGCAGCCCGGCGAGATCGGTCGATGCCGTCAACCCGCTCTTGTTACTGTGACGGTCGATGAACAGTGCTTGCTGCACTTCATTGAGCACGTCGAATTTCAGGTACTTGGGAACTTCAGCCGTGAGCAGGTCCAAGCAAAAAGCATGGATCGTGCCAACGTACATCTCGGCCATGCCATGGATCTCGCCGAGTTCTTCCCGGCAACGCGAGATGATCCGTTCTTTCAGTTCGGCCGCGGCCTTTTCCGTGAAGGTGAAGGCAATAATGTTGCTCGGGCGACAACCATTCTTGATTAGGTGCGCCACTCTGCGCGCGATCACTTCAGTCTTGCCGGAACCGGCGCAGGCTATGAGCTGCAGGTTCGAATTGCCGTGATTGATCGCGTCTTGCTGGGATTGAGTAAGCTTCATGGAATCTTGGTGCCCTCCCGAACAGCTGCGCTGCGTCGTTCAGGAAACACGTCGAGCTGATGCCTAGTGTTCATCTATTGTTGTCCTGTTCAAGCGCCGCCAGTGTTTCCATGATTGTGCCGAACGGCGGCGGCTCGCCAAAAATCATCACCCCCATGCTCCTGTAGTCTCTTTCCAATGCCGCCCGGCGGCCGTCCGCCGGCAGGAGGCGGAAGCTTCCGGGGCTCGCTCGGGCATACTGAGCCCAGGCGGAAGAATAGAACGTCTCCTTGTGCCTCACAACCTGAGCGAGCAGCGGCATATCTGCGAGCGCCTGAGCCCGGATCGTCCCCTGAGCCAGCATGGCAACGTCATAGTAGTGGCGCGAATACCGGTCGGGGAGCGGCTTTTCTTGCGGGCGATGGTACTCGGCGTGAAGGATGGTCGCCTTCTCCCAGAAGGTCCGCTTGGCGAGGAGCGCGACGACGTCAACATCGACGTCGGCCACCAGATTGGGAAATTCTTCGGCGGCAAAGGAGCGGATCGTGAAACGATCGCGCGGCACAAATTCCGCATGGGTTCCGAGCTCAAGCACGACCTGGGGAGAAACGTAAGTAAGGCTCTTGGTAGTGGCCGTGGGATAACGAAATCGGACCACGTTTGGGTCCTGCTCGCTGACATCGAGGGCCCATGGGCCGGCTGGTCCGAGCACCTCCTCGCATCGCGCTTTCAGCGCGTCGATGAATTCGCGGCCGATGTACTGCTCGCATGCGGCCATCATCTCGGCGAGGATGGCGGTCCGTTTGTTCTTGGAAATCCCTTCCTTCCGCGGGTCGCGCGCGCCTGTGAAGCCAAGCGCCGCGTAATCGACGGCGAGATCGATGTCTTCAGAAAACCGGTTTATGGCGTGGAAGATCTTCGAAAGCGAAGTTCCACCCTTGAAGAGGAGCCGGCCTGAAAGCGCCTCAATCGAGAAGAGCTGTTTCAGTACCCAGCACACCCAGAAGTCCTTTTCGATAATGGCTTCCGGCAATGCCTTGCGAGCAGCAGTTTCGGCGAAGACCTCCGCACGCTCGGCGGCGGACATCCGGGCGATGCCGTTCAAGCCACCTTCTCCGCGATCCGTTTCGCCACTTCGTAGATCCAGTCCACGCCGAACCGCGTGTCTTTCACGAGCTTGCGTTTTTCCGCCGGTGAGAGCGCGGCTTTTAGCATCGCGATCTCGCGCGGCCCGACAGCCTCCTTGCCAAGGTGGCGAAGCGCCTGTACCACGAGCGCGAATTTGCCCTCAAGTCCGGCCAAGGCTTTCGGGCGAGCGTGTTTGAAATAGATGCCGCGGCGGCCGATCGGCACCTCATTGTTCGGGCCATCGGTCAGGTAGATGATTTTGGCAGGCACCTGGGTCGAGAGGCCGAGCAGGTTTGCCGCCCATGCACCCTCGGGCACGATCTTCCATTTTTGCTTTCGGGCAATGGCGCGCGCCGCCTCGTCAATATCCGGACTGAGCTTCCCGCCGAGGGCCGGATTGACCTTCGGCATGTCATAGAGGCCGCGCCGGACGCGGCGTATGGTTCCATCGAGCGTCAACTCTGCGAGGGTGACGTCAATCGTTGTCCGGCTGGCGATGTCGAGAAAGTCCTTCGCTGAAAAGGCCTTCCCTTCTCCCAGCCGCTCGATCCGCGCAACTATCTGATCGCGCATGGTTTGCATCGATAAAACCCGCTCTATGGATTAAGAAAAACTATACCGTTTTTTCTTAACGCTTGCAACCCGTGCCCCACTGCAGACTCGGCCTACAGCCCCGGGCCCCAGCGCCCCATTATGGCGCTTGAGTTCCTTCCGCGTTTCGCCCATGAATCATATGCGCTCAAGGGCGATGGCCTTCAGAATCAAAAGATCCAAGGTGCCCTGGCGGAGATCACATTTCAACGCCGCCATGCATACCTCCAGCTTCTACTGGTATTCTAGGCGAGAATACATAGAAGTGCAAGGGTTGGGAGACGCTTTAAAACATGATTCACATCTCCTGATCTCGCCCAGTAATTTCTCACGATCGGTGAAAACAGAATGAGCCAGAGATGTATTTGCGGAGTGGATAGCAAAGGATTTAACAAAGAAGGATGCCGCAACTGCAACTGCCAATATTTCCTGCTGGAGTGACCGAGATCAACAGCCAAATCGCGGTGCAGAAGGATGCGAGCGCGGTATGGTACATCTACGGTCACGTGCCGGTATTCCAGCATGCAGAGGGAGACGTGCAGAGTTTCCGCATGTTCACCAGCCAGTTGATCGCCTCTGGCACGGTCAAGCCGAAGGAAATCGTACGGACATTTGGCGTGCCGATGATCACGGTGAAGCGATATATGAGGGTTTACCGGGACCCCGGTGCCAAGGGATTTTACGAGGCGAAAGCGCGCCATAGTTCGGCATCGGTGCTGAAAGGGGAAGTGCTGGAGCAAGCGCAGCGCTGGCTGGATGAGGGGCGGAGCGTACCCGAAGTGGCGGAGGAGCTGAAGGTGTTGTCGAATACGCTGCACAAGGCGATCCGCGCCGGGCGTTTGCGAGGGGGTCAAAAAAAAGCGATGCCGGCGAGAGTCTGGTAAGCAACAAAAGCGAGCGCAGCCAGATCGACAGCCAGGCGCCGATGGGAAACGCAGCGACGCGTTCGTGGGAACGAGTGGCGGCGGCGATGGGGGCACTGGAGTCGGCACCGATCGGGTTTCAGGCAAGCTGCGACGTAGCGCAAGGCGGAGTGCGGCTGGCATTGCCTGCCCTGTTGGCGGCAGGATTGTTGCGCCGCGTGCCGGAGCTCTACCAACTGCCCAACGGATTTTACGGCATCGAGAGCGTCTTCCTGCTGCTGGCGTTGATGGCTCTGGCACGCATCCGATCGTTAGAACAACTGCGTTATCAGGCGCCGGGCGAGTGGGCAAACTGCTGGGGTTGGATCGCATCCCGGAAGTGCGGACTCTGCGGGCCAAGTTGAAGCTGCTGTGCCAGGACATGGGACGAGCCCTGCGATGGAACACCGAACTGGCCCAGGAATGGATTGCCCGGCAAAACGACGCGGACCTGTATTTCTACTGCGACGGCCACGTGCGCGTGTATCACGGAGACCAGACCGCGCTGCCGCGCCATTATGTGGCCCGCGAGCGGTTGTGTCTGCGGGCCACGACCGATTACTGGGTCAACGCCATGGAC
>QHXW01000370.1 GCA_003223115.1 Acidobacteriota bacterium
AAGGGATCGACAGGGGTCAGGCCGAACAGGAGAGCTGATATCGCATGGGCGCTGGCCAATGCGATCGGTACTCCGATTAACAATCCCGCGGCGACGAGCCATAGTGATTCGCGCATGACGAGCCACAGCACGTTCGCGGGTTTTGCACCCAGCGCCATGCGGAGTCCGATCTCGTTGACGCGCCGGGCGACGGAATAACCCACGATGCCGTAGAGACCGATACACACCAGCAATAAACCGAGGACCCCGAACAAGCTCGTAAGCGCAGCAAACAAGCGTTCCTGGCGAAGGGAATCGTCTACCTGCTGTGCCATCGTATCGATGCTGATCGACAGGTTGGGATCGACCTCCCGCACAGCGCTGCGCACGAACGGAACCAACCGCAACGGATCTCCAGCCGTCCGGATCGCAAGCGTTTTTCCGTCGCGCCATGACTGGGGTTCCTGCAGGAACGAGCGGTAGACCACAGGGCGAATCTTGGCCCGCAAACTGTCGTACCTCGCATCTTTAACCACGGCGACGATGGTTCCGAGACTGGTGGGCCTGCCGATGGGGTTATCGTCGGCGAAATAGCGGCGGGCCATCGCTTGATTGATCGCGATCACTTTCGGCGCGATCTCATTATCGCGGGAATCGAAATCGCGCCCCGCCAGGACCGGTATCCCGAAGGTCTCGAAGAAGCGTGGCCCAACGTGATTCACGAAGATGCTGAGGTCCTCACTGGGCCCCGTGTAACCAGGGATGGAAATTCCTCCAAACCAGCTTGGCTCGGACAATGGTGTATCCTGCACCACAGTCGCTGAATGGACCATTGGCATGGCTTCCATTTTGGCCAGTAAGCCCTTGTAGAACTCAGCCACGCGATGGCCTTCGTAGCCGCCATGGCTCAGATCTTGCCCCACCAGCAACACATGCTCTCGACTAAAGCCGGCGTCCAGGTTTTTCAGGTTTTGCAAGCTCCGGATGAACAACGTCGCGCCCACGAGCAGCATAAGCGAGAGTGCCACCTGCGTTGTGACGAGTAACCGGTCCAGGCGCCTGGGCCCGGAGCCGGCGGTGTTTTGTTTCAGGGCTGAAGTCAGATCCGCGCGGGTGGCGCGCAAGGCGGGCGCCAGCCCGAACAGAATTCCGCTCAAGAAGCACAATCCGGCACTAAAGCTCAGAACCTGAAGATTGGGTTGAATGTTTAACTGGACGCCGACAAATCTCACGACTAACGGATCAGCCCAAAAAGCGAAGCAAATACCCAGCGCGCCCCCGGCGAAAGCCAAGAGCAGGCTCTCCGTAAGCAGTTGGCGGATGAGCCGGAACCGACCGGCGCCGATTGCCACCCGCACTGCGATCTCCTTCTGCCGTGCTGCAGCCCTGGCGAGCAGAAGCGTGGCAAGATTTGCGCAGGCGATCAGCAAAACCATGCTGACCACGCTCATCAGAATGCGCAAGGGAAATGAGAACTGGTTTCTGAGCCGGTTGAGTCCCTGGCTGCCCGAAGCCAGCACCAGGCTATCTTCGGAAAGCCGGCGTTGTGTTTCCGGGGTGAGCCTCGGGCCCGCTTCGGCCATCCGGAACTGCTGGAAGAGGACGTTAAGCGTGGCGTGCGCCTGCTGTTCCGAAATCCCCGGCTTCAACCGGCCCATTACGTAGAGCCACCGCGAGTCGGAGTTTTCGAGTGCCGCTGCGCCCATAGGCATGACCACTGGCTGCATCGTTAGAGGGACCGTGACCTCGGGCAGGAGCCCCGCTTGCGTGCCAAAGAACTCCGGTGGCGTCACCCCGACGATCGTGAACGGGTGGCCAAAAATGCGGATTACTTTGCCCACAACGGCCGGATCGAGCGCGAATTTTCTCTTCCATAGGCCGTAGCTGATGACCGTTACCGGGTGGCCGCCGGGTATGCCGTCATCAGCCGCGGAAAAGATGCGGCCGGCGGCGGCTCTGATGCCTAAAACGGAAAAGTAATTGCCGGAGGCGAACTGGCCGGTCATCGGCTCGGTTTCCCCATTGCTGTTGACGTTCCAGCCGGCGAAGGCATGAAATGCCACTACCCCGGAAAAAACTTGATTGCGATCGCGAATGTGTTTGTACAGCGGATAAGACAAGGGCGCGGACGGCTTTTCCCATACGAGCACAAGATGGCGAGGATCGCGGACCGGAAGGGACTCGAGCAGTACTGCATCGATCAGGCTGAAAATTGCGGTGTTGGCTCCAATGCCCAGCGCCAGCGATACAACGGCCACTGTGGCGAAAATGGGTGTTCGAAGAAATGTGCGGGTGGCATAACGGAGATCTTGCCATAACGTTTCAATCCAACCGATGGTATCCATCTCGCGAGTCTTTTCTTTCAAGAGCAACCGATCGCCGAAGAGGCGCGTGGCTTGATGCCGTGCATCTTCGGGCGCCATCCCGGTTGCGATGAACTCCTGCACCCGCATCTCGATGTGGAACTGCAGCTCGTCATCAAGATTTTCTTCGAGCTTTCGTTTTCGAAACGAAGAGCGAATGCGGTGTATCCAGGACATTTCTTACTCGTATCTCAGCGCTACCATCGGATCGACGCGGGAAGCGCGGCGTGCTGGCAGATAACCCGCGCAGGCCGCGACCGCCAGCATGACCCCAGTTGCTGCCACCAAGGTCACGGGATCAGTAGGTTCGAGGCCGAACAGCATGCTGGAGACAAGGCGAGTTGACGCGAGCGCCGCAAAGACTCCAATTGCCACGCCGATGGTGACCAGCAACAGCGTTTCTCGCATTACCATCCTCAGAATCGAGCGATGCTCTGCGCCTAGCGCCATGCGAATCCCGATCTCGCTAGTCCTACGAGCTACAGCATAGGCCATAACTCCATAAAGCCCGATACTGGCGAGCAAGAGGGCAATGAGGGTGAAGAAGCTGGACAGGAACGCGATCAGGCGCTCTTTGCCCAAAGACTCCTCAAGCTGAACGGCCATTGTTGTGAGGCGCGTAATGGGCAGAGCCGGATCGAGCGCGCGAATCTCGCGCCGAACCCGCTCGATCAGTCCTTCCGGGCTGCCACCCGCGCGAACGATTACGGTGATTCCGCCGGCACCGCCCAAACGATAGGGCACATAGATCATGAGTGGCGCCGGTTCGCGGAGGTGATTATACTTCGAGTCCCGGACAACACCGATTACCTCAATGTCACGTGCGCTGTCTGTAAAACCGAATCCGAGGCGCCCGCCGACCGGATTCTGGACGGCAAACCAAGCTCGCGCCGTAGACTGGCTGATTAGGGCAACCTGCGGCGCACCCTTGTCTGTATCCCGACGCTCGAACGATCTGCCGCGAATAATTGGCATTTGCAGGGTTTGGAAATAGCTGGGACTCACATAACTAATTCCAGCAGCCATCTGTTCATTCGGACGTGGGTGATAGCCGTCGACCGAGATCAATTGATGAAAACCCTCCGAACTCAACGGCCTCCGATCGGCATAAGCGATAGATTTGACACCCGGTAGAGCCGACAGACGTGTGAGCAATTCCCGGTAGAACGGCGCGGTCTTCTCAGGTTTGTAACCGGCGCTACCGGCGTCCAGTGAAACGAACATGAGATTATCGCGGTTGAATCCCAGATCAAGCCGATAAAGGTTGCGAAGGCTCCGTGCGAACAGGCCGGCACCGACCAGCAACGGCAGTGACAGGGCTACTTGGGAGATAACGAGCACTTTACCCCAAGTGATTTGCGAGCGGACAGCTGACCGAAGTCCTGCTGGCTTGAGGCTGCGGCTCACATCCAATCGCGTGGCTCGCAGGGCGGGTAACAATCCGAAGAGGATCGTCGCAACCACCGCGACCCCACCAGTGAAAGCCAGGATGCGGCCGTCCACAGAAATTTGGAGAACAATCGTCTCCTCGATTTTGGAGATCATAGTCACGAGCAGCTGAATTCCCCAGATTGAGAGGAGCAGCCCAGCCGCAGCGCCCATGGCCGAGAGCAGCAGACTCTCGGTGAGTAATTGCCGGACCAGGCGGGGGCGGCTGGCGCCAATGGCAAGCCGAACGGCGATCTCGTGGCCGCGCGCTGTGGCGCGCGAAAGCAAAAGGTTGGCGAGATTGGCACAAGCAATCAGCAGGAGCAGCCCGACCATCCCCATCAGAATCTTGAGGGGATAAGAGAACAGTCCTCTCACCGCTGATTCTGCCCCACCCCAGGCAGGGAGCAGCATGAGCCTAGCATTGCCTGTCTCCTTCTGCATGTACCCGCGTAGAGATTGGCTCGCCGCTTTCAAGGAGTCCGCCAGCTCCTGATCGTAGAGAACCTGGGCCTCGGCGCGGGCCTGTGTCACGTTTATGCCGGGTTTCAATCGTGCGACGATTTGCAGAAAGTACCCGTATCGATTCTGGAAATCGCCCCGACGGCCAGCCACGCGCTCCCACGTGGCGAACGGCAGGGTGATATCCGGGTAAGAGCCTATGGTGATGCCGAAGAACCGCGGCGGTGTGACACCAATAATGGTGAAGGGAACACCATGGATACTCACTTGCTTACCCAAAATCGTGGCGTCACCAGAAAACCGGCGTTGCCAGTACCCGAAGCTGATCATAGCTACCGGCGGGTTATCCGAAATGCGGTCATCTTGGGGGGTGAAGGTGCGCCCGACCAGTGCCTTCAACCCAAGGAC
>QHXW01000371.1 GCA_003223115.1 Acidobacteriota bacterium
AGACATTCTGGTTCTTTGCCTATGAGGCCAGCCGCCTGCGCCAGGGTGATTTTGCTCGAACCCAAGCGCCTACGCCAGCCATGTGGGAAGGTGACTTCAGCAACGCTATCACGGCGAACAGCGAACCCATTACCATTTACGACCCCTTCTCAACCAAGGCCGACGGGACCCGGACGCCGCTCCCGAACAACAGGATTCCAAGCAACCTGATCGCCCCGTTTGCCCAAACGATGCATAGTATCTCTCCCGATCCCACAGGGCCGGGGAATCCCTGGATCGAACCCAATTTCCAGGCGTATTACCCCGATAAGAACGATACGGATACGATGACGATTAAGGGCGACCACCTCTTTTCACCACGCGACAACATCTCGGGCCGTTTCACGAAATCCGAGCGGAGTACAAAAATCACCGGTGGCGTTTTCGGTTATCCCAAACCGGGGTGTTCCAACTGCGGCGGAAGCAGCCTCCAATACCCGCTCGTGTATTCGACCATCGCCCGTTGGAACCACGTTTTCACGCCCACTCTCCTGAATGAGTTCCAAGCATCTAATCACCGCTCTCCAAAGGATTCCGGCACTCTGGGCAACAATGTGGCATGGGCTGACAAACTTGGACTCCCGAACCCGTTCGGCGTCACCGGATGGCCTACGATCAGCATCAGTGATCCCTTCTTGTACTACGGTTGGGACGGCGATAACCGCAAGAACGAAAATCTGACAGCGTTTCAGATCGATGACAACGTAACTTGGGTCAAGGGTAGGCACTCCGTCAGGTTTGGGTTCAAAGGGCGCCAGGAGTACAACAACGTCCGCGAGTTGCAACAGGCGCAGGGTTCACACAGCTTCTATGGGGACTGGACGGCCCTTTATGACAAAGAAAACAACGACTATACCCCCTTCACTGGATCAGGCTTGGCCAGCCTCGAGCTGGGCTTGCCGACGTATCTCTCGAACCAGTACAACCGGGGATTCTTCTACTTTCAGCAGAAAGAACTCGGTGCTTACATCCAGGACAGTTGGAAGGTGAGCCCGCGGTTCACGCTGGACTTGGGACTTCGGTGGGACAAATGGACGCCCTACAAAGAGAAGTACGACCGGCTCGTCAACGTTGATCTGAAGACATTCGCTGATACCTTCCAAGTGATCACGCCCCACAATACCCGCATGGAAGACATCAAGGGAATTCCGCCTGCCGTGTTGGAGTCCTGGAAACTGAGAGGTCTCTCATGGGTGACTGCAGATTCAGCGAATTTTCCAGGCAGTCTGCTTCCAGCGGACAACACGAACTTCGGTCCCCGACTCGGATTGGCTTTCCGCGTGACTGATAAGTGGGTCATACGCGGAGGTTACGGAAGGTACTTCTGGACGATGCCGCTCTCCCAGATCCTTCAGACTTCTCGAACCAACCCTCCACTGAATCTCAGATTCCAGAATGAGCTTGACAACTTGAACGGCAACCAAGACTTCCATGCTCTGATAAACGTGCCTGCGGCTAATGAGTTCATCGGCAAGGCGACCGTGGACATTGCCACCATCCAGGGAATCAGTTCGCGGGCTCAGTCGGTGATGGCATGGGATGTTCGTGATTGGAAAGATGACCGATCAGACGAATGGAATCTTACTATTGAGCGAGAGTTGATGAAAGATACAGGCCTACGGCTGAGTTACATCGGTAACCACGGGAGCAGACTGGAACAGCGCTTCAATGTGAATGCCATCGAATCGGAGTTCAATTACCAGACGCGCACGGGTAAGGCGAGGCCTAGCAATTCTGATCTCAGGCGCGTTAATCCGAACTGGAGCTTCTCTGCTGCCAACCACACTGGTTACTCCAACACCAACTCCTTCCAGGCAAACATTGAGCGCCGGTATTCCAAGGGTCTAGCCTTCCAAATGTTTTACACTTACACTCACTCCCTCACTACGACAGACGCGGGCGGTTTCACCAGCGGCAACGGGGACATTAATGCGCGGGGCACAAGCGTTTTCGCCGTTCCAGAAACCAGTCAAATTCTGGGCGAGCCCAACCTGACGTATGATCAGAGGCTCCGGCTGGGCTATTTCAACTCGGGAAATATTCCTCCGCACCGCGTTCGCTGGAACGGTATTTATGATCTGCCTTTCGGCAAAGGCCAGCGCTTCGGCACGAATGCTTCCCGCTCAGTGAATCACATCATCGGTGGTTGGCAGATCGCGTTTAATGGCGTCTGGGGGAGCGGCAGTTGGCTCGGTACTGCCGGTAGCCGCTATCTCTTCGGCGATCCGACTCTAAACGCGGATCAGCGGCTGGAAATGAACATTTTCGGCCTCCACCAGCGTCTGTGGTTCCGGGGCGATTTTGATCCCACAAAAGCTACTGGCGTGGATTCGGCAAAACTCGAGCAATTGATCCCTGTCGACCGCTCCCAGCGAATTCTGCGTCCTATCGGCGCAGACTTCTCAAACCGAGTACCGGTTCAACTGGCCAATGGGACCGTGAGGCTGACCACCATTACCGATAACGTCAACTGGAGTGCGCGGAACTTCTTTCGTGGTCCGGGAGCCTGGAACCAGGACATCTCATTGTTCAAGACTTTACAGATCACGGAGAGAATCAAGACTCGCTTCACGGCTGATCTCTTCAACGCCTTTAACCATCCGAACGATGTCAACCCAAGCACGACAACCGGCCTTCAGGATTTGAGTGTGCAGACCAACCAGCCACGTATCATCCAGTTATCCCTGCGCGTCGAGTGGTAGCAGGGGCAGTTTTTTCACCGCGGCGGCGCAGAGTACGCGGCCTGATTCTTAGCGTTCTCTACGTCCTCTGCGGTGAGTCGGGCTGCCGGCAATCGCAAGAAACAGCCCGCAAACCGCAGGAAACAGCCCCGCCCCTATACCGGTTTGACGATCAATTTTCCACGGCCACCAAAGTTTCCGCGTCGAATGTCAACGCTTCATCCGAAATGGCTCCCCGGCTGGTCTGGGATTTCAATCAGCCGCAGACCGACTGGAAGCTGCTTCGCGGAAGAATGGGTTTTCGGCCAGGAGAGTTGGCCTTAAAGGGCGAGGGGAGCACGCCCGTCATTGTCTCGCCGGATAAAACCACAATCGATTGGAGCCGCTACGAGAGCATCCTAATCCGAATGATCCACGAAGGCGGCAATGAGATCAAACTAAAGATCGGCCCCAGGGAACTCAAGCAGAAGCTCGGACCTCGACTGCAATATCAGGTTTACAGATTCGATCTGAATATAACCGTGCCCATCAGATACAACGTGCCCCTGGCTGTGATGCCGACCGACGATCTGAACGCCATCGCCTCTATCGACTCTATCGAAATCGTCCCGCGAAAGATCACTTTTGCGCAGGCCGCCGGACGGCAGGTGATCAGCAAACGGGAGGAATATCGCAACACGCTCTACGTGCACTCCCCGTCCACGATCGCTTTTCAGGTCACGATTCCCAAGGAGGCACGGCTGCATTTCGGCATGGGGACCACCGAGAAGAACAGCCCCGTGAAGTTCCGGGTGACAGCGGATTCAAACGAGGTTTATTCCAAGACCGCCACCGATACCGGTGCCTGGCAAGACGCGGACGTGGACCTTTCCTCTCTGAGCGGCCGTAACGTCAAATTGATATTCGAAACCAGTGCGGAGAAGCAGGGCACCGTAGCCCTGTGGGCCAATCCTCTCCTCACCACCAAAGCGCTCAGGAACCGGCCGAACGTGCTCGTCTATATGATCGACACAATGCGCGCCGATCACAGCAGTCTTTACTTCTACGCCCGCTACACGACGCCGTTCCTGAAGAAACTGGGAGCACAGGGCGTGGTGTTCGATGATTGCCAGGTGCAGGCGACCTGGACCAAGCCATCCACGGCGTCTCTGCTGACCTCGCTGTACTCGTTCACCCACGGGATGATTCACGACTCTGACACCATCCCACCGGGAGCAACAACATTCGCCGAGCAATTGCGTACCGCCGGGTATGTTACCGCGAGCATCATTGCCAATCAGTTCGCCGGCCACATCAGCGGCCTACAGCGTGGATTCGATTATCTGGCGGAGTGGGCCGTGGTGCAGCGCTACCGGAAAGACGCGGAAGACCGCGGCACGGATTCCGCTGCGCTCAACAAGATTCTGTTCCCATGGCTCGAACAACATCGGGATGAACCGTTTTTTCTCTACGCGCACGCAACCGATCCACATGCGCCCTACCGGCCGCCGGCCGGATTTGAAGAGAAGTTCGCAAATCCCGCGGATACCCCGGCATTCAATCGCATCTACAAGACATTCGCGGGTCACGACCAGTACGGCGGCGGCGCCGTGGTCAGCCGCGCTGGCGTGTCACGGACCGGCATCAATCCCGAGCGGTTCATTCATCAGGCCATCGACCGCTATGACGGCGAAATCCTGCATAACGACTGGAGCCTGGAGCAGCTCGTCAATAAGCTGAAACAGCTCGGAATTCTAGACAACACGCTGATCGTGGTGGTTTCCGATCACGGCGAAGAGTTCTGGGAGCACGGATGGACCGCGCACGGCCACTCGCTTTACCAGGAGCTGACTCATGGCGTGTTCGTAATGTGGAATCCGAAGCTGCTGCCGGTGCCGAGGCGCGTCGCCGAGCCCGTACAACTCATCGATGTCATGCCCACGGTGCTCGATCTACTGGGACTCAGAATCCCGGACGTGGTTGAAGGCCAGAGTCTGGGGCGGCTCGCTCGCGGGCGCCCTTTTCAGCGTAAAGGCCCGGTGATGACCTCGCGCTTTGTGCCGCCGCGTGCCTCTGCTACTGCGTTGATTCCCGAAAATAAGACGGACACGTTTGCCTTGCTCGACGCTGGCTGGAAACTGATTTACCGTGACAAGGCCAAACAGACGCATATGAATCCCGTTGAACTGTACGACCGCCATACCGATCGCGGCGACCTGACAAATGTCGCGGCTGCGCATCCGCAGGAAGTTGACCAGAGAATGGCCGAGATCACCAAGTGGATCGACGCCCAGACTCGCCTCCGGAATTTTCTCGGCCGCGGCGCCAAATCCACGCTCGACCAGCAGACCATCGAGCAGTTGCGCAGCCTCGGGTATCTGGGTGGCAAGCAGTAAGCACCGTTCTTGTCACGTCGCAGTCTGCTGAAACATGGAAATGCCGGCTACACCGGCGGCGCCGGCCTCGAGGCAACGGCTGGCGTTCTCCTCCGTGACTCCGCCCAAAGCCATCACCGGTATGCGCACCGCCTGCGTGGCCTCGCATAACAGATCGAGCCCTAATGGTTCTCCGAAAGCCGCTTTCGAGGGCGTATAGTAAACTGGGCCGAAGACCACGAAATCCGCGGATTCCTGCTGGGCACGGCGCACTTCATCCACCGAATGGCAGGAGACGCCGATGAGGAATCGCGCGGGCGTGATGTGACGTAGCCGGGAAGGCGCGATGGAGCCCGCCGCCAGATGCACGCCCTGCGCTCCGCAAGCCAAAGCGATATCGGTACGGTCATTCACCAGGATTTTTGTCTGATGCGGATTCGGCAATTCCAGAACTT
>QHXW01000052.1 GCA_003223115.1 Acidobacteriota bacterium
ATAACTGTTTTGGAACCAAATGTCCAGCGAATTCCGGAATGCCGGAATGCCGACAATCCGGCAGGGTATCGATCGGGGCCCTTAACGGACTCCAGCACAGCCTCCGGAGACGGGTTTTAAGTGAACCCACTGCCATCCCGAAAACGTTTAGGCACCCGGCAGAAACGTACCGTCTCCATTGCCGGGAAGGTAACATATAATAGCCCCGATCTGGGAAAGTCGAAGAAGGTCTGGGGTAAGGGGACACACCCGACGTGGCAGTGCGGTACCAATAACGCAGATACCGCCGCGTTCGTGAAATAGTTAGAAAAGACAGGATTTCGCGGTTTTGGGTGCGTTCGGTCGGGCGGAAGACCGTCCCGGGCGCAGGCCGAGGGCGGCGGCAAGGAAGACTCGCACTGGAAATCGCAGCGGCAATTGACCTGAGGGCCACTAACCGTATACAGAGTGGCGTGGTAAACAACCCGGCTTACGCTGCAGGTGCAGGCAAGATCGATCGGCAACATTTTGGTTGCCAACGTGCTGTCTGCTGGCACATGGAGGAACCCAAATGCAGCCGTGCGCTCGTGGGATCGTGGTCTGGCTGGGCGCGATTGCGTCGGTGATCAGTTCAAACACCGCAAACGGACAGCCCGGCTGCCCGGCCATCAACTTCCTGCATGCAGGAACCGTGGCCGTGAGACCCAGCGCTTCTTCTCACCTTGCCATACTCAGGCAGAACGACGGGTCGTACACAAGCTATGAAATCGCCGATGCGTCTCCGCACCATGTCATCGGGACGACGCCACACGCAGAGCGGCAGTTTGCGGCGTGTGTGCCTCACATATTGCCCACTACACGTGTGCCGAGCCCGGGGATTGCGGCGAATGCGCCAGGAGTAGCCTCGCAAACACTGGCGACCGCCGTTCTCAGTTCGGGAATGTACGTCATCGCATCGGTACTGCTCGCAAACCCTCCTTACAAGAGCGGAATCGCAGTGGACGTGTTGGACGGAAATCTCGGTCTGATTCGGGAGACTCGCTACAGCGATCTGGGCTTTGTGCCCGCGGTCCTGTTCGCCGACCTGAACGGAGATGGAAATCCGGACCTGATGGCATTGCAGTCCGGGGGACTGCCCGGCGGGAACGGCGGCTTCGTCTGGGCGCTGCCGGGCCACAGCGATGGGACCTTCGGAGACATTGTAAGGCAGGCCGGTTTCACCGGTTATGCCCCAAACTCGATGACGGCTGCGGATCTGAACGGAGACGGCAAGCCGGATTTAGTCGTGACGAGTGCATTTGCCGAGCAAATCTCCATCTTCCTTGGAAACGGAGACGGCACGTTCCAGGGAGAGCGTCCGATTTTTCAGAGCAGGCCCTCGAACTCAATCGTGGCCGCGGACCTGAACCAGGATGGAAAAATCGATCTGGCCTTCGTTGTAGATAATGGCAACAGCTTTTCTCAACTCGCCGTTGCCTTTGGTTTGGGAGACGGAACATTTGCAACTCCAGTGCGGTTTGCAATAGCGCCCAGCACTTCGCTCGCGGTGGGGGATGTCAACGGCGACGGCCGGCTCGATCTCGTGACTGATGGTGTCACGGTGCTCCTGGGAGATGGCAAGGGCGGATTCTCGAACCGCCGCGATTATCTCGCGAACACGGGAAATACCAGCGTCATCCTGGGCGACTTCGATGGGGACGGCAGGTCGGACATTATTCTGGGGCTGGGAAATCTCCTGTTCCTCAGCGGCCACCCGTTTCCTACACCAACCGACGAAAGACAGGCGGTTCTTTTTGGCCGGGGCGATGGCACGTTCATCGCGGCGCCCATGTCCCCAGGTGGCGGACCCGCGCTGGCTGCAGACTATAACGGCGATGGCCTCCCGGACATAGCGTCCTTTGATCTCTTCACCAACCACGTGGCCATTCTCCAAGGCATTGGAGACGGCACGTTTCAGCCGGCTTTCAGCTACGACCTCCCGACTGCCGGCAGCCAGTTTCTCCGGTCCGCGGTCGCAGGCGATTTCAATAGCGACGGAAAAACAGACCTCGCGATCGCGACCACGGCATGTACAAACTCGCCAAACGACCCAGGCGAGATCGTGATTTTCCCCGGACAAGGCGATGCGACCTTGGGAGCTCCGGCCCTGCTCTCGACCGCTCCTGGTGACCCGTTTCTGGCAACCGGCGACCTCAACGGGGACGGTAACACGGACCTGGCGGTTGTCCTGCACATCTATGGCTCTTGCAGCGAGGCCTCGACCGCGACGGACACCTTGCTGATCTTTCTCGGCAATGGCCACGGCGGATTTGCCTCCCCGGCCTCCTATTCCGCCGGTCCTGGGGCGTCCGCGGTCGCGATCGGAGATTTCAATGGCGACGGCAAGATGGACCTCGTGGTGGCCAACCAAGGCACGCCCCAAAATCCGGCCGGCAATGTAACGATCTTGGCCGGCGCGGGAGACGGCAAATTCTCCGCGATGGCGCCAATCGGAACAGGCATCCCCGGGGCTGGCCCGGTCCGCGTCACCGTCGCCGACTTCAACCGGGACGGCAAACCCGATCTTCTCGTGACGCTGACCGATGTCATCCCCGGCGGCAATCGTGGCGCCCTGGTTTTCATGGGTAAAGGGGATGGCACGTTTCAGCCGCCGACTCTCCATCCGGAGGTGCCCTTCGACGCGATCGTGGGCGACCTCAACAGCGACGGCGCGCCAGATTTGATCTCTTCCAGCGGCGCTTACAGGCTCGGCAATGGAGATGGCACGTTCCGGCCCGTCGTCGCCCTGCAAGGGACCGGCACGTCGGCTCTCTTCGTGGCCGATATCAACGGCGATGGAAAACCGGACATGGTCGGCTCGTGGCCGAACCAGGTCGGCGGATCCGGTCCGGTAACGCTGCTGAACACATCACCACCAGCAAACCCGCTGGCGATTGTATCGGCGGCCAGCTTCGTATCCGGCCCAGTGGCCGCGGACTCGATCGTTTCCGCATTTGGAAGCCACCTCGCCACCGCGACTGCGGCGGCACAAACGAGCGCGCTACCCACCGTGCTGGCCAGCACTACAATGACGGTGCAGGATAAATCCGGCGCGGCGCGAGACGCGCATTTGTTCTACGTTTCGCCGGCTCAAGTCAACTTCGTCATTCCGGCGGGCACCGCTAATGGCAT
This sequence comes from Acidobacteriota bacterium, assembly GCA_003223115.1. Taxonomy (GTDB): domain Bacteria; phylum Acidobacteriota; class Terriglobia; order Bryobacterales; family Bryobacteraceae; genus QHXW01. Next base: position 3,151 of record QHXW01000052.1, read on the forward strand.
GGCTACGGTGACCGTCCTATCCGTCGATGGCCAAACAGCCACGACGCATGTCGAAGTGGCCAATGTTGCACCAGCGCTCTTTACAATGAATGCCAGCGGATTGGCGGCCGCGTATGTGATCCACGTCAAGCCGGGCAATGTCCAGACAACCGAATTCGTCTTTGCCGGCCCGGCGGGAAACGCGACGCCCGTAGCTATCGACATGGGCCCGCCCACGGATCAGGCGTATCTGGCGCTGTTTGGCACGGGAATTCGGAACGCCGGCGCTGCGCAGGTGACGGTCAAGGTGAACGGCCTTGATGCACCTGTCCCCTACGCTGGGCCACAGCTCCAATTCGCGGGCCTCGATCAAGTAAATGTGCGGCTGCCCCATGCACTGGCCGGGAGCGGCGATGCGGCCCTGGTGTTGACCGTCGCGGGAACCGCGGCCAACGCCGTCCACCTGACCTTCAAGTAGCCGTCGGCCTCTTCACTCGATGCCGCGTCGCGAACTGGCGCGCCAACAGGTCTTCGAATTTCTCCGGCCGCCCCACGAATACCGCTTCATTCCGCTTTCCAAGGTTGCATGAACGACGGATGGCTCGGAAGAGGGGAAATTCAGCATCTTATGCCGTTCACACATTTGAGCGCACACCGCGATGTTATGACCCAGGAAAGGGGGCCTCGAATTTCTGTTACTCGTTCTCGATTAAACTCTCGGAGGTCGTCCGATCGGGAGATCGCGCGCCATGCGGGTAATCGTCGATTCCGCACCGAAAGGATGTGGTTTCCACACAGCCGAATTGTGCAGCGCGACCTCCGCGAGATCAACGCGTTGGTCATGAGGTTTTGGAACTCCCTTTTCACACACGCTCAATCCACATTTCGGCGTTAATCGAACGCCGGGTACGTTCGCTCCGTGACCGGGACTTATCAGGACGAATCTTTGTCGAGTCGCTCCTATGCAGTTACTGTGTTACACCGATCTTATCCGCCATTTCCTCGATCAAGCCGATAGTTTCGTCAGAAGCGCGGGGCGGATGCCTATGTATACGACGTCCTTGGTGATCGATTAACAACTCCCGAGGATAGCCGGTGACGCCGAACTTCGCGGCAATCTCCACACCGCAGATCACAGGGAACGAATATCCATTCTCCTTTATGAAGGATTCCGCGATGGCGGGATTTTCGTCCTGCGAGATGGTCAGAACGGCACGGTCGATGCGGTTTTTCCAGCGCTCATATAACTGCTGAACGCCCGGCAGTCCGGCGTTACAGGGTCCGCCACACCCCGACCGCCAGAGATGGACATACGTGACTTTTCCTTGGAAGTCGGCGAGCCTCCATGTCTTTCCGGACAGGTCCTTGGCTTCGAAGTCTGAGACCGGATAGCGCTCAGGTTCCTCAGGATTGTGGCTTAGCTCTTCGATCGAAACGTCAAGCCCGGCCTGCCTGGCGAGCATCGAATAGATGACCTGGTTGCTACGCCATGAGCTTCCCGCGCGGCCAGTGGTATCAGATGGCTTTGACTGATCGAGTTCACGGCGGAAGTCGCTCAGTAGCGCGAGAGCCCGTTCCCTTTGCTGGGTAACGATCGCATGCCGGATCAGGATCTCGCGGGCTCGCCGCTGCGTGGAGGAGATATTGTCGTCGCCGTTGCGCGGACGCGGCATCTTGTCGAATGCGTCGCTGTCACGGCGGTATTTCTCCTGATTCTCGACCTGCTCCAGACCTTGTTGAACCAGCGCGGGTACGCGGTCAAGGCGAATTTTGTGATCCACGTATGCTTCGGCGACTTGCATCTGCACGGGGGGCCAACTAGAGCCCTGATCCGGGAATCGGTCGGCATTCGAGAGAACGAAGTCTGACAGGCGCTCAAACGCCCCGACTGGCAGGCTCGGCGCGTTCATGAGGTTGGCGGCCTCGAACGCCGCGTAAGGTTTTCCCCAGAATCGTTCGATGAGTGGGAGCATGAAAGCCGTGTGCCGCGCGCCATATGCCTCTCCGGCAGCAATATCGCTCGGCGGGATGGGCTGATTCGGTACTGGCGGCGATTGATGGGGTGGAGGATTTTTTTCTCTCCATCGCTCCTGTGCGATCCACCAGGAGGCCTGCCCATTCGGGGCACGCAGGAGAGTCTCATCCTCGATGGCTTTGACTGCGCCATTGTCCTTCAGTATCTCGCTATACCCGAATGAGACCATAAAGACCCAAGGCCACGAGTCGCTATTCAGATGCTCGCGCAGAAAATCGACGTCGGCGCGGACTGCGCGCCCGAATTCTTCGATGCGATTCTCACCGTACGTGATTCGTTCCCAAGTCCAGGCCGTTCGAAAGAGCTCAGCGTCAGTCTCGTCCAGCCCTCGCCTCTTTTCCCTCTCGATCGCATTTCGTAGCGCGGCGACATGGCTCCTGAGCTTTTGCGGATCGCGCACTGATCCGAGATATTGAAATGCAAGCAAATTGCCGGGACATCGCTGGCGAAACTCTTCGAACTCCTGCGCCGCAAGTGCCGGATCTCCGTTCAGCCTGTTAGCAGCCCATTCGAGCGCGGCGAGATGGCTCCAGGGTGAATCTGCAGCCTGGGCGAGCACATGGTCGAGCATTTCGCGAGATTTCTTGCGATGTAAAGACGAAAGGAGGCGCGCTTCGAGGAGTTCGCCCAGCAGATGATCCGGGAGAGCGCGGTAATGCGCAAGGGCTAAATCCCATTCGCGGCCAATGTCAAAGAGCTGCAGAATGGGCTGCTGCAACGTGAACTGGAGCGGCCAGTCAGCGCTGTACTTTTCTGCCAAAGCCCGGCGGGGTGCGTATCGCTCCTCCCAGGACTTGGATAGATCGAACATGGAGGGTAAGGCTAGGTACTCCTTTTCGATGTCGGGCGCGAGCGAACAGGCCGCGCGGTTAGACTGCGCTAATACCGAAGAAGAAAGGACCGCGAGGAGGGCAAGGGTTCGCAAGGGGGGAACCTCCCTGGGGCGATTGTAGCACCGCTGAGTAATTGGCTTCCGAGGTTGGTCAGGTTGTTGTGCAACCCGAGTGGTGTCTGGTTTCGGACCAGATCACTCCCTTGAATCGCCGGTCACGTCCAATCCAGCGGCGAAGTTCCGGGGTGACATCGAGCAGGGTGGCGGGGTGTCGGCGTGAATGGGCACGCCAAAGGGAGGGATCGCGGCATGTCAGGATTGCCTGCGTCCAGATCTCCTCCGCTTAGGCTTAGGCCGGCGTGACGGCGATCCGGGTCTGCGGTTCTTGGTGGGGGTCCCGACAAGTTTTCCCAGAGCCTCGTTGAGGGCCTGTCCGATCACGGTCGCGTCAATGGGATCGCTGTGGCCCAGCAACTCGCTCCCTTCGCCCGTACGACGCACGATCACCTCGACTGGATCAGAGGGTGTATCGCTTTTTCCAGTCCTTCGGACCGAGCCTTGATGATTGCGGAGCCCAAATCGATGACACTCTTCGCCAAAGTAACACCAGCCGTCGCCAGCGCAAGATATACCAAAAGCTCCGGGCCGCTCTCGTGTTCTTCGAATACGAAACCAGGTTCAGAAGGTGACAAGCTGCTCAGCAGCTGATCGATAAGAGCATACCCTCGCGGCGAATGCTCTCGATGAAAACACCCCGAAACTACGCGCACTTTGATTGAGACAGATAGTTCGCCGGGCTGCGGCGGGCGGCGCGCCTCGAAACGGCGCATTCGGGCGCGAAAGGTCTCTTGCCATTGAGCGTCCATAAGGCTCGGAGACCCACCAGTGTATTCCGTTTCATGCTTGAGTTGTTCGACCAAGGACTAGCAACGTTTGTTTCCGTGAACGCCCGTCACGAATTGACTCCGAAAATCGCGCAGCGTTTATCGATGAGCGTGCCGTCCGGATTGTGTCGAAAGCATTGCCTTTCGGTGCAATGCCTGGCCCGCGCTGACCTTGGCCGTCCTGGCCTCGGAGGATTAGTATTGTCAAGAGCGGTAAAAACCCATTACCCGAAGGGGGTGTGAACATGCCTCAGCGTGGCCTCTTGTTGTTCTTGACCCTGTGGGCAGGTGCCCTGCTTGTGTTTGGAAGCGTTAATTTCGCGAAGGCCATCCTGGCGTTCCACAACGACTATTATTGGACGCCCACCATTCAACACGAACCCTTGTGGCAAGGCAAAGGGCGTTTTGAAGTGTATGTTCGTGGGAAGCTCCTCGATCGCAGACTGCAGGACGGCGAGTTGGGACTACGAGCCGGGGAATCTTGGTTGCCTCTCCAAGAAGCCGATGTAACCGTTCGCTTGAACCACATTAGCGAAATCACGCGCACATGGCTTCTCTACGGTGTGGGTTTTGCATCTGCAGGATTGGCTTGGCTGATTGCGATTTTCGTGATCCGAACTGCCCAGAAAAGCGAAGAGACGCGACCCGTTTAGACAGCGATATTACCTCCAGAACTCCCTTGGGCACAGCAGCGTTGGCTCTTACCATTGAGCGGGAAAAAAAATCCGGATCGAGCGCACCATTCGCGTGCGGATTTCCTTCGCAGTCCAAGTAGGACATGACGACTGACTGCATCTCAAGTCGCCAGTAGAGCTTGGCGCTGTCTCGACTGGTCCGAAGCGAAGACGAAGTTAGCGGGTGACGGAAGCTCGACCATTTTCCCCGACCCGCCTCACCGCGCCGAAGCATGGGAACAATACGGGAACATCGAAGAGGCGAAATAAAATAATGATGCCGCCGTTGCCGCCCGGGTGTCCTCCCGATTGCAATGCCACCAAGTCCGGGTTTCCATCTCCATTCACATCGCTGAACAAGAAGACGCCTCCTTGGGCACTGTAGCTAGTTTCCGGAATCAGGCCGAGATCTCCGGCCAACACATCCACTGTGACGCCCCTTTGGAAATCCGCGGACTGTCCAGCCGATGCGATGACGTACCTTCCCGAACTGAGGACGGTCGTTACTAGGGATTGAGAAGCCACGCCCGGAGTGGTTTCGGCATCACGGGCCAGAAACGGGGGTGTCGACATGTGAAGACGAGGCGAAGTGGATCATGGACTCGAAGAAGTACATATGGGGCGCGACGAAAGCGGCGTGGGCCAACTTCGTCTGAGTCCTCCGGGCTCGAACCAGAGCAACACTGCACTAATGGCTTGAGCTTGAAGCCGGGAGGTACCGCACGGACTCGCGCTTTGCAGCCGAGCCGGATCAAATGCTCCCCGGCGTTAATTGAGATTGGGCATTGACTCTTAGCGCGCAACAGTGTTCTCCCTTTTCTCGATGATTCGCTCGGCCTGTGATTGGCCCGGGTTGCCGCTGACGGCGATAGTAGATGGTGCAGTGTAGTTAACCACCGGTTGTGCGCCGCCGTCGCCCATGCTCGATGCGCGATTTCCACTTCTGCCAGGAACGCGTTTTCCAACCATGTGAATGGCGTTGTTGCACGAGCGCTAGGTCCGCGACGGTGCTCGTCGGTGCTCGTCGGATTGTGGCGGCAGAGTCATTGTGTTCTAATTCGTCGAATGCGTTCCTTATCTTATCTCAAGGTATTCGCCAAGTGCTTATCCTTAGGTGCAAGCTCTCAATTTGGGCAGCCACGCTAACCGCTCAAACGCAAAACCAGATTGTTGGGGCGGTCTACGACATACCGGCTTCATCTGCTGTAGCAGCGCCCGGGCAGGTGATCACGTTGCGTGTACAGCGATTGAATGTACCAGACGCGAAGGCGACTAGCATTCCCCTTCCGACAACGTTGTCCGGAGTCGGCATCAGAGTGACCACCCAAACACCTAATTATCCTGAACATTTGCCCATTTTTAGCATTGTCTCTTCCGATTACTGCGGCGGAATCTCAGCCTGCCCTCTCACCTACATCACGTGAAATTCCCACGGAGCCGATTTGTGTACTATCGGGAGCTCTGCCCAATCAATGCAGCTTTAGTCCGAATACGATTCTCCTTACGGTAGAGGTGGACGGCAATGCGGGACCAAGTTTTCCAGTGTCGATTACCGGGAGCCATCCTCACATTTGTCAATGCGTGTGACACGATCTTTGGACAAATCGGGGGCATCTGCTACACGCTTGTACAGCATGCTGACGGAACGTTTGTGGGGATTGCCGGCTATCCGAATGGCAAGTTAGCGAGGCCGGGCGAGACGATCACGTTCTATGCTGTTGGACTTGGCGCGACCAACCCGCCAGTGCCAACCGGACACGCGGCGCCTAGTGCACCTCTGGCCACCATTGACGGGAGGGCTCTACCCCTGATCGTGAGCTACGTTTTATCTCTCCCGCCTGCGTCCCCCTCGTCGCCAATTGTTTGGGCGCCGGCTAAACGGTGGATTTTCCCCTCATACATCGGCCTGGTCCCTGGGTATGTCGGGTTGTATCAAGTGAATGTGACTCTGCCTGCCGAACTGGCACAAGCTCAAGCATCGACGACATCCGATCCTTGCGGTCTCACAGTGCGCATTGCGATTGGCGCTGGTGAATTTGGACCGGCGGATGGCGTCACCCGTAGATGTCTGCGTCAGACCGTAGCGAGAGGCGCTGATGCTGGAGATTCGCGAAACGGAAGCGCGACAGCGCACTCAAGGTTCGCGGGTGGGCAAACCGGTAAAGTCACGTTGCTGGAACGGCGGAATCTGGCCAATTCTCGCGAGCGTCAGCGCGGGTTTGCTCTTGTTCAGATGGCCGTATCGTCGGCGATGGTTCCTTGTGCCTGTCGCCGCGCGACTGGACGTGGTCAACATACGGGACGGGCGTTTACTGTCCGGGTCAAGAACCACTATCCGCGCTATGAGCTTCAGTTCGAAGGTGTCGCGTTGAGCGATCCCGCGCTCCAGAGCCCTGTGTTGGCTTACCCTCGCGATCGGGAAGCGCATCACGCGCTGTTGCGCAGAATTTAGCGCCCGCCAAGTCGCGCGGCCGATGGAGTTGACGTTGCGACTGTCATCCGTATACCAACGACGTACATAGCGCACTGTGACGAGGGCACGAGGTGTGTCGGTGGTGTTTGGCGTGCCAGGTGCAGTGTCCAAGGATGGCGGATCAGCACATCACCGATCTCCAGAGGCACAGTCTGCAATCCAATCTCGGCGGCCTTCACCGCTTGAAGCGCTTCCGCTCTCGGCATCCGGTGTGTACCAGGCGCAATTTCGATAGGACCATTTTCGCTATACGAACCAGGCCGAAGCTGACGACCAAGATATATGTGGCCAACTGCAGATCAGGAGCTTCTTCAAATAGGGGGCAGCGATAATCCACGTGAACCTCCTGGTAATCTGAGCCTCGAAGTGGCACATCGCAGCCCCATTGGTCGGCGACTACGCGGTCGTCCATTACCCACGGACGATGCTCAGTATGTCAGGGTCAAAAAAGAACTCCGGCGCGTAGCACGGTGGCGCATCGGGAGAAAATGGCGATGGGAACCGCGGTTCGGCTCATGGCCATGGGCTTTGAGGTGCGCCAGCAGAACAGGCCAAAAAGAGTCTCGACAATCGTCGATGACGCGCAGCGGCAGATGTGCGCTCAGTACGCAATAACCTTTGTCCTGAATTTCCCGGATGCTGTCGGTTGTGATCATCAGGTGGCTGTCCTTCCGTGCGCTCCAGTCTGACAAAGAGCAGCACAACCTTAAATCGGACCTGAGCACGGGGCATGTGGCGTAAGCAGTTGGATGTAACGCCGTGTCGGAGTTGTGGGCGACGGGGCTGGTGGTGTCGTTTCCAAGGGACGGTTTGGGCGTTAGACAGTCATGTGAGCTTCAGCCGAAAATTGACACGTCGAAAGCACCACTGGGTTTCCGGCAGTCGTCAGCGGACGCCATCGTCGCAGGCACTCCATTACGGTATCGTGACGGACGCGGGTGAGCTGAGCCTGGGTGAGACCCAGCGCATTGAACCAGTCGGCCTCGGTGAGATCGACTCCTGAAAGATCCGCATTGGTGAAGTTGGCGTTACGGATGTATGCGCCGGCAAACGAGGTGTGTGCCAGGTTGCTTCGTCCGAGCAGGGTGGCGAGGAGTCGCCGGTGACAACGATTTCAAAGCGGTTGCCAAACGAGCTACTGACGGTGCGAACGCGCACGAAGTGAGAACCGAGGGGAAGACCTGGTGGTACCTTCACGTTGGCCTGCCATCCGCCGCAGCCTAGGCTGGCGAGCACCAGAGTCGGGACACCGTAGTCGTCGATTTCGACTCGGAGGTCCTGCAACGCCAACCCCGTTTCTTTGCTCTTGAAGTAGATGCAAACGTATTCGTCTTTCGCGGGATGGAAGTAGATATCGCCGGTGCGGTTGTTGATGGCTGCGTTGATCCACGGCGGGGGCGCCGCAGGGTTTGCGGGGACGGGCTCCCAGTGGCGCCGACAGGTCACGCCGGCGCGGCGGTCGCTGAAGTACTCCAGGTTGACGCGGGCGAACCCTGCGGAGCGGCAGAGTGCCATCAGGCACTGCGTGTTCGGTCCGAACCAGTTGTCGATCTGACCACCGAGTTCGTCGCGCTCATAAAACTCGAGCAGACAGGCGCCATCACGAGCGTCCGCCGCCGGCAGAGCGTCGTTGACAAAAGATTCGACAAAAGCGGTATCGTTCGTCAGTGCACAGATCTTTTCCAGGCCGAGAAGTGGGTGCCGCAGGTGATACAGCACACCAAGAAACAGAATGATATCGAAGCGCCCGAGGCGCTCGGGCGTCAGCTCTTCTACGTCGAGGATGTGGTATTCGACGCTTGAGCCGAGCAGCTTTCGAGCGATGTGAAATTCCTCGTATTCGACACAGTCGACGGCCACAACTTCGGCACCGCGGCGCTCCATCTCGAAGCTGCATCCGCCGGTGGCGGCGCCGACGTCAAGCAGGCGCTTGCCGGTCAGGTCGCCGGGAATCGGGAACGAGCGCAACCGCGCTTGGAGAGCTTCCACGCTGACGAGCCCCGAGATGACGGTGCCATCGGCCAAGCGGACGCTGTGATACCAACCCTTTCGGGAAAGCAGCGAAACCTGCTGCTGAGTCAGCCGCGCGAAATCTGGGTGTCTCGCCGGCGACTGCATCCCCATACGGTTCATTGTGTCAGAGCCCCCTGGCCCGGGGCAACTGTGCTGTCCGTTGCGATGCCGACCGTTTGGGCTGCCAGTCTAATTGGAGTCCGGGCGGCCTACCGCGGGCTCACCAAACGAGCGATCGCTCGTGAGGTCGGCATCACTCGCACCACGGTCCGACGGTTCCTTAAGGCAGTGGAGATTCCGGAACGTGCGCCAGCGCGCCGCCGGTCCGAGTTGGATTCCTTTCGGGAGTACTTGGAGAAGCGCTGGGCACAGGCTGCCACAAGCGCTCTCCGCTCCCGCCAGGAGAAACCAATGAGTTACAGGATAGCGGGAATCGATGTTCATAAGAAGATGCTGGCCGTGGTGGTGGCAGACGTGGCTGTCGAAGGCGCGTATCAGTTTGAGCGGCGCCAGTTTGGCAGCAACCCCGGCCAACTGCAATGGCTGGCTGAATGGCTGATCGGGCAGGAGGTGCAGGAAGTCGTCATGGAATCGACAGCGCAGTATTGGAAGCCAGTGTGGCAAGCACTGGAACGGTACTGGAAGCTGGAGTGGCAGAAGCGGGAAGGCGCAGGCCGGATGTCTGGAACGCTACATCTGGCGCAGGCGCAGTCCAATCGCGGGCAGCGGGGGCGCAAGAACGACTTCGCCGACGCCGAACGTTTGGTGAAGCGGTTGGTGGCGCAGGAGCTGATCCTGAGCTTTTGTGCCCGATCCCGAACAGCGCCTGTGGCGGACCCTGACACGCCGGAAGTACCAGTTGACGCGCGATCGGGGGCGGTTGCAGAACCGACTGGAAGGTTTGCTGGAAGAGGCACACATTAAGCTGTCCAGCCTGGTTTCGGATCTGCTAGGCACCAGTGCGCGGCGCATGCTGAGGGCGCTCGCCGACGGGGAAACCAACCCGAGGGCCCTGGCGGTCTTGGCTCATCAGAGCTTGCGTGCCACGCAGGAACAGTTGTCGACGCGCTCAGCGCATACACGCATCTCCATCAGGTCTACCGTCAGCTCGTGACGATGGCGTTTAGAGGAGTTGCAACTGATCGAAAAGCAGATGGGCCAACTGGACCAGGAGCTCTCGAATCTGCTCAGCCCACACCACGACGCGGTTCAACGGCTGGCGGAAGTACCGGGTTTGGGGTAGATTCGGCGCACCAGATCATTGCCGAAGTGGGTGCCAGCGCCGCGACATTTCCTTCTGAGAAGCACCTCTCCTCGTGGGTGGGAGTATGGCCGGGAGAAGAAGAGAGCGCGGGGGTATCCGAGAGTAATCGATCCCCGAAGGGTAACCGCCAGATGCGACGCGTTCTCAATTAGAGTGCCAACGCCGCGGTCAAGGTCAAAGGAAGCGTCTTCGAGATTGTGTATGTATCTTGCTTAGGGTCCGGCCAAGCGTCGCGCGCACGCCTAGCGTATCGAAATATTGACCGGACACGTATTGTCCGTTCACGAACCGCACCTCACCACCGTGCGCGAGGTTGAACGGCCATTTGCCATAGGCAAAGATTCCGGAAAAGACGTCCTGGCGATCGCGGATCTGCTCCCAGATCAGATTGCTGAAGTACAGTGGCGAGCCCATGGTCACCTGGACCAGTTCCTCGGGATGGCTCACGGGCAGAGACTTCAGCATTACCGCATCGATAAGGCTAAAGATTGCGGTATTGGCGCCAATCCCCAGCGCGAGCGAGAAAACCGCCACCGCGGAGAATCCAGGGTTGTTCCGCAGCGCACGCATCGCATAACGAAAGTCTTGCCAAAAGAGTGTCGAGCATTCAGTCGGTGTCTACTGCCTTTAGATAGCATGCCTGGGTTCGCGTCCGACCGATTCTGTGAGACTTGCCAGTCGGCCGTCTCACGCCGGTGTGAAGGACTGGGCGCAAAAGGTCCCAGGAAGTCCTTATTATACCGGCCAACGGTTGGTTGGGGCGCTCCCATAGAGGGATGCTCAACGTGTCCTTGTTAGGCTTTCATTTCTTCTTTTCGTTCGAGCTGCCTTACCTGAAAGCATCCGAGAAGGCTAATCTCGTAGTATCCGAAAACTAGATTACACTGAAAACACAGGTTTTCGCCCGGTTGTTTGGTAGGACGTTAGTACCTTTATCATGGAATCGATGTTTTTTCTGGCAGGATATTTTTCGATAGTGCCGTGTGGCCCTTTATACATGCGGGTTTGGTGGCCATTCCAAAAGAATCGGACTTGTATACCCTTTTTTGGTTCCGGCTACGCCGGGTTAGGTAAACGTTGAGACAATTTCCGGGTGTGTAACGTTATGTTACGTCGGATTCAGGGCGGAGCATAGACACCCGCTCATCTCGCAACCATCATTAAATCAACAGATCGAGTTTCGGATACTACGCGGGTTGAAACTCGAGCCGACCAAAGGGCCTCGCGCTCGCCATATATTAACACTCGTACAAGTGCTACGACATTGCATGCAAAAAATGTTTTACGAATACATTCCCAGGGGGCGATCAGGCGGCGGCACCACCGCCAACATCCTAGCTGTCAAAAACTGACGGGCGGCAAGCTAACAAGACTTGAGTCCAGCGGGAGGAGATCGGCGGCAACCTTTGGCGAAGAAAGGAAGCAGGGATGGAGAGTATCCGAGAAGTCATTTAAAATGAATTGATTCCGGTTTTCGTTTGGCGGGTTACAGGCGGGAATAGCTATCGATGGACTGCCGGAGGAACTCCGGAGGAACTGCGGAATGAAAAGTTCCTCAAAAACCGGCATCAGCGGAGGCGGTTGGGTGTAGACTGTCTGAAACTGGGATGGCAAAATGGAATCCCGGATAGTAGCTGAACAAGGGAGCGCAATCCTCGTGAAAAGTTTCTTGGCATTTTTCGCCGTCATCGCGCTGGCCGCTTCCATCGCGGCAAACGTCGCCTGCACATCCCGTTCCGTCGCCGAATCGACTCTCTCGAACCGGACCATCACCGTCGCCCAGTCCGGCAACGCGGAAGTCGTCGGCACTGACAGCACCGCGCTACAAAAGGCGGCTGACATGCTCCGCTCCGGCGACACGCTCGACATAAGTGCCGGCACGTACCAGATGGACACCAGCCTGCTCATTCCCTCCAATGTCACTGTGCGCGGAACCGCTGGCAAAACGATTCTGCTGAAGAGCCGCGGTGTCGAAAGTGCGCTAACCGAAGACGGCGACTACGGCGAGAGCTATCTATTTGTCGCTGATTCCGAGAAGTTCCACCCTGGAATGGGTGTCGAAATCCTCGATGACACACTTAAAGGCGACTATGATGTAACGATTTCCAAAGTCGTCGCGGTGCAAGGTCACATGCTGCAAATCAACCCTCCGACCGTCCGCGACTACGATCTCGGGCAAAGGCACGCCCGCATCCGCAACACTTACCCGATTCTGTGCACCGAGAATGCGGAAAATGTCACCTTCGAAGATCTCACTGTGGACGGAAACAAAGCCGAGAACGCCTATCTAGACGGCTGCCGTGGCGGCGCCATTTACATGTATAACGTGCGCAATGTGACGGTCAAGAACTGCGTGGCTCGCAATTACAATGGCGATGGCATTTCCTTTCAGATCTCGGACAACGTGCACATCCTGAACAGCGAATCGTACGGACACACGGGATACGGCGTCCATCCCGGGACGGGTAGCGCGAACTCTGAGGTCGAGCGCTGCCACCTGCATAACAATGCCGATATCGGGCTGTTCCTTTGCTGGCGTGTGCGCCACGGCCGGTTTCGCGACAACATCATCGAAGACAACGGCCGCTACGGCATTTCTATCGGTCACAAGGATACCGACAATGAATTCACCAACAACACCATCGCGCGCAACGGTGTGAGCGGCGTCTACTTTCGCGAAGAGACTCCGCTCAACGCCGGCCACCGCAATACCTTCCGCAGCAACAAGGTGCTGGATAACGGCGGCGCCAAGGCGGGCTATGGATTCTACGTCGCGACGCATGTGAACGACACGGTCATCGTCGGTAACCAGATCTCCGACACACGTGGTCCGAACGCAACCCAGCGTTACGCTGTGTACAAAACCAAGGGCGCTGGTTCCGTACAGCTCGAAAGCAATACGATCGAAGGCAACGCCGCCGGCAATTAGTACCTTTATCATGGAATCGATGTTTTTTCTGGCAGGATATTTTTCGATAGTGCCGTGTGGCCCTTTATACATGCGGGTTTGGTGGCCATTCCAAAAGAATCGGACTTGTATACCCTTTTTTGGGTTCGGCTACGCCGGGTTAGGAAATCGTCCCGGGACTTCTTCACGTCACTTGCATGGCTCTGTAGCTGGTCGCCCGCGCCCGACGCCGGAGGGGTTATCGATCTGCTCACTGGATACAACCGGAATCGCTCGTCAGTTATATAGGTCACTCTTGAACCGGTGACACCTGTTCATCCTCCGGATGGTCTTGGGACGCGCCGGGAAACTGGCGATCGCGGGAGTCGCGGGTGGTCTGGTCGCGTCTGCGGGACTCACACGTCTCATGACGAGCATGCTTTGCGGC
>QHXW01000372.1 GCA_003223115.1 Acidobacteriota bacterium
AGCGCAAGACGTTGTGCGGCATTGCGGACTCCTTACATCCAATCGCGCTCGTATGTGCTATGACGAATACCTCGGCTGGCCCATCGCCAGTGGCCCGGTCGAGGGCGCGTGCAAGAACCTCATCAAGGATCGCATGGAGCGTTCCGGAATGCGCTGGACTGAGAAGATGGCCGAGGCCATCGTCCAACTCAGAGCCATATACCTGAGCGGGGACTTCAATCGCTACTGGTGCTTCCACATCGCAAAAGATCAGGAGCGCCTTCATCCCGACGACCACTGGAGCGTCGTTAAAAAGTAGCCACACCCGATGCATTTGGCGGGGTTTTCCTCGACTCTCTGCATCCGCCGGCCAGGGGATTGTTGAAGCAACCCGAAAATCTGCAGGTAGTCGAACGCGGCTATGTGGATGTTGGAGAATGTGAAAAAACGACTGGAGCACTTTTCGCACTCGCTGGACTGCAATCTGCAACGAACCGCAGCTACGTCAGATCTCCTTCTCGAACTATGGCTGCGCGGCCGCGAGAACCGACTTCGGCGGGCAGCATCGCGTTTATCGGGTTGATCGATCGACGTACGAAACTTTATACTTTTTCCGGTACAACGAAGGGCTCGCTATACGTTCCGCGCAACAGCCGGTTGGCTTCCTCGTCACCGATGACCTGGTGTTTTTCGGGATCGAAATGCAGCGTGCGGCCTAAGCGATACGAAGTGTTAGCCAGGTGCACCAGCGTACAGGACATATGTCCTTCCTCGATGGGCGCGTTCAAGTCTTCTTTGCGCCGGCTCCGGAGGCAATCTATGAAATTAGCCCAGTTGTTTCCTTCGCGCGTGGCACGAGGTCCAGGAACCTGTTCGCGGCCCAGCCACGTTCTGTACGACTGTCCCTCACCGGCATCCTCGTTGTCGATGGCCATGTAACCTTTTGACCCGTAGAAGATGTCGCCGACGGTACCGCTTTCCGTCGGAAGCTTTTCGTATGCTTTTGGCGCACCCATGAAGCCCGGTATTGCAACACCGAAGCCTGGTGTGCCGATGCCGGCCTCGTGATTCGTAAACCAGTGGCGCACCTCGAATTCGAGCATCTTGTGTTTGCCCATCCCATCAAACTCAAAGGCACAGCTCAGGGTGTTGGGCGTCTGCTGGTCGTCATCGAACATGAAATGCCCGCCCATGGCCGACACCTTGATGGGGTACTTGACGCCGAGCCCCCAGCGCGCGACGTCCATCTGATGGATTCCCTGGTTGCCGGCATCACCATTGCCGTAATCCCAGAACCAATGCCAGTTGTAATGGAAGCGGTTACGAGTGAACTCACGCTTGGGCGCCGGGCCGGTCCAAAGCTCGTAGTTCACGCCTTCGGGCACGGGCTCGACAGGCGCGTGACCGATGGTGTTGCGCCCGTTGAAGCACAATCCACGCGCCAGATACACATCACCAATGACGCCTTCGCGCAGCTTCTGAATCCCCTCGCGCACCGCGGCGTTCGAACGGCTGTTGGTGCCGTGCTGCACGATGCGATTGTATTTCTCGGTTGCCCGCACCAGTTGCTGTCCTTCCCACCAATGATGCGAGCACGGCTTTTCACAATAAACGTCCTTGCCGGCCTGGCAGGCCCAGATGCCGATCAGCACATGCCAATGGTTGGGCGTGGCGATGGAGACTGCGTCGACGGATTTGTCTTCCATCACCCGCCGTGGGTCTTTGAAGACGGCCGGCTTCGGGAGGCCCATCCTGTCCATGTGGTCGAGCCGCCAGCGGATGATATTTTCATCCACATCGCACACCGCAGCCACTTCGACGTTGGGCAGGCGCGAGTACTCTTCCACGTGCTGAAATCCCTGGCCTCTAATGCCGCAGACAGCAACGCGCACGCGATCGTTTGCTCCGAGCACACGCTGCGGATGCGCCAGAAAAGAGATCCCGCCCAAGGTAGCAAGTCCTGCGGTACGGACACTGGCTTCGCCGACATAACGACGGCTGCTATCTGATTCCCCGGACACCGAAAGCCTCCTGTCAGTTCAGTTTCTGGAGTGATGCTACCACAGCGCGGAAATGGCCGCGCCAAACCGCCGCGCAAAACCAATCCTATGACGCCAGATACTTCAGCGTCGCCTGTGCCAGTTCCTGTGTGTTCGCGTAGGGATCACCACTCGTGTCGGCTTCCATCGAAAAATAGCCACGGTATCCGGCGTTCCTGGCGATCGCAAACAGGCGCGCAAGGTCAACCGCGTGAACTTTGCCTTGACGGTCTTCCCAGCCTTGCTTGACATGGCACATGTTGAACGCATGCCTAAACATCTCTTCCACGCCTTTATAATTGCGCTCGGCATCGCCATCGGGCGCCATGGAATTGGCGAAATCCGGCAAAGCGCGCAAGTAGGGATTTCCGGCCTTCTCGATCACCGCCACCAGAAAGAACGGGTCCTCGCCCACGGGATCGTCGTTCTCCAGAATTACGGCGATATTTTTCTTTGCGCCATATGCCGCCATTTCACCCAGAGTTTCGGCTGTGAGTGCAACGTCCGGTTTCACACCAGGCGCTCCGTTCACGTGCTGGCGCACGCTGGGCGAACCCACCAGCACGGCGATGTCAATCCACTTCTTGCCGTAGTCAATCGCTTCGCGCCGTTTCGCCGCGTCAGGATGATAGAAGCTGCGGCCGCCCAACCCGAGGTCTACCATGTGCGAGCCGGCCTTCCCGACGGACTTGCGGAATTCTTCGATGTAGTCTGGTTCGGTCGAGCTGAAATGCGCCGCGAGCGGATTGATATTGTGGATATTGAACCGTTCGGCCACCATGCCGGCGAAATCTTTCAGATCCATCCCAGGCTTCGAATGGTCCCGATCACGATTCGTGGGCGATTCGATATACGCGCGGAAGGGCCACGACGTGACTGCCAGCCGGTCTCGTGACGCTGCCGGAAAGCGCAGGTGCGGCTCCCTGGCTGCTAGCAGGGGCTTCCACTTGGAAGATGCAAGGGCGCTGGCAGCGAGAGCCGAACACCTCAGAAATTTACGGCGCGAACTTTTCACGGACCGTCTCCTATGCCGAAAATCAGGCGAACGTCAACAATATACTCTATGGCCGGGACCTGCTTCTCACCTTGACATGTGGAAGACGGCTGGAAGTCCGTACAATAGAAGGTTCCGATGAAAATCGCACTGGGGCAGATCAACACCACGGTCGGCGATCTGGCGGGCAACGTAGACTGCATGATCGAGTTTGCGCGCCGTGCGGAGAGTGACCGGGCAGACGTGGTAGTGTTTCCCGAACTTTCCATCACCGGATATCCCCCGCGCGACCTGGTGGAGAAGCCCAGTTTTCTCGAGCGGTCCGAGCGGGAACTTGAGCGTCTGGCCCGTGAGACGGCAGGCCTGAATGTGGCCGTGATTTGCGGTTACGTCGGCAGGTCGGACTCTCCGGCGGGCAAGCGCGCCACCAACAGCGCGGCGGTCCTGGCGAAAGGAGAGATCGTCTTTCGGCAGACCAAAATGCTGCTTCCCACGTACGACGTGTTCGACGAAGCGCGCTACTTCATGCCTGCCGAAAGCCAGCAGCTCCTGACTCTCAACCAGTCCAAAGTTGCAGTCACAATCTGCGAGGACGCCTGGAATGATAAGCAATTCTGGGAGCGTCAACTATACCGGCGCGATCCGGTGGACGAGTTGATTGCCGCCGGCGGCCGATTGCTCATCAGCATCAACGCCTCGCCCTATCACATGGGAAAGCGCGCTCTGCGGAAACAGATTTTCAGCGCGGCCGCCCTGCATCACAACGTGCCGGTGGTTTACGTGAATCAGGTGGGTGGCAATGATTCGCTGGTTTTTGACGGTACCAGCTTCGCCATGGACGCAAGCGGCCGCTTGCTGGCGTGCGCCCCGTCATTTCGTGAGGACCTGACGTTTGTGGATTTCGATAACAGGCATGGCGACTTGCGCCAGAACCTGCCTGATGAATGTGAAGCCGCCTACCAAGCGCTGGTGTTGGGCACCGGTGATTACATTCGCAAGTGCGGATTCAAACGGGTACTGCTGGGCTTGAGCGGCGGCGTCGATTCGTCGCTCACGGCCGTGATTGCGGCCGATGCGGTTGGACCCGAGAACGTGGTGGGCGTCGGCATGCCCGGCCCGTTTTCCTCTCCCGGCAGCATCACTGACGCCCGCAGCCTGGCGCAAAATCTGGGCATCAGGTTTGAGATGGCGGCGATTACGCCGGTGTATGAAAAATTTCTGGAGGGCCTCGATCCCTTGTTTGCAGGCGCGCAGCGCGATGTGACGGAAGAAAATCTCCAGGCGCGTTTGCGCGGCGTCACTTTGATGGCACTGTCCAATAAGTGGTGCGCCATCGTACTCACTACGGGAAACAAGAGCGAACTGGCGGTGGGTTACTGCACACTTTACGGCGACATGTGTGGTGGTCTCGCTGTGATCAGCGATGTACCGAAAACTCTGGTCTATTCACTGGCGCGCGTCGCCAACAAGCGGCATCCCGGCGTGATTCCTGAATCGGTTTTCGAGAAGCCGCCCTCGGCTGAGTTGCGGCCTGATCAAAAGGACACCGATTCCATTCCGTCCTATGACGTGCTCGATCCCATCCTGCGCGCCTATGTCGAGGATTACCAATCGCCCGAACAAATTTCGACCGAACGCGGCGTGCCGCTGGCTTTGGTCAAGGACATCATCAACAAAGTCGACCGCAACGAGTACAAGCGGCAACAAGCCGCCCCTGGTCTGAAAGTAACGACTAAAGCGTTCGGTATCGGCCGGCGTTTTCCAATCGCACAAAAATACGTGGAGTGATGCGCATCCGGTGAAATCATTTTTGTTCGTCTGCCTTGCGGCGCTGCTGGTGATCCTGAGCGCTAGCTTGATTTCCTCCCAGCCTGCTCTCCCAGAACGGGTGGGACCATTAACGGGCGGCGGTTTTCTGCTGAACAGCGGTTGGCGCCTCGCGCCCGCCGGCAAACAGGTCGCGGTCGATACGTTTCCGATGGCGGCGGCACTTTCGCGCGACGGCCGCTATCTGCTGGTGCTGAACGGCGGATACAGACCACCGTCCATCAGCGTAGTGGACCTTACTACCGAGCAAGAGACTGCGCGCGTTCCAGTGGCTGACGGTTGGCTTGGGCTCGCTTTTTCACCGAAGGGCGATCGTGTTTATGCCGGTGGAGGATCGCAAGCCGCGGTTTTCGAGTTCACCTTCAACCAGGGCAAACTGCAACCCGCGCGCACCTTCACGGTGGCGCCGCCTGAAAAGCGCACGCCGCAGGATTTCATCGGAGATGTGGCGTTCACGCCGGACGGGCGGCTCATTTACGCAGCCGATCTGTACCATGACTCGCTGGTGGTCATCAATCCGCAATCGGGAATGGTCATTGAACACGTCAAGACCGGGCGCCGACCCTATCGCATTCTCTTTCATCCCGATGGCAAATCTTTCTTCGTGTCACATTGGACCGATGGCTCGGTTGGACACTATGACACCGCTACTGGAAGTCTGATCACTTCGATTCGTCTGGGTCCGCATCCCACCGACATGGTGTGGCGGGCCGGCAAAAACGAGCCGCCGGCAGGGGAAACCGGCTGGGTCTCACGACTCTTCGCCGCAGCGGCGAATACAAATCACGTTTATGTGATTGGCATTTCCGAGAGCAAGGAATTGCAACTGGTGGAGAGTATCAACGTTTCGCTGACACCGCGACAGCCAGTGGGCATGACCCCCAGCGCGCTGGCTCTTAGCCCAGACGGCAACCGCCTCTACACGGTCTGTTCCGATGCCAACGCCGTAGCTGTAGCGGACGTATCCGCAGACCGCAGCCGGGTGCTCGGTTTCATTCCGACGGGCTGGTATCCCACGGCGGTACATAGCCTGAGTGATGGACGCCTGGTCGTGGTGAACGGCCGTGGAGCGCGATCCTTTCCGAATCCCTCAGGCCCGAATCCGTCTCGCAGGCCCGAGCCCGTGCACCTTGGCGCGAAGGCCGTGGAATACGTGGCACGGATTCAAACGGGCAGCATATCGTTCGTCGAAGCTCTGAATGAAGATCGCTTGCGCGAATACTCGCGAACCGTGCTGGAGAACACACCGTATCGCGATGTCCGGCTCGATGATGCGGGCATCGGGACCGCTGGACCAATACCAAACCATCCTGGCACGGCATCGCCAATCCAACATGTCCTGTACATCGTCAAAGAGAATCGCACGTATGATCAGGTGCTCGGCGACATGAAAGAGGGGAACAGCGATCCCTCGCTCGTGCTATTCGGCGAAAACATCACGCCCAATCATCACAAGATGGCGCGAGAATTTGTTCTGCTTGACAATTTTTACGTGAACTCCGATGTGAGCGCGGATGGCCATAACTGGTCTACCGCCGCCATCGCCTCCGATTACGTGCAGAAGATGTGGCCCAATAGTTATGCCGGCCGGCGTAAAACTTACGACTACGAGGGGCAGGAGGCCACCGCTCTTCCACCCGCCGGTTATCTTTGGACGAACGCCGCCGTGGCCCACGTCAGCATGGCGAATTACGGGTATTTCGTCAATAACCGAAAAACACCCGCGGAGGATGGCACTCAGGTTGGGTCGGTCCGCGATCCAGTGCTGCGTTCGGTAACCAACCCGCATTACCGCGGTTTCGACCTCGATTATCCGGACGTGGAGCGCGCCAAAGTTTTTCTGCAAGACCTTGCCGAATTTGAGAAATCCGGCCAGATGCCGAAGCTCATGTTCATGCGCCTGGGCAACGACCATACGTCCGGAACGACTCCCGAAAAGATCGCCCCGCTTGCATCTGTCGCTGATAACGATTACGCCCTGGGCATGATTGTAGAAGCCATCTCGCATTCCCGCTTCTGGCCCAATCTAGCCATCTTCGTTCTGGAGGATGATGCGCAAAACGGCCCGGATCACGTGGACTCGCATCGGTCACCGGCGTTCGTTATCTCGCCATATGTGAAGCGGCGCGCGGTCGACAGCAGCATGTACAACACCACGTCAATGTTGCGCACCATCGAACTGATTCTGGGCCTGAACCCTATGACGCAATTCGACGCGGCAGCGCGTCCCATGTTCGCGGCGTTTCAACCGTCTCCCGATACAACCGCATACACCGCGGAGAAACCGCGTGTCCCACTTAACGAGCGGAACCCGAAAGAAGCAGCCACCGCGGCCCGCTCCGGGCGCATGGATTTCAGCCAGGAAGATCGCATTGATGATGACGAGCTGAACGACATCCTATGGTCGGCGATTCGCGGCCAGTCCACGCCGCCTCCGCCGACTCGCAGCTACTTCTCGAATTAAGAACCTCATGCCCCAGATTTATTTGTGCTTTCTCTGGCACATGCATCAGCCGTTTTACAAGGACCTAATCACGGGCGAGTACAAGCTACCGTGGACGCGGCTTCACGCGCTCAAAGATTACTACGGCATGGTGCGGCTGCTCGAGGAATTTCCAAGCGTCCGTCAGACGTTCAATCTTGTGCCATCGATGATGGTGCAAGTCGCCGAGTATGCGGCGGGGGAGGCGCGCGATCCGCTTCTTGAATGCGCCGTCAAATCGGCCGAAGGACTGACTGATGGCGAGCGGGACTTGATTCTGGAAAATTTTTTCCTCGCTCATCCACAGCACATGATCAATCGTTATACGCGCTACGGCGAGTTGTACGACGCACGACGCGCGCAACGGGATTTGTCTTATGCCAGGCTGGCATTCGCAACGCAGGAAATTCGGGATCTCCAGGTGCTCTCGCAGATCGCCTGGTTTGACGAGGAATTTCTGGAAAATGACGCCGAGGTGCGCGGGCTGGTGGAAAAGGGCCGCAACTTCAACCTGGACGACCAGGCTCTGATGGCGCGAAAACAGAGAGAAATTCTGGGGCGCGTCATTCCGGCCTATCACCAGGCTGCGAACTCGGGCCAGATCGAAATCTCGACCACGCCTTACTATCATCCCATTCTGCCGCTTCTTTGCGATTCCGATGTGGCCTCGATTGCGCACCCGGGCGTCACCTTGCCCCACAAGTTTCGGTACCCCCAAGACGCGCAGCGGCAGCTTGAGATGGCGCATAAGTACATCGGAACCGAGTTTGGTGTTGCTCCGTTGGGCCTGTGGCCGTCTGAGGGTTCGGTGTCGGATGAAGCATTCCGGCTGGCGGCTCAAAGTGGCTTTCAGTGGGCGGCTACCGACAGCGGAGTGCTTGACCGAACGTTGGGCCGGTCGAGTGGCATTGACGGCTTGTACCGCCCATACAAGTGGTCGCAGGACGGCCGTGAGATGCGCGTCATTTTCCGGGATCATTTTCTGAGCGACTTGATCGGTTTCGTTTACTCGCGCATGAACCCGCGGGAAGCGGCCCAGGATTTTCTGGATCGCATCCGGGAGAATTGCCGGGGAGTCATGGCCAAGGGGCGAAATGCGCTGGTGCCGATCATTCTGGATGGTGAAAACGCGTGGGAGTATTTCGATCGGAACGGGCGTCCGTTCCTGCGCGAACTTTATCGCCGTATTGCGGATGATCGGCTGATGGCGGCTGTAACCGTCTCTGAGGCCCTCGCGCGTATAGACCCAGAACCCATCGACCACATCTTTCCGGGCTCCTGGATCAATGCCAATTTCGATATCTGGATCGGCGCGGAGGAAGATAATCAAGCCTGGGATTATTTGCTCCAGGCGCGCGAAACCTACGACCGTGCGAGCGACGTGCCTGAAGACAAAAAACATCTGGCTCTCGAGGAGCTGTTGATTGCCGAGGGCAGCGATTGGTGCTGGTGGTATGGGCCGGAGCACGAGTCAACGAATCGTCCCGATTTCGACCGGCTCTTTCGCAGCCATCTGGCCAATGTTTACCGAGCGCTTGGGCAAGTTCCACCGGAAGAACTTTCGCGATCTATCCTCAAGGTTTCCGTTCCGGAGTTTCATCTCGATCCGACCGGCTTGATTCAACCCCTGATCGACGGCGAGGTGACTTCGTACTTCGAGTGGCTGGGCGCCGGCATCTATCGCACCGATCCACGATTCGGAGCCATGCACGGAAGCCAGGTCCTGATCCACGAAATTTATTACGGAACCGATGGCGCTCGTTTCTACATGCGCCTGGACTTCCACTCACGTCCCGAAGAAATCACTGCAGCAATCGAACTCCGCATCCGTTTCCAGTGTGTGCGGGCCCTGGTGTGTCCGCCGTTCAAGGTATACCTGGAGGGCGGAAAAGCGCGTGCCGCTCTGGAGGAGGCGGAAGCCGTCTTCCACCAGGTGCTGGAGATTGGTGTGCCTCTCCACTCTATCGCGGTGGAACCAGGGGAGCCGTTGGAATTTCAGCTTTCTGTCTGGCAGGGAGGACTGCCCGTCGCGGCGCTACCACAGGAGGGGTGGTTAAAGCTGATAACGACGAAACCGAGCGATGGCTGGACGTAGCGAGCAACTACATCTTATAGCGGCCAAGATCCTCGTCGCTCAGGCCCTCGAGCCAACGCCTCAACTCCTCGTTATTGATTTTGTCTGACGTTGCCGCGGCCAGTTTTGAATTTTTGAGAACGGTATCTTCAACGTAGATCGGACAATCGAGCCGCAGCGCCAGTGCCAGCGCATCACTGGGGCGGGAATCCACCGAAATCAGTTCTCCCTCGCGTTCCAACCAGATCAGTGCGTAAAACGTGTCCTCTTTGAGCTCATTGACTACAACTTTGCGAACGCCTGTGCGAAGGCCGAGTAAAACACTTTTGATCAGATCGTGGGTCATGGGCCTGGGAGTCGAGACTTTTTCTATTTCCAAGGCAATGGCATTCGCCTCGTAAATTCCAACCCAGATAGGAAGCACCGTGTTACTGTTGACATCTTTCAGGATTACGATGGGCATGTTCGTGGCCGGGTCCATCATCAGCCCGCGAATTTTCATCTCGACTTCCATACCAGCGCCTCCTCCCGCAACCATTACACCATACTCTCGCCAACGAGCGAGTTCGGACCCGCGCGCGTGACTCGCACCGGTAAATACGTTCCGATGAGTGCTTCGCTGTCGGCTACAGAACGTACAAAATTGAGCGTGCGGTTCTGGGAAGTTCTGCCGATCCATTGTCCGAGCGCCTGATTTCGGCCCTCCACCAGCACCTCCTGCACGCTGCCGATAGTCTCCGAGTTCCGGCGGATCTGAATAGCCCGCTGCTTCTCCTGCACGATCATCAAACGCCGTGTCTTCTCCTCTTCCGGGATCTGGTCGCCCATAGCCAGCGCCGCCGTGTTCGGACGCCGTGAATACTTAAAGCCAAAAATCGAATCGTACTCGACTTGATCGAGTAGCGAGACTGTTTCCCCGAAATCCTGCTCCGTCTCACCGGGAAAGCCGACGATGATGTCGGTGGTGATCGAAATATCGCGGCGCGCGTTCTTGAGCCACTCGATTCTGCGCAGGTACTCATCGCGCGTGTACAAGCGATCCATGAGCCGCAGCAGACGCGTCGAGCCGGACTGCACCGGCAGGTGAACGTGATCGCAAAGCACGGAGTTGGCATCAATGGCATCCACGATGCCCTTGACGAAATCGCGCGGATGCGAAGTAGTGAAGCGCACTCGGCGGATTCCGGGAACCTCGGCGACGCGCGCCAATAGCGTGGCAAAATCCCAACCCACCGGCGAGGGATCCCGATAACTGTTCACGTTCTGGCCCAGAAGCTGGATTTCGGTATAGCCGTTTGCAGCCAGTTGACTCGCTTCGGCGATGACACTGGCGCTGGTACGGCTGCGCTCCGGGCCACGCGTGAACGGGACCACGCAATACGCGCAGGATTTGTCGCAGCCCTCGATGATTGTCATGTACGCGCGGTGCGGGTTATCACGCCGCGTGAAGGGCGTGTCAAAAGTTTCGTCTGTGTCGAGACTGAGTCCCGTGACGCGCCGGTTTCCCGACTCGAGCTGCACCAGCATCTGCGGCAGCTTCGAGTAACTGGCGGAGCCCGCTACCAGGCTGACGTGCGGAGCGCGATCGAAAATCTTCTCGCCTTCCTGTTGAGCCACGCATCCGAGCACACCAAAGACCTTGCCCTTTCCTGCGTCGCGCTTGAACTGCTGAAGACGGTGGAAGACCTTTTGTTCAGCTTTGTCGCGAATGCTGCAGGTGTTATAAAGAACCAGCTCGGCTTTCTCAGGCGTATCGACCTGCGTGTAGCCCTTCGAAATCAATGTGCCAATGACTTTCTCTGAATCATGCGCATTCATCTGGCAGCCGAAGCTCTCGATGTAGAAGGTTCTGGTGGTCACGTCGCTCTTTCTATTCTAGAACGGCGGCAATTATCGCATGCCGGCGGCGGAATCAGGGCCCCGCTATTCTCTGAAGCAGGGCCTCGACAAGTTCGACAACGTGAATACGGAGCGCGCTCTGTTACTTGCCTGCCGCTGATACCGCCTGATTGCGGTGGTAGTTCGGGTAGGGCGGCCGTTTATAATGCGGCAGCGGATTCTTTTTGAGCTGGGCCAGCGCAATTTCGACGGCTTTTTCGAGTTGCGGATCGTGGCCTTGACGCACGGCCGCGGGTTCGTATTCAACCTCGAGATCCGGCGGCACTCCATGGTTCTCGACATCCCATTCGCCAGTCGGGCTGTAGAACGCCAGGTTCGGGGCCGTTACAAATCCGCCGTCGATAAGTCGCGGAAATCCGAAGATCCACGGCAAGGCATCACCGCCGGACCCCGCGAATTCGTTAATCACCATGACTTTGGGTCCGAAGATAGCATTCTGCGGAGTGGTGAAGTCGGCGCCCTCTCGAGTAGTCCAGAGACTCATCAGCGGCCGCTTCAAGTAATCAATCATATAATCAGCTACGTCGCCGCCGCCGTTAAAACGCTCGTCAATGACTGCGGCTTCCTTCCCCACCTGCGCGAAATAGTAGCGATTAAAGTTGGTGTAGCCGGCCTCGGCTGTGTTGGGCAGGTACACGTAGGCCACGCGGCCGCCGCTCATCTGGTCGACCTTCCTGCGATTGTCATCCATCCACGCGCGGTTCCTCAGACTGAATTCATCCTCAATGGGAACAGCGGTGACTTCGCGCGAGCCCTTGCCGCCAGGATCGGAACCGACGCGCAGCACAATGGCCTTTCCCGCCGTCCCTTCGAAGAAGCTGTACAGATTATCGGAGGCAGTCAGGTCGCGTCCATTGACCGCAAGCAGGTACTCCCCGGCGGTAACATTGACGCCCGGCTCTGTCAGCGGCGCGCGGAGTTGCGGGTTCCAATTTTCTCCGCTGTAAACCTTGGCAAAACGATACCGGCCATTTTCGATTTTATAATCGGCGCCCAGCAGGCCGCCTTTCACATGTTTCACGGTTGGCGTCGCGCCGCCGCCTACGTACATGTGGCCCACGGTGATATTGCCCAACATCTCCTGAAACAGATAATTGAGATCGGCGCGGCTCGCGATGCGGTCCAGATAAGGCTCGTATTTTGCTTCTGCTGTTTTAAGATTCAAACCGTGCAGACCTGGATCGTAGAAGAAGTCGCGTTCGATGCGCCAAATCTCGCGGTACATCTGGCTCCACTCCTGGCGCGGCTCGACCCGCACTTCGATGTCGTCGGTCTTCAGTATGCCGTCGCCGGATTTCGGAGCTCCGGAAGTCGCCACAATAGTCCATTTTTCACCTTGCCGGAACAGCATCTTTTCGCCGTTGCGGGAAACATCGAAACTGCGGACGTCTTCCACCAGTTTCTCGGTCTTCCGAGTCTTGAGCTCGAACTTGTGGACAATGACCGTCTCCGGGCCTGGCGTACTAGGCCCAGGCGGGTTCTCAACCAGAAACAAGATGCCTTCTTTGCCGGCCAGCATCCCGCGGTAATCGCGTGCGGGAATCGGCAGCGCCAGGATCCGCTGATCGATATTCGCCATGTCGATTTTGACTTTCACCGGCTCTTTGGGTTTGTCCTTGGCACTAACATCGGCGGCCTTCGCATCGGTCTTGGCGTCCTTTTCCGCGTCCGGTTTCTTGTCCGCATCTTTGGCTTCATCCGCTTTTTTTTCGTCGCCCTTCTCTTCGTCGCTCTCCGGAGCCAGTGGCGAGGGAAGATCCTTGTTCAACACTGTCACATAGACACTGCGCGTGACGTCGCGATCCAAGCTCGACATATCCAACCATGCGGTAGAAAGGCCAAGGTTTGTACTGGCGGTGAAGTAGAGATGTTTCCCGTTCTTATCGAACTGTGCGTACTCCGCGTCGCTCATCCCATCCGACACCTGATGCGAGGTTCCGCTGTCGATCGAGTACAGATAAGCCGCGCGCAGATGGTTCTTCTGCAGCTTTGTATAAGCCAGCCATTTGCTGTCGGGTGACCAGGAGGGATTCAAGTCGTGGTAAGGGGAGTCATAGGTGTCCGCGTCCACCTGCACGGAAGTTTTCTTTTCGAGGTCGATAAACCAAAGGGTTAGGCGCGTGGTGTAAGCGATTTTCTTTCCATCGGGCGACCACGTGGGTGAGTAATAAAACTTAGCGGGATCTCCCAGCTTGATCTTCTCCACGTCACCCATGCCATATTGATCGCGAATATAAAGCTGGTACTCGCCGGATTCGTCTGAAAAGTAGGCGAGGCGCTTGCCATCTGGCGACCACGCCGGATCTCGTTCAGCCGCTCCGGTGGTATTGGTGAGATTTCGGATGCTGCCTTTTTCGGCGGGAACAGTCAGAATTTCACCGTGTGCTTCAAAAACGGCTCGTGCGCCCGTGGGAGAGATGGCAGCGCTATTGATCTTGGTAGCGACCTTTTCGTAATGCGCACGAACTTCTGGCAGGTCGCCGGCCAGGTGAACTTCAACCTTCTTGGTCTTGCCGGTCTTCAAATCGTAAAGGTGAATGTCGCCGAATTGCTCGTAGACAATGGCGCCCGGCCCGGCTGAAGCCGACTTGATGTCCAAACCGGTGTTGTGGATCACTTCGCTGACTTTCTTCGATCCAACGTCATACGCAAACAGCGTTATGGTCCCATTACGGTCCGAAAGAAAATAAACACGATCGCCAACCCACATAGGGTTGAAGTCATTCGAATTCGTACGCGGCAGCTTTTCAATACTTGAATCCGCGAGATTGGCGATCCAGACGGGCGCGGTTTGGCCGCCGCGATAATGCTTCCAGGTCAGGAAGGCGCGAGGAAGCGGGACATATGCGAGGCGCGAACCGTCGGCGGAGTACGATCCTTCTTCGGCCATGGGGAGAGGTACCTGCTCGGGCAGTCCGCTGCCATCGGCCGGCAGCGTATACAGGCGCCGAAAACGCGAGTAGCTGTCGCGCGTGGAACGGAACAGAACTCGCTTGCCATCGGGTGACCAGCCGACCGCCCGATCCTGCGCAGGATGGTATGTCAGACGTTTCGGAATGCCGCCTTCCGACGGAATGATAAAAACATCCACATTGCCATCGTATTCACCGCTGAACAAGATCTGCGTGCCGTCGGGCGAAAAGATGGGATCGGTTTCCGCACCGCTGCCGGCAGTGAGCCGAATCGCTTCGCCTCCGTCACGGCTGACGCTCCAGAGATCATCCGCATAGGCAAATACGATATGCGTGCGGCTCAAAGTGGGCTTTTGCAGCAGCAGGGGCTTATCCGACTCCCCGAAACACAGGGCAGCCGCAGACAGCAACAGCAGTGTGGATGCAACGGGACGCAGCATGGCGTGTGACTCCTTAACCTCAATTTACGGAATTCTTCCATTCTACGTCCGCGGAGTCTTTGATTGCGGCCAGGGGCGCACCTGTGCCGCACTTGACCAATTACAAGTTCTCGTCATCCGCGTTGGGAGGATCATTGGTCCCGCGTTGGGAGGATCAAAAGTTGGCGGCTGAGCTGAAGGTCTGCACCAATGAGGTCGGGGGCGGTAATGGGCTTTGTTCCGCAAAATTCATAACTCGAGTGGACGCTTTTGACTCAACTCCTGTGTTCCTGTCAAGGAGAAATCGCAGGCTGAAGACTGGCTGAAGACTGCGCCACGGAATTGGCGGATAGATGTGACTTGGTTTCTTGAGCTTGAGGAAGAATTGGTTTTGTTTATTCACGCAAAATCACTTTTTATTCGGAAAATCACTTTATGTTTCCTTAGCCCTGGCAACAGCGGAGGAGTTGCCCACTCGCTGTGGGCGGCGGGTTGCCTCATAGTAACGGGCGGGATTCGTGTGGAGGCCGGCTTTGGCAGGGGATGTGGTTGACCCGGGGCGGTGAAAAGTTTGATTGGAGAGGTGATTGGGCGTGGGTCACACCGGCGGAGATGCGACGATCCCGGAAATGCCGCTAATGCCGGCGATTCCGGTTCAGCCTGAAGTTCAGGCGGCGCCAAATTACTGGCTTACCAGCACCCAACGCACCGTGCTTCCGTCCTTCATGTAGAACACCAGATTGTCTCCATCCGCGCCAAGGAGATTTCCGGCGGGCATTCCCGCGGCCGGATGCCAACCGTTCGTCGAGCGATCGAATACCGCGATATCGTCGCCTTACCCATAAAAAGCCCCGCTCTGATTAAATGCAAACAGGTCCCGGCCAGCATCGAAATCCCACCGGCCGGCCTCTTTGCCCTTGAGCTTGAGATCAGTTTCGATCCACTCATGCATTGCCCTGAACTGCTGTTTTGCCTTCAGCACCGTCGATAAAATCAATACAAAAGCGCACCGACTCGACCGTTCGCAATCGCGAAGCTGCCAGGCTCCAGTACAGGGACCTACCGGATCGGGTTCGGGCGCGAACGACGATCGCGGAAGGAACGCTCCAATCTCCTGTCCCGCGAGCGAATGATTCCGAAGAACAAAATAGTCGTCCTCGCTGGTATTGCCTGGCCATCGCCATCCCAGAGTTCAGATCGAGTGGTCCGGGCCAACGCAAATCTGAGTTGGCAAGTATTCGCCGGTGTCGAAGAAACACATCTGGGCTCCAGTCCGGTCGAATGAAGCAATGCCCCCAGCGGTGCCCTTTACCGGGGTCATACGCGATGGCCTCATATGCGATGGCCGCCACCAGCGTTCCATCGGCATCTACTGAGCCATTCAGAATGTTGGCATGCGCGCGCCTTCCGCATGTGCAGTGACGCTGCACGCGAGCGAACCGCCCGCCGCGTACACGGTGACGCCTCCGGCGTCGTAGACAATCACGTGGCCTTTGTCAAACGTAGGCACGATATTGAGGGGTGTCAAAGGACCATGGTAGTAGACCTCCCTCGCCGAGTAGCCGCGAAGGCCGTGCTCCCGGAAGCGATCGCAAAGACCAGCGACAGCGCTAACTAACATGGCCCCCTTCTGCCTGATTATGACGCCAAGGGCCGCCGAAATTGAGGCTGCCCACTATTTCGACGACGATGCCCCCCGTGACTGCCGTTGAACGAGATCGGGAACGGTAAACGGCCCTACCGGAAACCACTTCAATCGCCAACACCGGGGCTGCCGCCTTCACTCTAATGCGTACTAATGCGTAGTCTTGGCATGCGATCCGGCATATTACAGCGCCACTGCGCGTCTGAGGCCCGTTCCGTAGAGTGGAAGCCCAAACTCCCCCGGAAGTCCGGAGCCGGTCAATTACCCGCGATCACCAGAATCGGAGAGGGTTTGTTTCGCAAAATCACTTTATGTTTCCTTTGCCCTGGCAACAGCGGAGGAGTTGCACACTCGCTGTGGACGGCGGGGTCGCCTCAGATGCGCTATCGTCCGCTTGAGATCGCCGCACTGAGAGCCAGCAAAGCCAGAGTGTTCGTCCTTACCGCAGGCAATCTCCGAGGCATCGAAATCGCAGCGGTCTTCCTGACCGCACTCTCACGGATTTGCAAAGTCCTCCATTCCCTGCCGGGACCGTTCGTGGCCCGCGTCTCACAATCCGGCCACATCGTCATCACGTGATTAGCGTTCAAAGGGTTTCATCCTTATAGAACGATTCTTTTTCGTTGTCCTCCAGCGGTTTTCGGAAGGAGGGCGACAACCACGCGCGCGAGGGGCGGCCAGATTAGATGCCGACGAGCATCGTTTTCGAACACGTCATCTGAACAGACATTTTTGCCTTCTCTTCCTGATCAATTCTGGGGCTGGCGGCCAAACGAGTACAAGGTGCTGCGCGTGCGGATATAAATCCGGCCATCGGAAATAGCGGGTGTGGCGTAGCATTCGTCATCGAGCTCGTTGACAGAAACGATTTCCTGTTCGGCGCCGGCCTTGAGCACTGTCACCACTCCCGCCTGGCTCACGATGAAGACCTTTCCATCGGCCGCAATGGGCGATGCAAAGTAGTGATCGGCCACACCGCGCAAGCGTCCCTGCTTGAGCACCTCGCCCGTGGCGGGGTCGAGTGTGGTCAGCACACCCGAGTCATTAATCATGTACAGCACGCCGCGATAAAGCAGGCTTGTCGGCAACTGCGGAACCGCCTTCTGATACTTCCAGCGCAGGCTGGTCTCGGTTATGTCGCCATGTCCGCCCAGACGCAGCGCGCGCAGCCCGTTTTCAGCAGCCATGGTAGCGATGTATGTCTTCCACTCGGCGGCACTCGCGAATCCGTCCTGATCGAGATCGATGAACGGAAACATCATCTTCGTATGCTCGTCGGGAACCTCGGCGAGCGAAATCCGGCCGTCGTTGTCTTTGTCGTGCGCAGCCAGCAGCTCTTCGAACGGCGGAATGTGCACCTGGCGGCCGGGATCATTCTCCGGCGTGTTGAAGCCACTCACGTATACGGTGTCACCATCCAGCACCGCACCTGACTTCATCTCCGAAGCGAGGCCGCTCGCCCACCAGACGATCTCGCCAGTCTCCGCCGCGTACCCGTCCACGCGGAACGATCCCGGAGCGATGATCTCGACGGGACCCTGTTGCGGGCGGCGGACGATCGGCGTCGAATGACCGCTCAACGCATCGGGTCTCGCCCGCTTCCATAGGATGCGCCCATCATGCTTGTCGAGTGCAATCACAAACGACCCACTTGATTGGTCGCAAACCAGAATCACTTTGTCATCCACCACGATGGGTGATGCGCCCATACCGTAGAAGTTGCGAAAGGGCCCAAGCGGAGTGAGCCACCGTTCGCCGCCATCCAAGCCATAGGAGATCAAGCCGAAATCTCCGAAGAAAACATAGACCCTTGCGCCGTCCGTCACCGGGGTCGGCGACGCTGCCGTATTGAGGTGGTAAAGCCGCTCAATGCGAGCGCGCGGGCATTCGCGGCGCCAGAGAATCCTGCCGGTGTCACGGCTCAGGCAGAACGTGAAGAGCTTGTCGCGATCGACCGCGGTGAGCAACACGCGATCGGCAATGAGTACGGGCGAAGAATGTCCGAGAGGCAGGTTTGTCTTCCAGATGACGTTGGTTGCAGGGCCGAATTTTTCCGGAAGGCCGGCGGTGTCGGCCACTCCCGATCCGTTCGGCCCGCGAAACCGCGACCAGTCTCCCGCTCGAGCATCCAGGCAGAGAATCAAAGCCAGCGCGGTGGCAAGAAGGCGCATGTGACTTCGGGAAGAATAGCATATGCGTACCAGCGCTCATTCAAGCGTGCAGTAGGGATGAAGACTTCTACGTTTCCGAGCGGGCCGTCATTTAGCGTTACTGATTTGCAATCGGTCGCTTCTGCCGTCGCAAGCGAACAGCGACAGTTCTGTCCAGAATCAAGTTCGGGGTGCTCTGCTGCCAAAAATGAGCGTCGTCACGCCGCCTGCCGCGATCAGTAAAGCGATGGCACGGGGAACGAGGATCGTTTTTTGTCGTTTGGCAAGAATGCCGCCGCCGAGCCCGACCCAGGCGCCGGCTCCCGCAGCCTCCGTGACCAGACCGACAAGGTTTTCGCCAAGTGGGATTCCACTGTGTCTCCCGGCTGCGCGCTATCGGTGATGCAGGATGGCCGGATCATTTACAAACGTGGTTATGGAATGGCCGACCTGGATCACGACATCCCCATTGCGCCCAAAACCGCCTTCCACGTCGCCTCCATCTCGAAGTTCACCGCGGCTGCCATCATACTGCTAGCGCAAGAAGGCAAACTCGCGCTGGACGATAACGTCCACAAATACATCGCCGGGCTGCCGGACTTCGGTGCGCGAATCACCATCCGGCATCTGATTTACCATACCAGCGGCCTTCGCGATCAGTGGTCGTTGCTCGGCCTCGCCGGCTGGCGCTATTCGCTCGACCTCATCACCGACGACGACGTCATGGAGCTGATGTCGCGCCAGAAAGATCTCAACTTCCAACCCGGCGAAAAGCACGTCTACTGCAACACTGGGTACACATTACTCGCGCAAATCGTGAAGCGTATCACCAATCAATCGTTTCGCCAATTCACCACCAGCCGCATATTCGAGCCGCTCGGTATGACGAACACGCACTTCCGCGACGACCACGCCGAGATCGTGAAGCACATCGCCTACGGGTATGTGGAGGGTAAGGGCCGAGGCGTCTATCGGCTTAGCGTGACGAATTTCGATACCGTGGGCGCCACGAGCTTATTAACCACTGTGGAAGATCTGGCGCATTGGGACGAGAATTTCTACCATCCGCGCGTAGGCGGTCCGGCGCTGGTGTCGCAACAGTTACAGCGCGGCAAACTGGTGAGCGGCAAAGAGCTGGATTACGCGTTTGGCATCGTCCACGGCAAATATCGCGGTCTCCCAACCATCGACCACGGTGGTGCTGACGCAGGATACCGCGCCGACCTCCTTCGTTTTCCGCAGCAACACTTTTCAGTCGCGTGCTTTTGCAACCAGGGTGCGATCAACCTCAGCGGACTGACGCGCAAGGTCGCAGACATCTATCTCGCCGGAGAATTGAAAGAGCCGCCGCCTACTCGTTTGGAATCTTCTCTCAAACCCGTTTCCGTCCCGGACGAACGCCTGTCGCAATACGCGGGTCTGTATTGGAAAAAGGACGAAGAGCGCCCCCTGCGGATCCTACAAAAACTGTTTTTGTCTGAGTCCGAAGAAGAACACCTGGAATTGGCGCCGTTGGCCGATAATCGTTTTCTGCTGGTTGTCTTCGGCGTGGCGTTCACTTTCGACCAGGTAGCGCCTGGCGCGCGCTGGCGCCTGAGCATTCGGGGGCCGGAACAAGAAACGTCTGATATTTTCGAACCAGCCATCCAAGCCCAGCCCACCCCGGACGAATTGAATGCATACGCCGGATCCTACGTGAGCGAGGAGATCGAGCCGGTCTATCGAATCACGGTACAGAACGGTAGCCTGGTGTTGAAGCGGTTAAAGTCCAAACCGCAGCAACTCCGGCCGGCGCTCGTGGACTACTTTGATGGATCCAACGGCGATCTTCATTTCGAGCGGGATCAATCCGGCAAGATATCAGGCTTCTTGCTGAATTCCGGCCGCATCAAGAACTTCCGGTTCCGGAAGGTAGCTGATCGCCGCTGATAGGGCCTACCTTTCAGTCGATCGCCGGCGCCAGCCTGACCGTCACACGTCAAACCCTTGTTCGATTCAATGCTGTTGCACCTCATTCCCCTGGCTTACGGCTGCTGGCAGGTGCGGTATGTTGTTACTCCATGCGATATCAGAAATCCAAATGTTGGGCGGTCATTTGTGTCGTGTTTCTGGCGCGGAACGCGCCCGGCCAGCCGCAGCTTCTCGACCACACCGCACCGCTCGAGCTACGCGGCGACGTAGCGGCGCAGATGGTGGAAGGCATCCATCGTTACCTCGATCGCTCTACATTGGCCTCGCTTGAATCGCGCGAGAAGCTCTGGAAACGGGACTACCGGTCCGCCGAGTTGTACGGCCAGTCCGTCGCACCCAACCGCGATCACTTGAGAACGATCATCGGCGCTGTGGACCAGCGACTCCCGGCCACGGACATTCGGCTCGAGGCGAGGACTCCGGAAGCGCCAGCAATCGGCTCCGGCTCAGGTTACAAAATCTACGCCGTGCGTTGGCCGGTATTTGAAGGCGTCGATGGTGAAGGCGTGCTGCTCGAACCTGAAAGCCGCCCGGTTGCGCGAATTGTCGCCGTTCCGGATGCCGACTGGCCCCCTGAAATGCTGGCTGGCATGGTTCCGGGAGTGGATGCAGGCGCACAGTACGCGCGGCGCCTGGCGGAAAACGGTTGTGAAGTGCTCATTCCGGTACTTATTGACCGGGCGGACACGTGGTCCGGCATTCCCGGAATTCGCATGACTAACCAGCCGCATCGCGAATGGATCTACCGAATGGCGTACGAGGTGGGGCGTCACATCATTGGCTACGAAGTGCAAAAGGTCCTAGCGGCAGTGGATTGGTTCACAAAGCGTAACGAGGAGCGCTCCGTCCCGATCGGCGTGGTTGGCTACGGAGAAGGCGGACTGATTGCGCTTTACAGCGCCGCGCTCGATCCGCGCGTGGAGGTCACGCTGGTCAGCGGCTACTTCCAAGAGCGCACGGGGCTGTGGAAAGAGCCGATTTATAGGGACTTATGGGGTTTGCTGCGCGAGTTCGGCGATGCGGAACTGGCGAGCCTCATCGCTCCCCGCGCGCTCGTCGTCGAGGCAGCGCGCGGCGTGCGCATTTCCGGACCTCCGCCTCCTACTCAGGAACGCCGGGGCGCCACGCCGAACGGCACGCTGGTGGACCCACCGCTCGATTCCGTGCGCGCCGAAGTCGAACGAGCGCGGCTGCACTTCACAGAGTTGCACGCCAGCCAGCGTCTGCGGTTGATCCTTAGCGGTGACGGCCGTGGCCTGCCGGGTTCCGAGGGCGCACTACAGGCGTTCGTCCAACTGCTGGGGGTTCGCGGCACGCTTCGCGCACCTGTTGCATTGCCTGAAGCTGCCGGGCGTCATGTGGACCCGGCCGGGCGCCTGCACCGGCAATTCGCCCAACTGGTGATTTACACGCAACGACTGATCCAGACGTCGGCGGCTCGCCGCGTCGAGTTTTGGTCGAAAGCCGACTCGTCATCGCCGGAACGATGGAACCAGACCACGCGTTTCTACCGCGACTACATTTGGGACGAAGTGATCGGGCGGCTGCCGCTCCCCAGCCTGCCGGCGAATCCGCGCACGCGATTGATTTACGATGAGCCAAAGTTTCGCGGGTACGAAGTGATGCTGGATGTCTGGCCTGACGTGTTCGCCTATGGCATTCTGCTTGTGTCAAAAGATCTCCAGCCGGGCGAGAGGCGTCCGGTGGTGGTTTGCCAGCATGGGCTGGAAGGGCGAGCTTCCGATGTCGCCGACCCGCAAGCCGACGAACGTTACTATCGGCGCTTCGCCGTGAGGCTGGCGGAACAGGGCTTCGTTACCTATGCTCCGCAAAACCCATACGTCGGCGAGGACCGGTTTCGCCTCATTCAGCGTAAGGGCCACCCGGTCAAGCTGGCTCTATTTTCATTTGTGCTGGGGCAGCATCAGAGGACGCTCGAGTGGCTGGCTTCGCTTCCCTTTGCCGACCCGCAGCGCATCGGTTTTTACGGGCTCTCTTATGGAGGCAAGACGGCGGTTCGCGTTCCGCCCCTGCTGGACGGGTACGCTCTGTCCATCTGTTCCGCCGATTTCAACGAGTGGGTCTGGAAAACCACCAGCACCGATTTGGCCTACAGCTACATGCTGACGCCGGAGTACGACATGCTGGAATTCGATTTTGCCAACGTCGTCAACTACTCGGATCTTGCGAAGCTGATGGCGCCGAGACCGTTCATGGTGGAGCGCGGACATAACGACATGGTGGCGCCGGACGAATGGGTCGCCTACGAGTACGCCAAAGTACGCTGGTTCTACGATACGCGGATGCGCCTGCCGGACCACACCGCGATCGAGTTCTTCAACGGCCCGCACGAGATCAATGGAAAAGGCACTTTCGAATTCCTGCACCGGCACTTGCGCTGGCCTTAGCCCAAGCCGGCCCGCTAGCTAAGCTAGTGCAGGAGGAAGCCGCGCGGTAATTCAACGCTGTTGCAACACATTCCTGTGGCTCACACCAACAGCTTCTGCACTACGTTGCCTTGCACATCGGTTAAACGAAAGTCCCGGCCCTGCAAACGGTAAGTCAGTTTCTTGTGTCGAAGCCGAACAATTGAAAGGATGGTCGCGTGGAGATCGTGGATTTGAACCTCATCCGTTGTGACGTTAAAGCCAAGGTCGTCGCTTTCACCGATAGTGATCCCATAGTGATCCCAGGTTTGATGCCACCACCGGCAACCCACATAGTGAACGCATTTGGATGATGATCACGGCCGTTGCTGCCGCCCTGGACCATGGGCGTGCGGCCAAACTCGCCGCCCCAGACCACAAGCGTATCCTTGAGCAACCCGCGCTGTTTCAAATCCTGTATGAGGGCCGCGCAGGCCTGGTCGGTATCCTTGCAGTTGCGTTGAATGTCCTCCACCAAATGATCGTGCTGATCCCAGGCCTCGTGATAGAGCTCGACGAAGCGGACGCCGCGTTCCACCAGGCGCCGCGCCAGCAGACAATTGTTGGTGAACGACGGTTTCCCGGGCTCGGCACCGTACAACTCCAGAATCTCTTTCGGCTCGCGTGACAAATCCATGAGTTCCGGAGCGTTGGATTGCATCCGGAAGGCCATCTCGTAGGAATTGATGCGTGTCGAGATCTCGGGATTTGATTGAGGCGCCGGATTGAATCCAACGTATCTCGCTGAAGGGCCGCGTTTGTTCCGCGCGGATCGGAAAGGTAAAGCACAGGATCGCCGCTCGAGCGGAATTGCACGCCTTGGTTAACGGTGGGAAGGAATCCGCTGCCCCAGCATGAATCCCCGCCGGCTCGGTCCCACTTTGCCGGAACTGAAAACGACAAATGCGGGCAGGTCTTTCGATTCGGAGCCAAGACCGTAGGTAACCCACGCGCCCATGCTGGGCCTTCCAAACTGGTTCGTTCCGGTGTTCATCAAGAGCTGGCCGGGCGCTTGATTGAACGCATCAGTGACCATGGACTTAACGACGGCGATGTCATCGACTACCTTCGACAAGTGCGGCAGGATTTCGGAGACTTCCGTACCGCTCTGCCCGTATTTGGCGTACTTGAACTTCGGGCCGAGAAGTTTCGAATTCGGGTTAATAAGGCCGCCCGGTATCCCTTGAGCAGGTCAGCCGGCGGTAGTGTTCTGTCGAATTTGGCGAGTTGAGGCTTACAATCAAAAAGCTCCAGGTGGCTGGGAGCGCCGGCCATAAAGAGATAGATCATTCGCTTGGCTTTTGCGGGAAATTGAGGAGGTTTCGGAGCCAGAGGATCCGCGGGTTCAGCGCTCGCGGGAGCCGCCAGACCGTTCTCGACCAGCAATTGACCGAACGCGGCCGCGCCCAGCCCCACGCCGCACTGTTCGAGGAACCAGCGCCGGGCTACTTCCTTCGGCTGCTTTTTACGATACAGATGATCCTGGCAATTCATGGTTTTTTTTATCCCCTAGCTAGTTCTTTGTGATGGTCTCGTCCAGATTCAGTAGAACGCGAGAGACCGCAGTCCAGCCGGCAAGCTCTTCGGGAGTGAGACCGTTGGGAAGTAGGGGGAGCTATCGATGGGTTTGCCCCCAACAGGTCCCACGGATCCAAATCTCTCTGGCGGAATCTTTGTGTCTCCTTGTGCAAGAACGTAAGCAACTCGGACGCTTCGGCGGGCTTCGGTTTACGAGCCAGACAACGCCGGAAAGCGTACTCGATGCGCCCTTATCCGTCGTGCCGCCAAGAAAAGCCCGCGAGGCAAGGGAGCGGGCTGCCTCTCCACTATCGGACGTATGCCTTTGAGCGCGGCGAAAGCCATAGGTTTCTTCGCTGTCTCTCGCATGACCGCTGTACCACCCTGCGACCACACGCCGGTTGAACACCAGCAGGTCCGTCGAAAACTGAATCGGCTGGTGATCGCTGGCGATCACTACGAAACGCCCATTGGGGTTCAAGCCCCGGATCAAATCGACTTGCGCGGGACTGGAGCCTGCCGTGGAGATTGCCACGGTGGCGCCCCCCCAAGCACGTTAGCGCTTCACCGACGCTGCTTTCATTGCTATCGATGTACTCGTTCACGCCCAATTTTCGAGCGAGCGCTTCTTTAGGCCGGCCTCGATTGATCGCTATGGTTCGAAAGCCCATCTTGTCAGCAAACTGCAAGGCTAGATGGCCCAGGCCACCAATGCCGTGGACCGCCACCGTATCACCAGGCCGTGCTCCGGAGTGCCGTAGGGAATTGAACGTGGTCATGCCCGCACACACCATCGGGCCCGCTTCCTCAAAAGAAAGCGCGTCGGGAATCCGCGCCAGCGCATCCTGTGGCGCCACCATATATTCGGCATAGCCGCCGTCGTAGGAAAGGCCGACGATCTTACGCTCTACACAATTGACGAAGTCTCCCTGCCGACAGTACTCGCAAACAAAGCACCTGCCGCCGTGCCAACCAACGCCAACGCGATCACCCGTCTTCCACGCGTTCACACCAGAGCCCGTGGAGTCGATCACGCCGGCGATTTCGTGGCGGGCACGCGCGCCAACTGAACGCCAAGCAGCCCCAGCCGGGCAACATTCTCACCCGCGCACACGCCGCACGCATGCACTTTCACCCGAACCTAGCCTGGACCAGGCTCCGGCACCGGAATGTTCGTCACCCCGAAGGCGCCGCAAGCCTTCACTGCTTGCACAGCACGCATTAAAGGTGTGCTCATAATCTCATCGCGTTCAAGCGAGATCAAACAGCAGAATCTCGCTCGGCTCCGCACCAACCCCGGTCAGCGCCAACTTCTTTTCGCCGCTCACAGCCGCGGCATCGCCAGCGTGCACTTCGATACCGTTCACAGCAACCGCTCCCCGAACGACGTGCACCCACGCGGCGCGTTTCGAGCCGAGGGAGTGAGGGATCTCTACCCCTTTCGCCAGCTCAGCCACGAACATGTGTGCGTCCTGATTGATCCGAGCCGCGCCGTTCCCGCCCTCCGGTCCAGCCAGCCGCTTCAGCTTGTTCTTCTTCTCCTCCGGATCAAAGCGGATCTGCTCATAACTCGGCTTTGTTCCGATCGTCGCCGGCTCGATCCAGATTTGGAATAAGTGCAGCGCCTCGGTGCTGGAGGGATTGAACTCACTGTGCCTCACACCAGTGCCAGCCGACATTCTTTGGATTTCGTTTGGACCCAGGACTTCCTGGTGCCCCATGCTGTCTTTGTGAGCCAGCGAGCCCTGGAGGACATAGGTCAGAATTTCCATGTCGCGATGGCCGTGCATCCCGAATCCCTGACCCGAAGCCACGCGGTCTTCGTTGATAACACGAAGCGTCCGAAATCCCATGAACTTCGGATCGTAGAAATCAGCAAATGAGAACGTGTGGTACGTGTTGAGCCATCCATGGTTTACGTGGCCCCTCTCTTCACTTTTTCGCACTTGTATCATTTTCTAAGCCTCCCTTTTACGAGCGATTGTCTTTGAATCCTTGCGTGCCTCCGCCCGCGTGGCGGCTGCGAAGAGGCCCAGCTTCTTAAGAAGGCCATAAAGCTGGCGCTTTTCCGTGCCATTCAAGCCAGCCATGGCCGCCTCAAGCTCCACAGCGTGGCGCCGGAAGGCCGCCTCCACGACGCGCCTTCCTTTCGACGTGAGCTCCAGTACCTTCGCGCGCCGATCGCTTGGGGTAGCACTTCGGGTTACAAGGCCTTTCCTCTCGAGCCGGTCGACCGCCGCAGTCATCGAGCCGCTGGCCAGCAGCACCTTGGCCTGGATCTCGGTAATTGTCAACGGACCCTTATGCAATAGGGCTTCGAGCGCAGCGAAATCGCTCAGGCCCAATCCCGCTTCCGCGATGCTGCGCTCTGCTATTTGGCTCAGCGCGCGATGGCACCTCGTCAGGACGATCCAAAGACGAGGCGCCTGCACTTGAGCGCTTGTGCTCATAAATGCGCGAGACCACGTTGTACCGCGGCAGACGGCTTGGCGACTGTGAGGGCGCGATCCACCGAAAACGCCCCCGCCCCACGAATCATCAGGAACGCTGTCAGCGCGAGCACCAGCAAGTGATACTCAAAGCCCTCGCCTTTCTGCGCGCCGCTCCAGTTCATGAAAAATCCGAAGGCGCCGTGTACCATGGCAATCGCGACCAGCATGTTCACCGCGATTCCGAACGCTGCTATGCGGGTGAGGAATCCCAGGATCAGCCCCAGACCACCGAAGAACTCCGCCGCGATCGATAAGAAGGCGAGCGGAACTGGGATGTGCATGGGACCGGTGAAGAAGCCCATTGTGCCGGAGAAGCCGAAGCCTCCGAACCAGCCCAACATTTTCTGTGCTCCGTGCGCGAAAAAGACAAGTCCCAGTACCACTCTGAGAATCGGGGTCGCGGTGCTGTCATCCGTAGAGAAAAGTCTCCGAATCATCGTTGTAGCTCCTTTTGTGCGGCGCCTAAGCGGCGCCTTCTGCCAGGTCTAATATTGAGATGAATTACCCTTACGTAAGGATTCTTTTAATCGAGAGACATCTGACGCGACCCGGGCACTCGAGCTATTCCCCCAAAGCAGTCATGGCTTGGGCGAGATCGTTAGTAACGGTTGTGGACGAACGTAAATTCTGAATCGCGTCGCGACCCTCGGGAATGGCTTGGTCGGCACGATCTAGAGCCTTGTCGAAAGCTTCCTTTGCTTTGCCCGGTGGGAGCAGATCGTTTACTGTCTGGAAATGGAGCATCAAACCCTGAAAACTCTGCAACAGCGTGTCGTGCAGTTCCCGAGCGATGCGGGTTCTTTCGGCCAGGCGCTCTTCAAATCGCAAGCTGAGCTGGGCCTCTGTCAATTTGCGTACTCGGGCCACCATCGCGGTAATCACCCAAGCGGTGATTAAGAACGTAGCCGTTGCCACGATGGCCAGCGGGTTCTTCTTCCCGGCGACGAGAACAGCGGAAGAAAATAGTAATGCAAGCAGTAAACCGCTATCAGGGACACCGCGACTGAAGAAACAAAGCCAGCCCTAAGAGATACGAATACAACCACGATTAGATAAAGAAGGGAGATCGCCCCGGGCTGGAGGTGGAGCGGAAAGGCGGCAAAGGTGATCAATGCCAGACCGATGACGCTAAACAAAAATTGTGTGGCGGCACGCCAGCGTCCTTGGGGTCCGGCTTCTGACATGTGCGGCCCATCAGACGACCAATGTCGATCGTCAATCCCGCTCATCCGTCCGTCCCAGTCTTTCTCCGGAAAACGACGAAAAAGCCACCATTACAATAAAATAAACCGGATTCGGATTGCCGTCTGGGCTGAGTGCCCTCTGGGCGCGCATCGGTAACGTCTGGGCCCGCCACCGCCGGCGAGCGAACTCGACGGTCGAATTCCAGAATGTCGCAGTTATGGCGTCCTCGCGCGCGGACGACATCAGCGTGCCTCATATAGAGTATCCCTCCAGGGGGCACGAATGGACCACACCCGCCTTGTCGTCGCTCTCGTGCATCATACTGCTGTGGCAGCCATTCGATCGTTCGCGGCTTGTTGCAGCCGCATGAGAGCTTAAGCGAATACGCTGTGTCGATATTTCGACTAGCCGGTTGCATCCATCGAATGCTCGCGTTGGGCGGGTCTGTAACCAGTCGCGTATAAACCCCGGCAGTGCCCACCCGATTCGCCAAAGACCTGCGGCAATTGATAAGTCGCTTCCTGTGGACCGTCTCGTGCATCAAACTTGCTATGCGCAATTTCGATAGCCTCTCCGAGCGTGAAATTCTCGCTTTAGCCATATCTCTTGAAGAAGAAGACGAGCGGATCTATGCAGATTTCGCCGAGGGGCTCCGCCAGGACTTTCCGGCCTCGGCAGAGGTCTTTGACGGCATGCGCGCCGAGGAATCGAGCCACCGGCGGCGGCTCATCCAGCTCTTTCGCGAGAAGTTTGGTGACCACATACCGCTCTTTCGCCGGCACGATGTGAGAGGCTTCGTGCACCGAAGACCGTTCTGGTTAGTACGGCCCCTCGGGCTTGAAACGGTCCGGAACCAAGCAAGCGCGATGGAAGTGGAAGCACGCCGCTTCTACGAAAAGGCAGCCGCTCGAGCGCAGGACGCAACGCTGCGGCAGTTGCTCGACAACCTGGCTCAGGAGGAGCGCTCACACCAGAATCGAGCCGAAGAACTCGAAAAGGATAAGCTGGGGCCGGACGTCAAACACAAAGAGGATGAGGCAAACCGTCGCCTGTTTGTGTTGCAGATCGTTCAACCCGGGTTAGCAGGACTGATGGATGGCTCGGTGTCTACACTCGCGCCCGTATTCGCCGCCGCGCTCGCGACACATAACAGTTGGGATGCGTTCGTGGTCGGGCTGGCGGCATCCATCGGGGCCGGCATCAGCATGGGCTTTGCCGAGGCCTTGTCCGACGACGGCAGCCTTACTGGGCGCGGTCATCCCTGGGTCCGGGGATTCGTTTGCGGTCTCATGACTGCCCTCGGCGGGATCGGCCACACGCTCCCATTCCTGATCCCAGATTTCAGGGCGGCAATGACTGCCGCCGGGCTGGTCGTTGTGATCGAACTGGGGATCATATCTTGGGTCCGGCATCGCTACATGGAGACACCGGCCCTTTCGGCAGCTCTGCAAGTCGGATTGGGCGGAATCCTGGTATTTCTTACCGGCGTCTTGATCGGCAGTGCGTGATGTCGGCTCGCCGTCACTTGCCAGCATTTCGGCTACGTTTCATCGGCAGCAGGTTTTCGATAATCCTCCAAGTCCACCCATTTCAATAACGTGCCGGCGTCTGGCCGCAGGCCGTCCAAATGCCTTCTCAGTAGGTGACAACGGTGGGTCAGACGCCACCGCGCC
The DNA here is from genome assembly GCA_003223115.1 of Acidobacteriota bacterium. Classification (GTDB taxonomy): domain Bacteria; phylum Acidobacteriota; class Terriglobia; order Bryobacterales; family Bryobacteraceae; genus QHXW01. The sequence continues at coordinate 29,686 of QHXW01000372.1, forward strand.
TTAATTAATGAACGAGAGGAAAGAAAAATGAACATCAAATTCAACTTACTGTGGCTGAGCGCATTTTTGGCGCTCCTGGGCTCGATGGTCGCGCCAGCGATCGCGGACGAGTGGAACAAGGAAACCAAGATCGAGTTCAGCGGGCCCGTGCAAGTTCCCGGGAAACTGCTCGAGGCAGGGAAATACGTATTCAAGCTCGCTGATAGCGAGTCCGATCGCCACATCGTGCAGATCTTGTCCGAGGATGCAAGTGGCGCCCAGAAACTCGTGACGACCGTTCTCGCGATTCCCGCTTACCGGCTAGCCACGCCGGACGCGCCTATCGTCCAGCTCGAGGAGCGGCCCTCGGGCGGTCCCGAAGCGATTCATAGCTGGTTTTATCCCGGCGACAACGCAGGCTTCGCGTTCGTTTATCCCAAAGGGCAGAGTCTGGAGGCAAGCCTGAATACCGCGCCCACCCCGGCTCCGGTAGCTACCACGGTTGCCCCGAGCGTTCCGCCGGCGCCCCAGGTTGAAGAACAAAAGCCGGCCCCGGAAGCGGCCGCGGTGGAAGAGAAAGTAATTGTCGCGCAGAACGATGCCCTTCTCCCGCCACTCGCACAGGACACTGATACCCAGAACAGCGCCGACCGGATTCTCCCCCAGACCGGTGGGTATTCCGGCCTGGAACTCATGACTGGCCTGATCATGTTAGGGGGCGGCATCGCAGCCTTATTCGCAGCGCGTCACAAGTCTCTGGCTTGAGCTGTCAATGCGACAGCGGGGATTGTTAATTTGTCTCGGCAGCGCCCTCATCGTTGGGGGCGCTGTTGTCTTGGCGTGGTACTCGTGGACGCTATACCAGCGGGCGGCAGCTCAGCGGCTTGCGAAGGAATGGCTGAGCCGAACGCCGGAAATCTATCGCCACGCGCCGGCGCCGCCAGTGCTCCGCGGCGACGTGATCGGCGAGCTCGAAATTCCGCGCCTGCAACTGTCAGTGATGGTCTTCGAGGGCGACGACGCCGGAATCCTCAGACGCGGGGCGGGCCGCCATATTCCGGGGACAGCCCTTCCGCCCGGCAGCGGCAACATCGGAATCGCTGCGCATCGCGACACCTACTTCCGCCCGCTACGCGTCATTCATGCGAACGACGTCATTACTCTGAAGACTCCGGCAGGCACATCTCGGTACGAGGTCACGGAAACCGAGATTGTACGGCCTTCCGCTATTGGCGTGCTGTCGTGTGCTCCCGGACGCGACCTGACATTGGTAACCTGCTATCCGTTCTCCTTTTATCCTTACGAAGTCATTGGCGTGCTCTCGTCCGGCTTCCACTTTCCGAAGCTGAGCCAGCTCTACGCGATGACCATCGCCGCCGAGCGTCCCCAGTTATGGAAGCCCTTTGCAGTGAACGCTTGGGAGTGGAACAGCTAGCGGGGAAATACGCGCCAGATTCCGGCATGACCGTTCTTTGGTGTGGCTAACCTCGCGCCGGTCGACAGTTGGGCGCAGGAGGGCCGCCCTGCGTCCTGCGGCGCGCTAACCGCGTTAAAAAGGCAGGCGGGTTGACTTAGCCGCAGGTGAACGCTGATCAACGCAGATCTCAGCATTCCTGTCCGGTTCCGCGACGCCACCGTCCCAGGATCGGAACAGACGGTTCGTCTGAACCGAGTACTAGCTAGTCCCGTGAATGCACGTCCCAGCCATGATTTTCGTGCTTGACGCTAGTCACAACACAACATTATTGTAGTGTTGATATATTTGTTACCGGAGTTCAATCACAAAAACTAGATGCCTGGTTAGTGCTGGGCCAAATCCGGATCAATTGAGCACACACAGAATTAACTCACTGCTTCTAATTAGTGGTAAATACAAGATAATATATTCCAAACATGAGACTGCTCCGGCGACATGTAGGCGACGGGTCCCGACCGCCGTTCCGGGGCTGGTCCCTCATCGAAGGCTTTGCCTCGCTTCAGGCGGCGGTTGACATCCACCAACATGGCTTCCAGCGGGTCCAGGTCGAAGCCGCACAAACTGTATCGCAAGGTGTCATCGCGAAAAGCGCGCTCGGCGCCGATCCAGTTTTGCAGATGGGAATGGGCCAGTTCACTATCCAACTGCTGGAAGCTGGGCAGGCGACACACAAAACTATGGAAGAGAGCCAGGAAGATGCTGGACGGAGAGATTTCCGGA
>QHXW01000062.1 GCA_003223115.1 Acidobacteriota bacterium
AGTGTACTCCAGGGACGCGGGCAGGGATCGCGGCTGCGCTGGCTGTGGCATGCGACGTGGAAGCACGACAGGCGGAAGCCCGGATAGAACGCGGGTTCCGGGAGAATCGCGGATCTTCGACTACTACGCCTGTCCCACCGCACGGGCATGAATGCATTCTTAGTTAGCGCGGAGCTGGGTTGCGTCAGTTGCTGTCGGGCGTGGGGACGGGACCTTCTTCGCGCTCGCCCGGGCGGAATTTTCGCGTCTCGCCGCGAAGGTCAACTTTGCTGGAGAGCTCCTCGCTCATGATGATGGCTTCCGCCAGATCGCGCATGGGACGGCGTAAACGCCGGCTCTCATTGCGCAATCGGAGGTAGGCCTCTTCTTCGGTCAGTTTGTGTTTATGCTGCAGAATTCCTTTGGCGCGCTCCACCAGCTTACGGGTTTCCAACTGGCGTTTCATGTCCAGGTTTTCTTCCTGCAGCCGGACATTCTCGTCCGCCAAGTCTGACTTCGCGATGGCGCCGCCCATCTGCTCGCCCAGGAAGGAGAGCAACGCAATTTCTTCGGGGGTATGTGCGTGCGGGATTTTGTGGTGCATGTTGATCACACCGATCACGTTGCCGCCGCTGACGAGCGGAACTGAAAGAAAGGCTTCGTAAGTGTCCTCGATGAGTCCAGGGAATCTCTTGAACCGTTTGTCGGTGGAGGCTTTAGATCCCAGGGCCACGATCGACTTATGCTCGGCCACCCACCCGGTGACGCCTTCGCCCGGATGCATCCGGAGATGCCCGATTTCGCCGGCGTGCGGGAGCTGTGACGCCCGCAACACAATTTCGCCAGCGGAATCCGCCAGATAGATCAAGCAGGCATCGCAATTGGTGACCTGAACGGCGAGTCTGATCAACTCGCCGAGCATCTGGTCCAACGTCGATCCGGAACTGATGATCTTGCTGACCTGATGCAATAAGTCGATTTGGGATGGCATCTGGCTCCTGAATTTGAGCGTAGAGCCCGGCGTCCCGGACGTCCAATAGAAATTTTCTATGCGCTATATCGGGTGGTGTCCAAATCATTGCATTGATGGAACTTCTGCGGTGAACGGGATATTCTCAGACGAAGCTGCGTACGGCCGCGGCCTCATCGTCATGAATTTCGAAGATGGTATTACTCTTGGTGATTCGAAACAGATCCATCACGCGCTGGTTCAAACTCAGAAGTTTAAGGTTGCCGCCTCGATTGGTGATCGTGGTGAAACCGGAAATCAACTCGCCGATCGCGGAGCTGTCAAGATAAGAGACCTCTCCCAGGTTTACCAAAACTTTCTTGCCGCCCTTGCTCGCGATATCCCGCAGCGTTTCCCCCAGTTCGGCTGAACCCCCGCTCAGTGTAATTCGGCCGCAGACATCCACGACACTCACGTCCCCGAGCGACCGCGTGGTTATCTTAACGCCCACTTTCCATCAACCTCCTTGGCCCGTCAACTGGCGCTCAATGACGGACATCATCTCAACTTTTCGCAACATTGTCACTACAGTGTTTAGTCTCCGCAATCTGCGTAATCAGGGTTCGAGTGCAGAATACGGTGGGCGTTCACGAGTTGGCCGGTCTGAATATCTGAATCAAAATCTGCCAGGCGGCCACGGCGGCGTCACGACGCCCGCTGCACGAAGAATTTCGGCGAGCGCGAACAACAAGGCGGCCAGGAACAGCCCGATGGCCGATATCGTCATGAGCGCGTACGCAGTTCGCGTTCGGCATGCTTCCGGCGGCCTGAACGCGACTTCAAGCGAGCGCAACCCGATGTAGCCGGCCACAATGAACACAAGTGGCGACGGCATGCTTATGAGAAACTGGTCGAGTATGGTGGCCATGGCCGCACTGTCTGCCATAAGAAGGGCAGCGCGCTGATTGCTACCAGCATTGGTTACAAAAACAAGGCCGTCAATGTTGCCGTTCGATAACCGCGAAGAAGATGAAGGGGGAGAGCCTTAAGAAAATAGAGGTGAATGGCGTCGCCAGCGGCC
>QHXW01000374.1 GCA_003223115.1 Acidobacteriota bacterium
GGACATCGGGGACCAGTCTTTGAGGGACATAGATTGAAAAACGGCGAGATCCCCGCCGCACGTAGAGCGCGTAGCTACTATGGCCTTTTCCGGCGGCACACGCCGGACAGTTCTTGCGGATACATGGCCCCGTCCTCAGCGACACCGAGCCTGTCGCGACCGGCCAAATTCCGCTGATCGCGTCAGCAAACCAGCCCCGGACATCTGAAGTGTTCTCGTCACTTGGCATTAGTATATGTGCCATTATGCCTGTATACACAAACAGAAGTCAACGAAATTGTTTTGGAGCCTTGGATTGCGCCGTTGGACAGATTTCGTGGCCAAACTATGCTTCTACGTAGCTACTTTGGCCAAACTATCCTGCCAGCGCGTCTCCTTACCGGGCTAGTGGCGACGAAAAATCAAGCGCTTGCCCCGTCATCCAGCGGCAAAGGTATGCTTCCAACGCGGCAAAACTATGATTCAAGCCACAGTACATCTGCCACGCCCGGTAACTGATGACCGTGGCCGGCGAGGCCGAAGGGACGTCATCGGACGCCGAGAAAACACGTCCCACAAATGGTCGAATCCCGAAAACCGAGAAGTAGTTGCCCGTTACGAACTCGCCGCGCAGCGCTTTTGCGGCCTGATCGATATTCAGCCGCAGCACGCTGTAGCGATTGGGACCCGCCTGGAACGCCGCGACCTGCTCAAACTCAGGTGCCGAAGACCGCAACCGCTCGAACAGCGGAAACGAGTACATCCCCCAGTTGTCGTGTGGCCCGCCTTCGACGCAGCAATCGTTGCCCGAGCCGATGCGATAGAGGCCAGCGGGATCGGTAACGGGCAGAGAGCGGAGCATCACATCATGCATCAAGGAGAATATGGCTGTGGTTCCGCCAATGCCCAGGCAAGCGTCAGGATAGCGGTGAGTGCGAATACGGGGAGTGACGAAACTGGCGAATGGCGTAGGCAAGGTCTCCAGACACGTTCAGCATGGGCACCTCTCGGGTGTATACGAGGGAAATGCGGCCGCGGTTCCGTTGCGATACGCGAACAGATTCAGCCGAGCCGCGACTGTAAGCGAGCGGCGCCTTTGCAAATCACAGGCCGGAGGCCTATTCCACCAGAACAGGGCCGCGACCGTCAGCGAGCGGGCTTCGTGTATCTCGCAACGCCGAAGCGCCGAGGCGCCGGGAGCTGCGGAATCCGGTCTCGCTGATCGATGCATCTCAGGCTTAAACCCGTTTTATCCGGCTGGCGTTATTGAGTCTGAGATTGGTCCTCATGGTATTGGCTCGATCAGGCGTTCGTCGTTTCTTGTAGCGCAGGGCCCCTGCTTCTGGAGGCCTGCGGTTTTTCTGGCGTCATTTGCCGACCTCCTCGCCATCCTGGGCGGCGGACTGTCCGAAATCGGGAATTGGGTTCTTCTGAAAATAGATCGTCACAGCGGATAGATGTGTCTTTGCTTGTTGAGCTTGAGGAAGAATTGGGTTTGTTTTGCGAAATCACTTTCTGGCTCCTTTGTGCCGGCAACAGCGGAGGAGTTGCGCACATTTTCATCTTCGCGAATGAGCCTCCTCGCGCTCATGCCGGTTTTGTTTCGCAAATTCAGATCCTGGCGCCCGTTTGCGCTCTTCAACTGCCGTCGCGCACCGTATTGATGAATAGCAGACGGCGCTATCGGTAGAAACGCGGCGCGCGAAGAACCTGCCGGCATTCAGGCGATCTGAATTTTCTTGCATTGTGATTACGGCTGCACGCCTTCTCAACGCCGAGCCGCGACCGTCAACGAGCGGTGTTCGTGCTTGATCTTGATCTTATCGAAATGCTTGCAGGATACGGACAGTTTCAAGCCTCCAGCATAACGCGATCCCACTTCGCAAGACGCGCGCCGGCATCATACGTGCTCTCCAGGAAGTCATACAAGGCTTGCTCCGGCGATTCCGCCTGGCGCACGTCTTCATACATCAGGATGAATTCTGAGAGCTCCGAGTTCCAACTCGCCGCCGCAGGCCGAATCTGCTCCCTTTCGATACCAGCGGGCTGGGGAACCATGTAGGAATAATAAGCCGGTCCGTCAATGGCGCCCCCACCCGGCCAAAAGCCCGCACTGCAAACTTCGTGTGAATAAGCCGGACCACTGATCACACCTTTGCGAGGCGGCGCCAGCCGGCCCGAGAAGCGTGTGCACGCCAAGTCAAAACTTCCCCAAAAGAAGTGAAGCGGGCTGCATTTGCCAAGAAACGTTCCGCGGAACCGATCGAACACTTGCGCGCTGGAGACCAGGATTCGCCAGAAGCGATGCGCGTACTGAGCATCATACGAGCAATGGGCGTAATCCTGGTCGAACGGCACGGGGTCAGCAACCTCCTGGGGCTTCTGATTGATTTCCACCGCGATGGCCAGCAAGGTCAAAGACTCGCGGATGCCGCCGTAGAAGGAGGCGACGGACTCGGCCCGCAATGGTCGCGAGGCGCTGTGGCCTTCGCTGGTGATGATGTTGACCTCATGCTGCTGAAAGTCGAACTGAATTTCGAAGAAGCCCTGTGCATATGGCACTGGTCCCGTCGTCAGCCCATAGGAGTTGACATACAAAGTGACGTGCCACCAATGATTCACGGACGGAGAGAGGGTCATGCGGATCTTGCCAACGATCTGTGTCCACATGTGAAGGGTGCGGTAGGTGTCTTGCCATTCGTTTAACGGCAGAGGCGGCCAGCGATCCGAGTGACTCATACCCGTCAGTGTCTCAAACTTTGCCGGGGCCGCTGGCAGCAAATCGAAGGCAGTTCATAGTCACTTTACTGAGCCGCGAACGCTCATCGGGCATTCTTAACAAAACTTTACGTTCTAAGTCGTTGTCCGGCTTGTCCATATAACTTGTCCATATAACATGAGCGAGCAATGCTGAATGTTTGTTCGAGGATAGCGTTCATAATCCTGGGAGCGGGCACGGCTGCATCCGCTTGGGCCCAGTCTCCAGGCGGTAAGAATCCTGTCGAAGTGCTGGATCGGTTCAGCGCCTCCATTCAGGCCGTGGCGGCCCGCGTCTCCCCGAGCGTCGTTAAAATCCTGGTGACACGTTACGGTTCGAAGGAGAGTGCCGGCAGCCGCACAGGCCTGGTTGTGGGCAGACAGCAAAGCGTCGGATCGGAAGTGATTGTGGGCCGCGACGGATACATCATTACTAACGCTCACGTGGTCGCAGACGCACAAAGAATCAGAGTGAGCTTCATGACTCAACCTGAACAATCAATTACGAGCGTGTTGGCAAACTCCTACGCTCCTATGAAAGATGCGACGCTCATTGGCCTTTTCAAAGAAGGCGATCTGGCGCTGCTCAAGGTTGCGGCGACGGGTCTGCCCGCTTTGCCGTTTGCGGAATACAAGAATCTCCGCCAAAGGCCAGATCGTCTTTGCCTTCCGAAGCCCTGAAGGCCTGCACAACTCTGTGAGCATGGGAGTCGTGAGCTCGGTTGCGCGCCAACCCAATCCGGATACTCCATTCATCTACATTCACGACCGACGCGGCTATCAACCTAGGAAATAGTGGCGGTCCGCTGGTAAATACTGCGGGCGAGATTGTCGGTCTTGAAACGTTCATCCTGACGCAATCGGGTGGTAGTGAGGGTATCAGCTTTGCCATTCCAAGTACACTCATCGAGTTCGTGTATGGCCAGTTGCACAGTACGGCCATGTGCATCGCCTGGTAATAGGAGTTGGCGTCCAGACCATCACCGGCATTCTCGCGGCGGCGCTCAAGTTGCCCCGCGACTCCGGTGTGGTAATTTCCGACATTCTCCCTGGCAGTCCCGCCGAAATCAGCGGACTGAAACTGAACGACGTCGTGCTCGCCGTGGATGGCAGACCGGTGGACAACCTCCCAATGTTCATGATGGGCTTCTTACAGCGTCGCGAGGGAGAGGATGTTCATCTCCAGGTGCTGCGTGGTGTCCAGACCGTCTCGTTCGACGTCTCCGCCGTCGAAGAGCGTCACACAACGGATCGGCTCGTGAGCCTCGTTGATCCTGAAAAAAATCAGATTCCGCAGCTCGGAATCATTGGGGTCGGTATTGACCAACAGACCGAGCGGATGTTCCCGAACCTCCGCGGCTCGTATGGCGTTGTAGTGGGCGCACGATCGGACACACCGAGCGGCATCACTACAGGGCTCCAGACGGGGGACGTGATCCACGAATTCAACGGGTCTGTAACTCCAACAGTCGAGGCTTTGCGGTCCGTCATTGCAAGATCCAAGCGCGGCGATCCAGTAGCTCTTTTTGTCGAACGCGAAGGAAAGTTGCTTTATGTTGCTTTTTAAATGGAATGATGTTGCCGCTAAATGCCGAATGATCGCCATTCCGGCAAGTTGCAATCACGCTCGCCCTCCGGAGATCCTGGTACACAGGCGAATTTGAAGTCTCAGGCCATGGAAATGATCGACAGCATACGGCTGGCCTGGCGTTCATGGGTATCCGTGGGCGTGCTGGCGGTCCTGTGCGGTTTCTTGGCCATTCTGCAATATCGTTGGATCGGAGAGGTCAGCGGGGCGGAGCGATTGACTTTACAGAAGGACCTCGAGACCAGATTAGCTCTGCTGCGCCGCAACTTTGACGATCAAATCGAAAGCGCTTCTCACGCGCTGATCGCACAAACGGCTGAGATCGAGAAACTCGGACGCGAGCAGGCGTACGCGGCGCAGTATGCGCGCTGGGAAAATTCAAATCAACCCCTGTTCGATCGAATCGCCTTGGCAGTGCCCGAGGGTGATTCGCTCGTACTCCTGATTCTGAATCCTCACGACGGCCGGTTTTCACAGTCGAGTTGGCCGGTGGAATGGGGCGCGATGCGCGACCGTCTCACCGCAAGAGTGAGGGGCGATCGGATGCCGCCATTTATTCCTGAAACCTCCGCGCTGTTCGAGTTACCGCGCTTTCCTTTTCCGAATGGACCTGGGCGGGAGCGGGACTGGCTGCTTCTCGAGCTAAACCTCAATTACATGCGCAGCACGCTGATGCCGGAGCTGCTCTCGCGTTATCTGACCGACTCCGGGAAACTCGAATACGACGCCGAAGTGGTGGTCAACGGAAATCCGTCGATATCAATTTATCGTTCAGCCGTCGATAACCACCATCCTTTACAGATTCGACCGGATGCATCTGTAGCCCTGCTGGATATCCGGCCCGGCATGCCGCAGCCCGGAAATGGACGTTTGTTCCGTCCGTCGGCGCCCATTGGAGATCTGCGGCAGGGTCGCTGGCTGCTCATGGTTCGCCACCAGGCGGGATCGCTCGAGGCCATCGTCGCACATGCGCGCCGGCGCAACATCGCAATCTCTGGTGGCGTGCTGTTTCTGATGGTTGTCACCCTCCTGTTGCTCGTGCACTTCTCGCGCAAGGCGCAGCAATTAGCCGAGCTGCAGATGAATTTTGTGGCGGGGGTCTCTCATGAGCTCCGGACGCCCCTTACGGTCATCCGCACCGCGGCGTTCAACCTTCGCGGCAGGCTGGCCGGTAGTTCGGAGCAAGTTGAGCGCTATGGCAAATTGATTCAGGACGAAAGCGAGAAGCTCTCGGCTCTCGTAGAGCAAGCTCCAGTACGGCAACGCAAAAGCCGGCCGCGTGATTCGAAAACGCGAACTGGTGCCAATGGGAGAACTGATCGAAAATAGTCTCGACCCGAGCATGGCCGGAGCGAACGGCTCGAAGCTGGTCATAGAAAAACAGATCGAGCCAAGCTTGCCGTTCGTGCTGGCCGATCGCGTAGCGTTGAAGCACGCGATCCAGAATCTGCTCGACAACGCTGTGAAGTATGGGACAGAGAGCAACAACTGGATCGGCGTATTTGTGGCCTCCATCTCCGGCGAGACGGGCCCGGCAGTCGAGCTTCGTGTACTCGACCGCGGGCCCGGCATCCCGAAAGAAGAACGGGAACACGTGTTTGATCCATTCTTCCGAGGCCGTAGGGCCGTCGAAGATCAGGTGCACGGCACGGGATTGGGCTTGAACCTGGTGAAGAAAATCGTGGAAGCGCACGGGGGCACTATCCACGTAGAAACGGGGTCGGCGACGGGAACCGTATTTATCGTGCGGCTTCCTGTGGCGCCGCCGGAGCAACAAAATGAGCTCGCGCATTCTCTTGGTTGAGGACGCCGGGGCTCCAACTCACCGTTTCCGACCTTCTCGCGACTGAGGGTTACCAGGTCGAAGCAGTGCCCGACGGCGAAGCGGGAATCACGAAAGCCGCTACGGGAGATTTCGACGTCGTGATTCTGGACGTCATGCTCCCGAAAAAGAGCGGCTTTGAGGTTTGCCGGGAGCTGCGCCAGAAGGGAGTGGATGTGACCATTCTCATGCTGACTGCTAAAACCCAGGTGGTGGACCGCGTCGTCGGGCTCAAGCTTGGAGCCGACGATTACCTCGCCAAACCCTTCGATCCGGCAGAACTGCTCGCCCGCGTGGAAGCGCTCTTGCGCCGCGTTCGGAAGGCGAATCGCATTCCCGTCCAGACATTTGGCGACATTGAGGTGGACTTCGAACGGGGCGAACTGTTGAAGGGCGGTCAACCGATCATCCTGGCCGGCAAAGAACTGCAGCTGTTGAGATACCTGATCGATCATCGAGGCAGAGTCGTCCCGCGCGAAGAACTCCTGCAGAACGTTTGGGAGTACAGCAAAGACATCTCCTCCCGAACCATCGATGTCCATGTCGCCTGGTTACGTCAGAAGCTAGAGTCGAATCCGCAAAGTCCGAAACACATCCATACCATCCGAAGCAAAGGCTACCGCTTCACTCCCTAGTCCGAAACCTTCCGCTATTGTTAAGCCACTGTAAAACATTCGTCAAGAACATTAAGAAAACGACTTGACCGTTTCCGAAGGCGACGCCGCAGCGTCTGATTAGACTGCCTGGGCAATGCCAGCAGAAATTAGTTCCGCGACTTCCGGACGCGCCAGCGTGGTCGAGGACTCGATACGGCCAAACCGGTTTTGTCTGCCGCTGCCGAGCAGTACCTTATGCGGATCGGGCAGCGTGGCGCCGTAGTAGAACGCCAAGCCCACTCCGTTCGCTGCGGCGGCACTGGAGACGATGCAATCGGGTCGAAGAGTATCCGATTACGAAGAAGTTGTTGTTGTCGTAGACTAGCTCATTGGCGGCTGGTAAACGCTTGCGCAGCGCTTTGCGTACTGATCGGATTAGCGCTTGGTTCTTCTAGTCGACCTTGTTGATGAAGCCCTCGAATTGATTCCCTGATGTAGCCGAGGACTTTTGATCAGGTTTTGTGTTGGCCTTCACCTTGTTATGCCCAGTGTTTCGAGCCGAATTGATGCTCAGTATGGCGCCAACCGGTCCGAAGGCGGCTTACCGCACGCTCCCTCTGAGTGGTTCTTGGCCCGGCAGAACGCGCTGCAGCAAAACGGTATCGAAATAGTTCAGCGCGTACCGGACATACTGCTGGACCAGAGAATCCGGATATTTGAGGTACGGGGCCAGCAGCCGCAGCGCAGACTCATTGCGTTCACAAAGCACCGAAGGCAAGTAGTTCGAGAGCAACTCTACGGCGTCATCAGGCGGATGTCCGGCAAGAGCCTGCAGCCACGCGCGGCGCTGGTCGTCTGTGGAGGGCAGAATCTCGATCGCGGTCCATTTCGATTGTTGGTAGACGGTTGTCTCTGCGCTCTTAGTTAGGTTGGTATCGATACTCGGTATACCGCACCTGATAGATCCCGGGGCGATCGAAGCGGTAGACCAGATGTAGGGGAACGCGGTTCAGGTATTCCTTCGGCACCTCGTGCGCCAGTCCGATCATCCCGCCGATACCGCGGATGCCCTGCCCAAAATACGGCAGCGGAAGCGGGGCGAGTTCCCACCTTGGAAAGTGACGTCAAACCTACCGGCCCCGAAGTCCCAGGGCTCGGTGTGGGCAGAGTAGCGCAGCGAACCGGTTCCCCAAGGGTTTTCCACGCGCACCCAAACCGGCATTCCGGCAAATGCGGGCTTGGCCAGCGAGACTACCGGACGGTTGAAGCCGAAACGAACCGGCACAACCGGGCTGGCGAGGCCATCGTGGATAACCTGGAAATTCACCATCTCGTCTTCCCAGGGATGGTCCGGCAGTACGAGGTTGATCTGGCTTTGGCCGGCGAAGATCAGCCTCGCCTCGATCCCGCCTACCAGTACGCGTGTGCCGCAAAGGTCCGTTTTGTAGGTGCCGGGATCCATGGTGTTCCGGGCAGTGCCGCCGGGAAAGCTACTCAGATTTTCGCCGAAGATCCACGCCAGCAGGCCTGGCGCAAGCGGATGCGGCTCTGCCTCACCATGCGGCCGCACGTCCTCCGCCCGAAAAAATGGAGGCGCTTGCTGCCCGAGCGTGCAGACTGCCACCGTGATCAACGCCAATATCCGGATCACCGCCACTGGAGCGATTATATGCCCGCCGCCGAAGCTTTCATCAATCTGGCTGATGCGCTTCGCGCCTCTGTTCCCCAGCCGTCGACGGCACGCCCTCTCACGAGAACAGCGTCCGCTCAATCGCGCGCGTCAGTTTCTGCTCGCTCGGCCGTCCTTTGCGGCTTCTTTCCGAAGCAGTACAGCGTACTTCTGGTGCGCAGGTACAACTGGCGACCAACCGGTGCCGGCGTAGCATAGACCGGCTCACCCATGTCGTTGACCGCGAGCAGTTCCCAATCCGCCCCGGCCTTGATGACGGACACGTGGCCGTCTTCGCTGGCGGTGAAGACCTTGCCATCCGCGCCCACGGGAGACGAGTAGTAAAAATCGAGCGCGCCCTTCAGCCGGCCCTGCTTCAACACGCTCCCCGTTGCGGGATCGAGCGCCGTCAGGATGCCGCCTTCTTTCATGAGGTAGAGAACGTTGCCATAGAGCAGCGGCGATGGCACATTGGGGAGCGACTTGTAAAACCGCCATCGGATGCTTTTGTCCGTCATGTCGCCCGCGCCACCGAGCCGAACGGCCATCACCGAATTCACCAGCGTGCGCCGCTCTCGATACTTCTCCCATTCGCGCTCTTCGAGGAATCCATCGCCGTTCAGATCGGCGTCATCGAGGTCTTTCTGGTAGGGAGAGCCGGCGAGTTCCTGTTTCGACAATTTGCCATCTTGATTGGCATCCGCCTGTTTCAGGATTTCGGCGAGCGATGGGACAGCGGCCTGATTCCCTCGATCGGCACCGCCCGCCCAGCCCAGAACGTAGGCCACGTCGCCCGCGACAATCGGCGTGGGCTTCATCTGCCAGGTGAGACCGCGGACCCACCAGACTTCTTTTCCGGTTTCCACATCGTACGCGACGAAGCGATTGGTTCCCGCAACCAGGACCTGCAGCGGGCCGCCCTTCGGCTGGTAGAGCACCGGGGTCGAGAAGCCGCGCGTCATGTCGGGACGCTCTACGCGCCACACCGTACGCCCGGTCTTCTGATCCACCGCGATGGCAAACGATCCGGTCTCGGAATCACAAATCTGGATTACCTTGCCGTTGGCCAGCACCGGCGACGCGCCCAGACCGAATGGGTTATCGAACGGTCCCAGTGGAACACGCCAGCGCTCCTCGCCGTCTGACCCGTAGGAGACCAGGCCGAAATCGGTGAAGAAGGCATAGGCGTTCCGCCCGTCGGTCGCCACGCTGGGGGATGCGGGGCTGTTGGAGTTGTGCAATTTCTGTTTGCGCAGGCGCGGGAGTTCGTGCCGCCAAAGGATCTTGCCTGTGGAGCGCTCGAGCGCGATGACGTACAACTGATCTTCACTGAACGCGGTGACGAATACGCGATCCGCTGAGAGCACAGGCGACGAGTGCCCGGGAGGCAACGCCGTCCGCCAGATGACATTCTTGGCAGGTCCGAATTCCGTTGGCAGGCCAGTGGTATCAGAGACGCCAGACGCATTGGGACCACGAAACTGGGGCCAGTCGGCGGCATCCACGATTGAAGCCGTTGCAGCGACCAGCAGAATAACGGGCAGACTCGGCATCCAAACAGTATAGGCTCCTCTCAATATAATAGCTCTCTGCGAGTTATGTTCATCGCATTACCAGTGTAGATGTCTATCACTGATGCGAAGGCAAAACAAGGCGTTTCGTATGTGCTCACCGCGCTTTGTCAACTATAGTAAAGATGAAAAGCAATGGGGTGCAGAACCGGGAGTAGAGCGCGACGGTAAGAGGTAGCGGCTAGCGATCTTCGAAAGCCGCGCTTTGTATTACCCACCACGTACGCAGCGACATGCCTGGCGGGCGGGGGTTGCGCTCGAGTTCCTTCAAGCTGTACAGAACGCGCTCTTTGCCGCCGCGCATGCCGACATGTATCGAGTTCCGGATGGACGCCTTTGCAGCAGGCGGCAGATCCGGGTGACCTGCCATCACCGCGTCTATCATGCGAGGCTCAACTTCTTCCGGCAGTGCGTTTACCTGCGACCGGATCGCGGAGATCATCGCAGCTTCATCCGCGTCGCCACTCTGCACTAATGTCCTTGCTCGACGCTCCTGCACGGTCGCCCCCAGCCGCTGGCCCACCATCCCAGCCGCCGCCTCCGCTGACCCTTCGAATGAGCCGTCGTCAAATGTGGCTGCGGCATTGACGATCGGCGCCGCCTCAGCGGCATCTGGCGCCGACAAGCCAGTATCATTTGATGCAGGTCGCCGGCGGCGATGACAGGGTGCTTTGACGTGCCAAACTCAAACTGGCTGCTGCTACCGTCGCTGCTCGGCATGCTCAGCACCAGGCCGGTGATATTCTTCGACGACAGATTCCGAAGCGAAAGCTTGTACCAGGTGAGGTTCTGATCGACGCCTTCAATTCTGATAGCAGTCGTGTTGTTGATGATCTGCGGAACAGCCGGCACTGTCGGCTTGTTGATCACGAGCCCGGCGCTCTCTGCGGCACTCCTTCGAGCGATCGAGACGTGTCATCGTGGTCGAAGGGTTCAAGCACGACGAAAGCTTCCAGCCGCACCCGCTCGTTCTCCAAGCGGTATGTGAGCTTTTAGAGCAGTCGCCTGTGGACGCGTGCTGTCGTTTCGGTTCCACCACGGCTGCCAGCGAGGTGTATGAAATATGCTCAGGCCTTCACCACGTTCGGGAATATCCGAATGGAACATGCCATTCAGATCGGGCCAATTTGGCGTCTCGAGCGCCCAGTCACGCACATTGGCGCTTGGCAGTTGTGCCACCAGCAAACCAGCCGCCAGCAGCATGACTCGCAAACTACATACACCAGCCATGGTGCTTCGATTCTACGCCATCCCATCCTGATCTATTGTCCCAGTTCCGCGATCGCGAACAGATGACGTGCGCCCCGCACGATCAGCAAATCACCCGCAAGCGCCGGGGTCGCAAGAGCTGGCTCGCCGATCGTATTCTTCGCCAGCAGTTCGTACTGGGGTCCGGCTTTCACAACGTATACATCGCCATCTTCGCCAGTGATGTATAATTTGCCACCTGCTGCGATGGGCGACGCGACGAACGACCCGCCTTCTCCCACGCGCTGCTGGTACACACGAGTCCCGGTCTTGGCCGCATAGGCAGTCAAAATTCCGTTGTTGCCGACCGTATAGAGGTGCTCGCCATATACGATCGTCGAAGGCAGATAGACACCGCCGCACTGTTTGCTCCAGGCAATCGCAGTGCTCGATTCCTTGCCGTCTTTGAGCGTCAGGTCGCCGCTCGATCCCACTTTGATAGCATAGATCGGCTGCACGGGCGGATAGCCCGCGGTCACGAAGATGAGGCCGTGACTGGAGACCGGCGTTGTGCACGTGACCTCCGAATTCGGGCCCAATGTCCACAGTTGTTTGCCGGTGCCGGCATCGTACCCCCGAATGGCCTTGGTGCCGTTGGTCACTACTTCGGTATGAACTTTATCCTGCACGATGGTAGGCGTGCCCCACGACGGAATCTCTGCCCGCGCTGTGCGCCACAATTCCTTGCCGTCTTTCAAATCGAACGCGGCAATGAACGAGTCTTTCTGGCGGTCGCACTGTAGAAACACCGTGTGCCGGTAGACTACCGGCGAGCTTGCAGCGCCCCACTCCGAATCCGGATCAAAGAACCATCCGGCGTTTTGCAGGCCCACATCTTTCTTCCAGAGCAGCTTCCCCTCTGTCGAATATGCGTACAGTCCCTCGGAGCCGAAGTACGCCACTACGACCGTTCCATCGGTCACTGGCGAGGGCGATGCCTGTGATGACTTGGGATGCCACTTGGTCTTCGGTACGCCTTCGTGAGCCGTCTGCTCCCACAAAATCTTGCCGGTTTTTTTATCCAGGGCCAGAACCTTCCACTTGTGCGGCGAGCTGTCGGCCACCGGGTCGGTATCGCCATAGAGCCCCGTGCGAAAAGTTTGTTTGGCGTCGCTCGAGATGGCCGTTGTTATGAACACGCGATCGCCCCACACCACTGGCGAAGAATTGGCCAATCCGGGAATCTCGGCGGTCCAAACGATGTTGGTGCCCTTGGATGCATCCCAGTGCACGGGAGGTTTTGCGCCGTCGCCAACACCCGAAGCCCCTGGACCGCGAAACTGCGGCCAGTCTGCTGCCATCGCCGCCAAGATCAGCAGCGGGAGACCGGCTGCCAGGGCCAACACCTTCGCACGCATCATTGCGTCACCGCCTTCTTGAATTTGAATTCTCTGCCACCCTGTTTCAGCGCAAAGCTCGAGGCTGAATCGAAGTCGTCCTGCAGTTGATACTGAGGGAATTCCAACGAGGTCGTGCTCTTGGCCTTGGGCGCAAATTCAGGCTGTCCGGTCGCCTGGAGATACAGCTTGCCCTCCTTCACGAACACCTTGATATCGAGCGGCATCTGATCCGTCTTATAAGTGCCGGCGTAGGACTCAAGGATCTTTGGATCCAGCACAACCGGAGGCGCCGGTTCGTGCGCGCCCGCCTTCTTGAGCAAATCCGCAATAGCCGTATGCTTCTGGTCGAGAGCTATCTCGTACGTCTTATCTAATGCCGGCTGGCCCGGCTTGCCCTTGGCGAGAACCGCTTCGACCAGTTCAGCCTGTTCCGAATCCGCGGCCGCCCCGAGCTCGTCATCCGGACTGCCGTTGCCTTTAGCGATTAATATCTTTGCCGTATCATAATGGTTGCGCTGAAGGGTGAAGTCGAGCATCCCTGCATGGTAGAACGTGTCCTTCACCCCTGTGCTGGCTCCCTTTTCAACCAGGAATCGAACCACTTCGGCATGCCCGTTCATGGCTGCCAGGTAGAGCGGAGTTTGGCCATACGGGGTTTTGGTTTCGATCGCTGCGCCCTTTTCGCAAAGCGTTTTTACCGCGGCAAGATCACCTTTGCGCGCCGCGTCAAGCAGATCGTCGTTGACATCTCCCGCGAGCAACGCCAGCGTAAACCCCAGAACCAGGCTCACCAAGCGATTCATACAGCCCTCCCATCAGCGTCAGTCTACTCAACTCTCGTGACGAATGGTGGCGGGGATGGTTAGGCGGAGCACTTCGGAAAACGCTCCCAACTTACTTGAAGACGAGGTGAGCCACGTCCGTTTCGAGATCCCAGTAGATCATTGCGAGCGCGGTCAGATCGAACGAAGAGTGCGCCAACATCAGCATCCAGATCCGGCCCGTCACTGCGAAGATGATTCCGAACACCAGCCCGACGATGGTGCCCTGTTCGGTGCCGGCGAGCCCCTGGACAACGTA
This sequence comes from Acidobacteriota bacterium, assembly GCA_003223115.1. Classification (GTDB taxonomy): domain Bacteria; phylum Acidobacteriota; class Terriglobia; order Bryobacterales; family Bryobacteraceae; genus QHXW01. The sequence continues at coordinate 13,651 of QHXW01000374.1, forward strand.
GTGGCCCAGTCCGAACCACGCGGAAGTGAGCAGCACAGTCGAGGTTTTTGCGACGACGCCGGGTCCTAAGAGCTTGCCGAAGCGTTCGAACAGGTATCCCCGATATACCGTCTCTTCCGCGAAGCCCGCGACAAGCATCGCCCAGCTGCCGGGAGCATGGCCCGATTTCCCGCCAGATGGTAGGCCTGATTAATCGGATCGGCGCCAAGAAGTGGCATGACGATCGCTTTTATCAGAAATTTGAACGCGATGCCGAAAGCCAAGCCGGCGGCGACGCTGCCGGTCCAGCTCTTGGGCCTTACGTAGCCGATTTCGCGCCAGGGCGTGCGCGACAACCGGACCCACTGCAGCACCAGCATGGCACCGATCGGCACTATCACTTTCGTCACGAAGACATTGCCGGTAAGGACGATGACCAGAATCGCAACGATTCCGAGTGGCCCGAATCCGCGCAGGCCCGCCGCCGGATCGCCGGATGGTGGTGGTGCTTTCATTTCGCCTGAAAGCTTAGGAAGGTGTTCCGGCGATTTCGAGGCACCGCTTGTCATGCTGCTGAGATTCCACCAAAGTGCGGCTGCCCGCGCAACTCTCGACATCAAGGTGAACGTATAGCATTTACGATTCACCACGGCGTATGATCGTCTGCCGGGGCTCGACTGGACTCGGGCCGTCAGGAGCTATTAAATGTCGCTCAAACAGAAACACGCTTTAATTTAATTTAATCACCGGCGCCTCGCGTGGCATCGATCGCGGAATCGCACTGAAGCTCGACGGTGCCAAGATAAGTGTCCATTACTATCGAAATGAATCCGCGGCGAAAAACATGCTGGAAGAAATTCGAAAGCGCGGTTCGGATGGGTTCATCGTGCAGGCTGACGTTTGCAAGCCGGACGACATCACGCGCATGTTCAGCCAGGTGCGGGCGCAATTCGGAAAGTTGGAAATTTTCGTAGGCAACGCGCGCCCCGAGGCGGCCGAATTCTTCCAGCCTCCCATGGACATCACATTGAAACAGTGGGATGCAGCTTCCGATTCTCAGGCCAAAGCATTCCTTGTCGCAGTTCGTGAGGCCATTGCATTAATGCCCGCGGGCGGGAGAATCGTGGCCATCACCTACGCGCAAGGAAGCCGCACCGGCAGCCTGCTGCCTTGGGTGGGCATGGGTTCGGCAAAGGCGGCGCTCGAGTCACTGGTCCGCTATTTCGCGGTGGCGCTAGCCAAGCGCGGCATCACGGTCAACGCAATCAGTCCCGGATGGACAGAGAACAGCGTGTTGAACAGCCTGCCGGATCAGGTGCAAAATCTCATCAGGAACTGGCATAAGAGTGGTTGGACCCCGATGTGACGCCTGGGAACGCCGGAAGATATCGGCAACGTGGTGGCGCTCTTTTGTTCCGACCAAGCCGATTGGATAACAGGACAGGTCATCTACGCCGATGGCGGCGCGTCACTCATGACGTCCGACGTGCCTCTGGAAATTCAGTTCGGGTAGGCGAACCTGATGCCGCCGGTTATTTCTGCGGGCCGACGCTGCGGTGTTTTTCGCAGGTAAACTCTTTTCATGCGGTGCTCGCTCATGCTGTTCGCCCTATGCGCCACAGCGCTCCCACAAGCGAACCAGTACAACTCTACTTATCGCGGGGAGGACGGTGACGTGTTCTCGCGCAACCCCAATGCATTTCTTGTGGAAATGACGCGGCAGAGAAAACCAGGAAAGGCGCTCGACGTCGGCATGGGACAAGGGCGAAACTCCATCGTTCTTGCGCAACTGGGTTGGGATGTGACCGGCTTCGATCCTGCCGATGAAGGAGTCCGCCGGGCGAGGGCCGAAGCCGATCGCCTGGGTTTGAAAATCCATACAGAAATTACTACGTTTGAACAGTTTGATTTTGGCGAGAACCGCTGGGATCTCATCGTTTTGACGTATGTGCCGACAAAGGCGATTGCGCCAAAGGTCGAACGCGCGTTGAAGCCTGGCGGTGCAGTCATCGTGGAGGATCGACACGTGGACACACGGAGAGTGTGGCCCGCGGGCACGTTCGCCGACAACGAACTGGTTGCGCTATTTCCGGGACTGCGTGTGCTTCGCTACGAGGATGTCTGGGCGCGTCCAGATTGGAGCGCGAAGAAGCTTTATGAGCGTTTGGTCCGTCTGTTCGCGGAGAAACCACTTCCGCGAGCACCGGGCTGCTTGTGGGAGGGGCGTGTAATTCCTGAGGGTGGCACAGCGTGTTGGGAAGTCGTGAAGTTCCGTTGCAGGGCCGATGGCTGGCAGTTTACCCAAGAGAAGTGTGTGTTGCCCTGAGATCTTATCGGGTGTTTCCCTGAAGACGGCTGAGTAACGTGACTCCTATTGCCCGTTCGGTTCTTCCCCTACAACGCAATGTACGATACACTCGCTGAAAAAAGGAGCCACCGCGATGAATGTAGCGGATTTTCGCCGGATTGCGCTGAGCCTGCCGGGCGCGGAAGAAAGTTCGCACATGGGCTCACCCGACTTCCGCGTAGAGGGAAAGATATTCGCAACGGTCGCATCGCAAAAGCAAGGCTACGGCAACCTCATGCTCACCCCGGAGCAGCAGGCGGAATTCGTTGCCGAGCAGCCTGAGATTTTCGTGCCCGTTGCGGGCGGATGGGGAAAGATGGGAGCGACCCATATCCGGCTAGCCGCAGCCAATGAGGACCTGTTGGCCGGCGCTCTGCGCACGGCATGGAAGCTGAGGATGGAAAAGACCGCAAGCTCACGCGGCAAGAAGCGCGCATCGGCAGTGCGCGGAATCACAGCGAACAAGAACAAGAAACGATTGCGATGAAAGCTGCGAGGGCTGCGCGTCCTACTGCACAGTAGGACCGGCCTCGGTGGCTTTGAATTTCGCAAATGCCTCGAGAATAGATTTTCTCGTGTCTGCAATCTTCTTCTTCAGCACTGCATCGTACACCACGCAGTCGAAGTGACGCAGCAGAAATAGGGGCGTCCGCGGTTCCCGCTCGGCGGCTGACTCAATCAACCCAAATTCCGAGAAGGAGCTGAGCAACATGTCCAGCATGGTGTCGACCTCACTGCGGCTGACGTCCCGCCCGGCAATGATCTTCGTGAGTACCACCGCGGCCGCGTCACCTTCGGTTCGAAGGCGTTTGTCTACTTGTCCTTCCCAAACGCCACGGCGGAGGACGTTGGTGATTATCTGTTCCGTGCTGTAAACACTCTGACCTGAAGTCGCCTGAGCCAATACCAGACACGCAATGGAACAAGCGAGTATTTCATCTCTTCACCTCGCCAACGAAATATCTGACCCGTTAGTAATGATGCCATGTGCGGCCACCACTTTTATTAAACTGGCGCGCCCGGCATCTTCTGGCAGCCAAACCCGCGAGCGAAATCTGAATAACGCTCGGATAACTGGCCTGCGGCTATGGGATGACTACCAATCTGCGGCCTTGTTGATCGCGTTGCCAAGCGTTCTCTATATCCGCGAGCGGAACACGCTCGGTGTCCACATGAAGCTCGCCTCTGGCAGCATGCGCCATGACTTTTTGCAAGGCCTCGACCAGAACGTTGCGAGGTGGAATCCCGGCAGTCCCGAGAATTGTCAGCGCTGTGCTACGCAACACGGCAGCTCGAACCAGCCGAGTCTCTGACGTGACGACGGCAAATTCCTTGCTTGTTATCGCAGCCAGTAATACTTCGGCGGGGCGGCCCCATACGTAATCAATGACGACTTGAAAACCTGAGTGACCGGCCTCACGGGCAAAAGCCTCGCCGAGGTCCTGCGAAGGCGCGTCGAGGCGAATAGTCGCGTCAGCACCGAGCTCCTGTAATGTACTCAAGACCTGTTGGTTGCGTGCCGCAGCAACAACCCTACCAGCGCCCAGCAGCTTCGCTATCTTTACGGCAAGCTTGCCGGTAACTCCGGTCGCATCCAGGATGAGGACGTTTTCGCCGGCGCCAGCTTTGCGCGGAAGGCGAGCGAAAGCCAGGCGGAGACACCCGGGTTGGGCAGAGCGGCGGCGGTTTCGTCATCCACGCCATCTGGGACCGGAAAGGAGAATGCTCGGAGCACAACCGTCCGTTGTGCCATCGCACCGTAAGGTGCTCGAGGTCCACCGAAAAAGACCCGTTGGCCATCACTAAGATACCCAACCCCGTCTGAGCCGCAGATGAGGGGGAGTTCGCGAGGCCTGGCATAGTGCGAACCGCTGGCCAGTTGCTTGTCGATCGGTTTCAGCGATGCGGCAGGCACGTCTACGATCACCTCGCCGTCACTTGGCACGGGTTCGGGAAATTGCCCGCCTGATGACACACCGCATCCTCGAAGGCAACGTCGGACAAGTCGTCAAAGGTCTCCGTCAGACCGTGACCAAGCGCAACCTGTCCGGCTCCAAGGCAAAGATCCTACTCAGCGTCGCTGCGTACTTCCACCGCAACCGAGACCGCATGCGCTACAACGACTATCTGGCTACAGGCTTGCCCATTGCCAGCGGCTCGGTCGAGGGCGCCTGCAAGAACGTGATCAAAGACCGCATGGAGCGATCTGGTATGCGTTGGACTCAGTCGATGGCCGAAGCCGTCGTCAAACTTAGAGCCCTATACCTGAGCGGCGACTTCAATACCTACTGGGACTTTCACATCCGTGAAGATCAACAGCGGCTCTATCCGCCGGGGCGTTGGGCCGTCGTCGTAAAGTAGGCACACCCTTTTCATTCTGACCACGAACCGTCCCGACCATCTCGAACCCGCACTGGCTTCGCGGCCGGGTCGTATTGACCAGGCCATTGAATTTCCGCTGCCTGAGGAGGAGGGTCGCACGAAGCTGGTGAAATTGTACTCGCGCGGCCTGGAGTGCCGGAGCCCCTGGTGGCCCTGATTGTGCGGCGCACGAAAGGAACGAGTCCCGCATTTATCAAGGAGCTCGTGCGCAGGTCCGCGCAGTTTCAAATCGAGTTGGGAGCCGGCAGCGTGCTGAAGCAGGAGGCCGTCGATGAGGCCATCGAGGAGATGGTGTTCACCGGTGGCGCGCTCCAATTTAAAGCTGCTGGGCGGCTCGGCAACCGAACTAGGGGCTGCGGCAGACGCGTAACCTTGCAGGTCCTGTTATCGAACAAACTGGGACCGGCCTTCCGCACCCTTGACAAGACCAGTCAGCTATGGGACGCTTCTCGAGTCGGGGCGTGCGAGAATCTACCATCTCGCTGTCGTCAAAGAGACCGCAAGAATTCAATGACCGCTTCCTGGTCGTTACGAGATAGGTGCTCAAAGCCGTGTGTCGCTTTACTCGCTTCCCCACGATGCCGAAGAATGGCATCGAGGAAAGTCGGAGAGGCTCCGTCGTGCATTAACCGCGGACGAAGGCGCACGCCCCACAAAGGCGCTGTGCGCAGCCGGTTCCGGGTCCTCTGAAAGTTCTCAGGGGAGCACTCTCGGGGCATCTGACGAGCAGCGCGTCCGTAATGCTCTATCACCGGAATGACGATGCCGTCGCCAGTGCCTACATCGTGCAGCAGGAAGTCGCCGAAAGGATGGAAGACCTTGCCACCGAGGGCCGGTGGAACCGTAAACGCGCCGCCATTGATCTTTGTTCCAGCAGGCGCCGTGGTCAATGACCTCACGTGGCAGACCTCGCACCCGATCTTGTCAAATAACACGGATCCTCTCTTTGCCTGCGGTGTCTCCGCTAGCTTTGCGTCACGCGCAGGCGCCTTGGAAGTCCGGATGAACCGGGCGAATCGGTCGACATCAGAGAGTCCATCCGGACCGGGCGCGTCATTTGGCTCGGACACGGTGTTGCAAAGGTTGGTCACCTCGTCCGGGAACAACCGGTTCGTGATGCCCATCTCATTCAGATAGGCGTCGCCAGAAAACGATAACAGGCTCGCGTGCGCATCCTTCCAGCCAAATCGCCCGACACCGGCTCGGCCCGGAGATTCGACGATGGGCACATGGATGACCAGCCCGCAGATCTTGCCATGGTTTTTCTTGCATTGCTGGCGAGCGAGTTCGATCAGACTTTGATCCGCAACCGCCTCCACGAAACCGTCCCCCAGGAGGTTCAGTGACATGCGTGTGGCCCGGATCGACTCGCTCTCAGGCACACGCTCCTGAATCTCCGTGTCGGGAAACGCGGCATTCGGGCAAATGGCCCGATCGTTCACCAGCGTACGCCCCGAGATAATTTCGGTTCCCCGCGCAATCGGGATATCCGGATTGTGAAAGCGGCCATCCGGCCCGAGATGTCCCACTCGAAGTTCAGTGATCTGGCTCGCGCCGCCCGACATGGGATTTTGGTGACACTCAGCGCAGGATTGCGCGTTGTAGAGAGGGCCCAGCCCCTCCGCCACACCCTCCACTTCATCGAACTTTACTTGATCCTCCTGGTGTGTTTGGTCATCCACCAAGCCGTTGCTTTTGCCGTCGAAGCCGGTGGGTGCTTCCTGCGACTGCGGAGCTTGCGAAGCGAACACCATAACCAGCGAACTGACTACCATCCAGATCCTCACGTCGGCCATCCTTTCGAGTGACTTCATTGAGTGGCGGCTCAAGTTCTCGGTGCAATGGTTGCACCGCATGACGCTGTGCGAAAATGCGTTTGCGGCGTGGCCAGCTCCAGGTTGCTACCTCGGTCCCTCACTTCAGACCGGGTGCTTCACACAATATCGTGTTTTCATCTTACCCTTGCTTGGGTCTCGGTACTATCAGAGTCTCACGTCTACTCCGCATGGCGGGAGTGTGGTGGTCGATGCGCCATACCGGCGGGCGTGGTGTGCGGCACACTTTGCTGAAACAGGAACCATCGCGATGAATATTGCGGATTTTCGCCGGATCGCGCTGAGCTGCCGGGCGCGGAAGACACATGAGCTCACCCGACTTGCGTGTAGAGGGAAAATATTCGCCACGCTCGCCTCACAAAAGTAAAATAGCAGCGAACAAAAAACGATTGCGCCGGGCGGGCATCCGGACACGCCGGAGCCAGCAGGGTCTGAGTGTTATTAGTGTGGAACACGCTCTGTCGCCTGGTCCTGTCGCGAATCAATGCATACTTAGCCTCCGGCCACGCTGGTGTGCTCGCCGTCTTCCAGTTTGGACGCCGTAGGCGGCGCGTAGAGCTGAAGGCCCAAGCCACCTGTGTTGAAACAGGACGCGCGCGAGCGAACGGTGATCAGGTCCGTTCTCTTATCATCTGACGTACGGCGGTTCATGGCGGCTCATCAGGCGGACTGCCAGCCATCCACCCAGGATCACATCAAAGGCCAAACAGAAACCAGGCCACCAGTGCGGCACGCCAGGGTTTGCAATCAACCAGTGATGAACGAAGTCAAAAACACCGTGCGCGGCGATGGCGGCAGCTACCAGCCAAAGATTTTTCTTGAAACCGAGGGCGGCAAAAAGGGCGAATCCGCTGGCAACAGCGATTTCAATTCCGAAGGCCGGCGCGGATCCTCCCATCACAGAAAACAAAACGTAATACGAGGCAATGACGATCAGCACGGTGGGGTAGAAGGCGCGATCCCGGTCCATGCCGATGACAGTGGCGGAAACAGCCACAGCCAAAGAGAGTAGCAGGCCAACTAAGTATTCCATGTGATATCTGTAGGAAGAGTGAAGCCATTTGGCTGCAGGTGGAGGCTCTCTTCGCGGGGAGACTAAGCATATCACACCAACCCGGTTCTGCCTGGAACGGCTCGCACTATCGTCGGCTCCGATATACTGCAAGCTGAACGGAGGCACCATGAGCAATACGATCCACAACAACGCGCTCGACATCGCATTGATCCTTACGCTGGCAACCATGACGTCAATCCTCGCGCAGACATCCTCGTCTTACCGCGTGACCCACAGCTACACGCTGGGCGGGGACGGGGGCTGGGATTACATCGTGCCCGATCCACCGAATCACCGTCTGTTTATCGCGCGGCAAAATCGCGTGATGGTCGTCGATGAACACAACGGCAAGCTGCTCGGCGAAATCACCGGCATTCAGGGCGCGCACGGAACCGCGCTGGCCGAAGCGACTGGGCATGGATTCGCCACCTCGGGTAACGATCAGTCCGTGATCATGTTCGATCTGAAGACCTTCAAAGTGCTCGGCCGTATTCCGGCCGCCGAAGACGCCGACGCCATCATCTACGACAACGCGTCAAATCGCGTCTTCACATTCAATGGCGACGCGCACTCCTCGACGGTGATCGACCCGCGGGCTGGGACACTGATCACGAACATTCCGCTCGGCGGCAAACCGGAATACGGCGCGTCAGCCGGCGACGGTAAGGTGTACGCTAATCTCACCGACACAAGCGAGGTGGTTGAAATCGACGCGAAGACAGCGGCCGTGTCGCGGCGCTGGTCGACCGCACCGTGTCAGCAGCCGGTCGCCATGGCCCTGGACACTGCGCACCACAGGCTTTTCAGCGGATGCCGCAGCGGATTGATGGCGGTCTCAGACTATCAGGCGGGCAAGTTGGTCGCAACAGTGCCGATCGGCAAGGGTGTCGACGGCGCCGGGTTCGATGCGGCTTCAGGCAACGCGTTTGCCTCGAATGCGGACGGCACGCTCACCGTGATTCATCAGGACACACCCGACCAATACCACGTCATCGAAAGTGTAGAGACACCGGAGAGTTCGCGCAATATGGGACTCGACCCCAGCAATCACCGAGTGTTCCTTGTTTCCGCGAAGTTTGGACCAGCCCCAGCGGGGGCGCGCAGACGGCCGGTGCTGCCGGGGTCATTCACATTGATGGTGATCGAGCGGGATCCAGCAACGCGCTAACTGTGTCGAGGTTCTGGCCCACAGAGTAGTCGAACGAATTAGAAACGGCCTTGCCATTTCGGCTGGCTCGCCGCTGGAAATTAACCGGATCGTAACGGCCACTTTATTCAGCTACAATATTGCTCCCTAATATCAAGTACTCCAAAGGTCAGCCCAAGTCTAAAAAATATACATCCGCGCATAATTAAAGGGACATAAGGTTCAACAAAGAGGGGCCAGATAGGAACTGATTAGTTGTGGGTGTGACTGCATCTCTCCGAAGACACGCGTCAGGGTGGCGAACAGGGCGTCCACGCCACCAAAGAATCGATTGTGAGTCCCCGTTTTGCGCGTGTGCTGCCACAGCCGTTCCGTGGGATTCAAGTCTGGCAGAGTAGGGCGGCAACTGATGCACCTCCAGCCAATGCCGGTTGGATTTGAACCAGCTCCACACCTCGGCATCCTTATGGTAGGAGGCGTTGTCCTGAATCACGAGGGCCCCCTGGCGGCGATATCGCCGGGCCAGTTGTTCCAGCAAGCCGAGATAGGTGCCGGCGTTGAAGGCGGTGTCCTGCCGATAATCGAACCGCGTGCGCCAAAGTTCGATGGCGCCGAGAATCTTCACGCTCTTGCGCTCTC
>QHXW01000373.1 GCA_003223115.1 Acidobacteriota bacterium
TGTGAAGAACCAGGTGCTCTTCGCGGCGTGCCGCCAATCCGGCAACCCGCCGGCGCAGCCCCCGCAGCCGATGATGGTGATTCTGAGTGCCACGGACGGCAAGATCTTGACGAGTCTGCCGCTCGCTGGCGGATCTGATGGCGCCGTTTTTAGCCCTTCAACAATGGAAGCCTTCAGCACGCATGGCAACGGCACGTTGACCGTCATTAAAGAGAAGAGCCCGACGAGTTTCGAGGTCGAGCAGAATCTTGAGACGATGAATGGCGCCCGCACGGTGACGTTCGACAGCAAGACGGGCCACCTCTTCACGATGTCGCAGGAGCGTGGCCCGGCACCGGCACCACCTCCTGGCGGGGGCCGCGGGGGACAGGGCACACCGGTGCCCGGTTCGTTTACGATTCTGATGATAGGCAAGTAAGAGCGAGCCGTTCTAGAGGAACCAGAGCAGTTGCCGCAGACCGCACCGGCGCCGAATTCAGCATGAAGTTGATCGGGACACAAAGCTTTTGAAGCGACCCTAGCTATAGCTAGTGTCAGGTTGGTCGCCCAACTGGACACAATCCGAGACGGCTGAATTCTGTCTAGATTGCGCGTGATCCAGCCGAGACTATCGGACGGAAATGGATGCGACTGAAGCGCAACAGTTGTGGAGAGCGAACCTCGTGGGCGGGGTTAACGAGCAGTTACTTTCGGTGAAGGCCAAACCCGCCGGGATTATTCTGCTTGGTCCGCCCTACCGTTGCATCTTGGTCCGATGCCGAGTTCTCTTTGAAATGCTCCGGGATCGGGGCGAAACGAAGGTGATAACGAACTATGAAGTCGACGAGGACTCCAGGAACCGCCCAGCAGCAAACAGTCTCCATTCGTGTCTCAAATTCACTTCGCGAGTTTCTCCAACACTCCAAAAACGTGATCTCGAGAAATCGCGGTGAGTCGGTGTCCATCTCAGACGTGGCGAGCGTACTTCTGGAATCCGCCAGGGACGACCGGCTTGATTTTCCTTCGAAGTGGCCGAATTGCAACAGAACCCTACTAACGCTCTCTGGGCCATTCGCAAAAAGTGGGAGAGGGAGCAGGCGCTGTACCGAGCAGAGTGGATTTTCCTCGCCCAATACATCCAGTTTGCCTGCGACTAGCAGAGAAGATCAAGAAGGGCTCTTCAAGACGGGCAAGCTCGTAGGGTGCGATGCGCCGATGACCGAACTGTGGAACGCGGCACTCGCAGCTTGAGCCCAATTCTCAATCATTTACACGGAGGAGCTTAACCGGTCTCTCCGTCGGCTTGAGCTTGCACCAGAGCCGATTGGTCGACCGGCGCGAGTCGCGGGCGCTACGGGTTTTCGCGGTTAGAAGCAGGAGTCTAGAAAGATCGAGCGGCCCTTGGCGAATGCCCAGAATAGATGAACGGGGCTCGATGCTCAGGATCATACTTTCCGAACTCGAGACGGCGCAGCGGCTATCGCCTGCATGGAATAATTGCGCACTAAATCGGATCCTACACCCTTCGCTGATCGCGCCTCTAATCGCGTTGGGCTATGTCGATGTGGCTGAGTCTATTCATGTACTGAGCCACGCCCTTAAAGAGAGCATCAGCGATGCGTTGTCGATGGTCGGAACGCTTCAACAAGTTCTCCTCCTGCGGATTACTGAGGAAGCCGATTTCCACGAGAATTGAAGGCACGCGGCTGCCCACCAACACCACAAAGGGCGCTGGTTTCACCCCACGGCTTTTCTCGCCCGCGTTATCTCCACACAACGAGTTGTATAGCGAGGACTGAACGCTGGCAGCAAACTCCCTCGACTCGTTCGCTTTTTCGTTCAACGCGATCCGTTGTATAAGGTCCTGGAGCTCATGAACGGATTTCGTGGAGCGAGCGTTCTCCCGGTACGCCACATCCAGGGAGGATTCGTTGTTGGTAAAGTTCAGATAATACGTTTCAGAGCCGACAGCGGAGCGAGAAGCAGACCAGTTGGCGTGGATGGAAACAAAGAGATCCGCATCTTTTTCCTTCGCCAATGTAGTGCGTGCTTCGAGCGGTATGAAGGTGTCATTGGAGCGCGTATAAATGACCTCGCTATTGGAGTGTTTTTCGATAAGGTTACCGAGCCGTCGAGCCACATCCAGCACCAGCTCTTTTTCCATAAGGCCACTGCGGCTGCTTGCGCCTGTGTCATCCCCGCCGTGCCCGGGATCGAGGACCACGCGGCTTACTTTTAGGCCGAGAGCCCGGGTCAAAGATCTGGCATCATCCCGGTCTTGCTTGGCAGGCTGAGTGAGTAACGGTGATGGCTGGGACGCAGGCTTGATTCCTTGAACCCGAGGAGGATCAGGCGCCAGACTCAACTTGGCGGCTAGAGACTGCATTGAAGTAATACTGTCTTGGGCAGCCAGTTGTCCCTCCTGCCGGCGTGCGGTCGCAATGCCGCGCTGCGTTGCTCCCGTGACCGCGCGCGGGCTCCCGACCAGCTGTGGTTGCATTTTTTGCACACCCGAGGCTTCGCTCTTAGTCTCTAACCGCTGTTGCGAATGGGTTGCCAGCAGTGACGGCATTGTAGCTGGTGTAGCCGGACGCAGCTCGATCATAAGGCGATCGGGATTAGGGATTTCTGACGTGACGACCCGGACCGCTCTCCCTAAGTCCAATACAACGCGCGTGATCTCGCCCTCCTTATGGGAGATCCTGATCCGCTTCAATAGTTGATTGCCCACCAGGATTGTCTCAGTGCGGTTTCCGTGCGCTTGCCAGTTTGGAGCCAGAAGGTCGTAGTACAGGCGATCTGGATTCTGCAGGCTTCCGACGGCTTGGTATTGCACCTTCCCGCCAGTTGCAATAGTAACCCGGGTTACCTGATCGAAAGACGTGAATGTAACTCTGTTCACCGCAGTGGTTTCCGAACTCCAGGCAAATGGCGAAGCCAGCAGCGACATCACTAACAGCGGAGTCTTGGCAATCCTGAGACCAGCAGCCGCTCGATTGACTGCACTGCCAAGCACAGCCGCGGTCCGAGAGCCCGCGGTGGCAAGGCACCTCATCAACCGGGCGCGCGAAAATAGTGATGGGGGCTTATATCTCAGCCCCACACTGATGAGCCGCACGGGTTGACGGAGCATACTCTTCACCTAGCGCCGTCGAGCTTAACTCAACCCGCGCGATTTGGTCTGACGGCCCGTCGGCCGCTAAAAATGGCGGAAGACGAAGCTCCACCAGACTGGCCTTTTTGCGGTGTAGTCGAGTTGAGGCGCGTAAAACCGAGTCGAATAGGGCAGCATACTTGCCTCAAGAAGAGATTTC
>QHXW01000375.1 GCA_003223115.1 Acidobacteriota bacterium
CATTCTGTCACGTCGCAAGCTATCGCTGGCGCGGTCTGAAATGCTGCTCGTCGCCAGTTGACGAGAACCCCGTATCTCGGGAACCTGAGATCCACCCACCTCAGGCCGACGATCCGGCCAGGTGGAGTTGTTCAGGCGGACTTCTGAGGCTGGGGCCGTTTGGCAGGAACCGCAATTACCGCAACGGGAAGTATTTCGGCTGTTCAGGCTCGGGTGGGGGAGCGACCGGCGGCGTCTTCGGATCAAGAATGTCACGCACACGCCGCCGCATATCTTGAAGATGAGTATGGGTGATCCGGTCGAGCGCTGGACGCGCAATGGCCCTTGCGAGATCAGCCTCTAACCCTACAAGATCACCTCGCGCAATCGCGCGATACTCTCCCCCGCCGGGACCATAAAGCCGCGCCGCCATCACTTCAAGATAAGAACGTTGAAGATTTCGGCGCCACAAACGAATCTGAGATCCAGAATAAACCTCACTCCATATGCCCTTTCGCACGTCAGCCACAAAATCCGCCGCGTCGTAAGCTGATGCTCCATCCATCTCTTCCTGCTCCATCATCCTGTTTATACGCGATGGGCTTACCAGTGTTCGCAGCACCCACACCTGCGCTTCTAAAATGTGGTCCGATTCGCCCGAAGGCTCAATGCGGCGCATTACATCGGCGCGAATCAGAAACTGCGGAGTAGCGAACGCGTTCTCGTTGAGGAAACGAACGGCCGCCTTCTGTCGTTCCCTCGGAACGATGGTGAAGCGGACGCCGCCGCCCACCCTTACCTTCTCCTCACTGGTCATACCGCCGACCCACCCAGCCACCGTGAGCATCTCGTTCGTCCACTGGCCAAGCACGCGTTTGTAAAGATACTCGAGATCGTGCCAGTTCTGCTCCGCCGTGGCCGCTAATAGCATGTCCATAACGCGCCGAAGGTTCTTCAGACCCAGCTCCGTTGAGGAGATCGGATCGGCGTCACCAACGGCTTCCATACGATCCGTCGGGTCCGCTTCGCCTCCGTTTTCGGTAATCCAGCGTAGCCACGGCATCTTCTCCTGCTCACGGGCCCAAACGTCGAGAGTGGGCTTTTCATCGTCGGGCCCAGGTGCTCCAGGAATCGCCGCATAGCCCCAGTGAATCGCCCAGCGGTCATAAGGGCCGATGCGCGGAACGAGATCCTCCGGACCGAAGCCGTCTTCCGGTTGCGCAACATAGTTGAAGCGGGAATAGTCTTCGATCGAAGGTGAATACCCCATCTCACGCACCCACCGCCGGTCGCGGACTTTGTCGGCGGGATACATGGCACTGCCCTTCATGTTGTGATCCAGGCCGAGCGCATGCCCAATCTCATGCGCCACAACGTAGCGAATAAGTTCACCTACAATGTCGTCGGGCAGCGGCCACTTGCGAGCACGTGGGTCCAGCGGGCCGACCTGCACGAAGTAGTTGCCGGCCATGCGGTCGATAATGCCATGGAAGAACTGAATCTGTGCCGTGAGGATTTCTCCGGAACGGGGATCTGTCATCGGACCGGCAAACGCAAAGGGCCGATCAACGGTTGCCAATTAACCACCGTGTAGCGCGCATCTTCTGCACTCCAGTCCTTGTCGCCGGAAGGCACTTCGCGAGCGACGATGGCATTTCGGAACCCTGCTCCCTCGAGTGCCGGACGCCAGTCCTCAATGCCCTGCTTCACGTATCGGACCCACTTCGAGGGCGTCGCCGGATCGACGTAGATCTCGATGGGCTTCGCGGGATCTGAAATTGCTGCGGACGGGTCCTTCTTTTCCAGACGCCATCGTGCGGCAAATCTGCGAACCGGCGCGCGATTCGTCGGCATGCTGAAATCGACTCGCTCCCTAGTCATAAAACCGACGCGCGCGTCCGCCAACCGAGGTCGCATCGGCTGATCAGGAAGTCTGAGCATGCTGTGGTGCAATACGAGCGAGGCGCTGCCGGGCGCCATCGACGACACCAAGCCAGTCCCGAGGTCCTCCGGCTGTGGTCTATCCGCGAGAGCGGTATATGTGTAGGTCACCTCGGCTTCGATATTGGACGGAAACGCAGTCACGCGCTCGATAAACGAGCGGCTGGCGTCAAACCCCTGACCCTTTAGTTGCGCGCGGGCACTGAATTCTGGTACATCGGTCGTGAAGAGACTCGTCACGTCGATGACCACATTGCCGTCGGGAGAGTAAGTCTGCACTGGAAACGACATAATGATCGTGGGATTCGAGGTTGCCGCGACGGCGCGCGCGATCGGCAGGTTGGGATCCGCTACGGGGTAGTCCAGTGTGCCGCGCAGCAGCAGAACCCTGTTCTTATGCAACTCCCACGCAACCATCTGCGACGCAACGGGTTCATTTCCATAACCCAGCATGCTCGGAGCCCGAGCGATGCGGGTCCACCATAGGAAAGGCTTGCCCAATTCGCTGCGCGGGATTTCATAATAGATGGTCGCGCTTACCTCATGGACCCTGAAAACGCCGTCTTGAGTTTTCGCGGAGCTGGAAATCACCGCTGCGTAGTCCTTAAGCTCCTGTCCGAAACAAAAAACAGGCACCAAGAAGAGCAGACAAACACGTTCCATCGCAATCTCGATTGTATTTTATATTTGCTTGGTACTTGCTCCGCCGAATGTAAAGGCGCAACCACGGCCCAGGGTGCGGCGGTCACTAATAAACCTACCGGCTCCAGGGCCGCTCCTGGCCTGTCTCATAACGGTAAATCTCGGGACGAGCACCGAACCCTTGTAACATCGGCAAACGCATTTGTGCCGCACGCGCGCCCGAAACGGGGCTGTGGGAAGTATGCCTGATAGTCGGGCTGGGCATCGGATGACGACAAAACGTGCGGATCGCCTCGGCAGCGAAGGCGTTTACATTCGTGCCGGTATGATAATCGCATGCAGTCGATTGAGATCGACCCGGAGCTGAATCGCCTGGCTCTCGCGGAAGCCGCCCAACGGTATCCCGAGTTCGCTGAGCACGCCTTGCGCGTCGTCGCACGACCGCTTTTGCGAGGATTCGCCTGGCAACTCGAGTGGAAAGGAGCGCCACCACCTGGGCAACAAGCGTGGGAGTTTCAAAACACGGCAATCCGGGCATACAAGAGACTGGCGGGAATCATGGAGTAGGGCCGGACCTGGATACGCATCGGCTGGTCACCTTGGTTGTTGGAGCCGAGCAAAGAAAACGCGTTCCAGATTTCAAAGCCAGACAGCATACACAGAATTTCCCTGTGGTAAGCGCTCTCGTCGGTGGCCGGACTGAACTGATCAGGGTTCGGAACCGCGTGCGCGGAGAATAGAAATCGTATGGAAGGGCTGAAACTTTCAAAAGACCACGACGGCTTCCGGCCGAGGCGCTACTCCCTCTCCGTCTTGCCGCGGCCTTACTCGTGGCGAAGCACGGCCATCGGGTCTACGAACGCCGCTCGTCGGGCCGGGACGATGCCGACAACCAGCGCGATCGTGAGCAACAAAACCGCGGAAGCTGCCAGCGTCCATGGATCCGTAGCCGCTATCTCATATAGATAACCGGCGATAAAACGCGTGAACGCGAGTGCTCCGACGACCCCGAACAACGCGCCTGCGAGCGCGGGGGCCATAGCGCCGCCCAGCGTGGAACGTAGGATGCGAGCGGGTGTCGCTCCCAGGGCCAGCCGGATACCTACCTCCGCGAGCGACTGCTGGACGACGTAAGACAGTGTTCCGTAAATGCCAATTGCGCCGAGGACCACGGCGAGCCCGGCGAATAGCGAGAGCAGAGCGGTCGACAGGCGGTTTTGCCAGAGCGAATCCTCGATCACTTGAAGCATGGAAGCGACTTTCGCAACCGGAAGCGCCGGATCCGTGGCTGGGACGGCCTGCCGGACACTCCGGACGAGCGCGCCAGGCTCCCTGCTCGCACGAACCACCATCGTCGCCATAAACGTCGGGGGCCGTGCCCTTGGAGCCACGAGCGGCCGGGCAAAACTTGAGCCTGCATCGTTAGAGGTACTGAAATATCTGCGGGTGAATCCGGGGTGACTCCAAAAAAATCAGCGGGCGTGACGCCGATAATCGTGAAGGGATTGCCGTTCAAGCGGATGGTCCTGCCCACCACGGACGGGTCCCGCGCGAATCTTCGCTCCCAAAAGCCATGGGTAATAACTGCGACCGGATTGCCACCAGGTGCGCTCTCATCTTGGGTATTGGACGTGCGCCCGAGAACGGCGTTCACACCCAGAACCGAATAATAGTTACCCGAGACCAACTGGCCAGTCGCTATTTCCGTTTGCCCGTTCAAATTCGCTCTGAGCTTGTCCACGGGCCGAAAGGCAAACATCCCCGAGAATACGGTATTGCGGTCACGAAGTTGCTGGAACTCGGCATAAGAGAAGCCTTCGCTACCAGGGTTACGGAGGAGCACGAGCTGCTCGGGATGCTTTACCGGTAGCATTCTCAAAAGTACCGCGTCGATCAGGCTGAAAATAGCGGTATTCGCTCCGACCCCCAGCGCCAGCGATAACATTGCCGCAGCCGCAAAGCCGGGACTTCGACGGAGTACGCGGGATGCGTAACGTATGTCTTGAAGAAAATTACCCATTGCGGTTCCTTCTAGACTCCGTGTCGCGTTCAACTCTTGTGAAAAGTGCCATATTATCTCACCATCTGGACTCGCGCGGAGCCTGACTTAGTGACAGTTCGAGAGTGTGTTTCAAAAGGTCTTCGAACGCTCGCCGCAATGTGCTGCTCGCATTCGCTTTTTCCTGCTTGTATAATATAAGGGCGTGCCGAAAGACTAACCTTTTGTAATGGATCTCTCGGAAGCTCCTGGACAGTTGCGCGACTCTTCCGGCAATCGTCTAGCTGGCGACGTGGCCGCAAACAAATGGCGCAGTCCTTTTACACTCTTCCAGCAATTTCGAGAGGGGAGCCGGCGGGGTGTCCAAGGAATCCTGCTGAGCCATCACTTGTTCTGATATCGGAGTGCGGCCTTAACGAGCAGCATCCGCGACCCGCAGACGCCCATCCGTGGTGTGGTCGACGAAGTATCGCTTGATTTGATCGCCGTCAATCACCGCGATTCCGGAACTGGTGGCGATCAGCATGCGATTTCCCGAAGTAGAAAGGCCGTAGACCGCATCCGGCAGCTCATACTTGAGGACCGTTTGCGTTTTACGGTCGTACCGGAACACTCCTCCGGGCGAGCCCCCGTATTCCCCGTTGCGCACGATCCCCAACCAGACAGCGTCCGGCTCGACCAAGATCGCGGAAACCGAATCATCGGCAAGCTCGGGAGGAGCGAACAGGTGATACTGGCGATCGGACGCGTCGAAGTAGCCAAAGCCGCCCATCCCAGAGTTCCCTTCGCCGTCGTAGAACGTCTTGCCGAACCAGAGCTTGTCGCCTTCGGTCTGCGCGGGGCCGATGGTTTCCTCGATGATCGTATTCTCGCGGACGTAATTGTCCTTGACGCGCTGGGGACGGGCCTTGGCAAAGTCGTCGAAGGTGGATTGAGGCAGGGGATATTCTTTGCCCTGGTTATCCGTGATCGACCACCGGTTCTTGCCTTGCTCTTGCGCGAGCATGAACGCGCCGGACGGCCCGAAATGAATCGACGTGAAATCGTCCGACAGAACGTAGAGAATCTGAGGCTGTCCCGTACCAACCCACTCTTGAGCGGTCTTCACGCGGCCCAGCCAGGGCGCGGCTTGAGCATCGTCGAGAATCCGAAACTCCGGAGATCCGTCCGGCTTGAATTCAACGGCCACCAAGCGCTTCGTATCGCTTCCCACAAACACGGCGCCGCCGGATTTCGCGAAGATCCGCATCATCGGAAACGGTTGATACTCAAAGCGGCTCACCAGGGCCTTGGCTCCAATGTCGTACACGAATTTCTGGTTGGCACCCTGGTACGCCTACTCGCCGGTACAGGAGACGACCGTATCGGTCGAGGTTGCGCACTCAATGCGCACCTCACAATCCAGAAATCCGGGAGCAAGCGCGACTGAGTACACTCTGTCCGGGCGAGTCTTTTCCTGCAAGAATAAACCGAGTTTTTGCTTTTCGCCCCACCAGACGACGGGAGAATCGGGACCAAGCGCCCAGCCCGCCGGACTGCCCATTGCGATGACCAGATCGAGATCGGGCGCAACCGGGTTCCGGTACAAGACCTCCTGATTGACCAGGGCGGGATCAGCCCGCTTGATGACGTTGAAAACCGCAGAATCCGCGACCGTTGCCGCCGGCAGCGATGGGGTCCAGGCGAGGACCAAGAATACGGCCAACAAAACTCGCCACATACGAAACCACTCTACTGAATTATGACGAGACGGTGGACCCTCGGGAGAGCGAGTGAGGAGTGGCCATGCGACCAGCGCGATGGCGATTGAAGGCCGGTAACTCGAGCCGGCCATCCACTCATGCAAATTCGCCGCCACCGCGAGAGCGCCTGCGCCAAGGGCAACGGCGATGCTGGCGTGCATCGCTGTCGTGCGAGGCGAGTTCCCCAGGCGAAAGTGTTCGTAGGCAATATGACCCGCGAATCCGACACCGGAGACCAGCCACGCCAATCGTCTCCACATTTCAGATTACACCTTTGTATGCTAAGATGTCTCAGTAATAAGTTATCTTAGTATGACAAAATCCGATACTCTTCAAGGCTCGCTCGATCTGTTGGTCCTGAAAATTCTTTCGCGACGCGCGCCGCTGCATGGCTACGCCATCATGACCGCTGTCGAAGAGATTTCCGGTGAAGTGTTGCGCGTGGAAGAAGGTTCTCTTTACCCGGCTCTGCATCGTATGGAAGAGGCAGGATCCATTCGCGCGACGTGGATTACCAAAGACAACGGCCGCCGCGCACGCGTCTATGAATTGACGGCGCGAGGCCGCAAGCAACTCGTGAGCGAAGAGACTCGCTGGACGGCGGTCATGGGCGCGGTGCAACGCGTCCTGAGGCTTG
>QHXW01000376.1 GCA_003223115.1 Acidobacteriota bacterium
CAAACTGCTGCCGTGGCTCGATGCGTTGGCTGCGGATGTCGTGTTCGGGTGGCGGCAGCTGAAGAAGCACCGCGCAGGGAGCGCCGCGGCAATCCTCTCACTCGCCCTGGCGATCGGCGCCACGACAGCAGCTTTCCGGCTCGTTGATGCCGTCCTGCTGCGTACATTGCCCGTCGCCGAGCCGGAGCGGCTCTTCTTTCTAGCGACCACTTTTATCGACCGCGATGGCCACCCTGACGATCACGATGACTTTGACTACCCGACGTTTCGTCAGTACCGCACGACGGTAGCTGATCGGGCGGATTTGATGGTAGTCGGGATGAGCGCACAACAGGATGTGGTCTTTAGGTCAGGCGACGAAACCGAAAGGCTGTACCGGCAGTATGTCTCCGGCAACCTCTTTGGAGTTTTCGGGTTGCAACCGGCTCTCGGCCGCCTGCTTACGTCCAACGACGATCTTCCCGGCGCGCATCCGGTGGCAGTCCTGAGCTATGACTATTGGACGCGGCGGTTCGCTCGCGAGCCCGGCGTTATCGGGAAGACCTTCCGCATGGGCAATGACCGCTTCGAGGTCATCGGCATCGCTCCGCAAGGCTTCATCGGAACGGAACCCGGCGCGGTGACCGATGTTTTCATCCCAGCCATGATGAGAACAGAGGCCATCAATAGCCCCGGCTGGTCCTGGTTTCGAATCTGGGTGCATCCCAAGACGGGCGTCTCGCCGGAGCAGATTCGGCAGCCGTT
>QHXW01000386.1:0-499 GCA_003223115.1 Acidobacteriota bacterium
GGTTGGCGTCTGGGTAACACTATCGACGGAGTCCAGGCCGAGTACGCGCGAATCCCGTTCGCGCAGGCGAACCTGGCTCTAATTCCGGATGAGCTCTCGGATGAGGATGTGCTGCTGCTCTCCGATATCGCATCCACCGGTTTTGCGGCCGCGGAGAGCGGTCGGGTGCAGTTGGGTGACACCGTGGCGGTTTTCGCCCAAGGACCAATCGGCCTGTGCGCTACGCTTGGCGCGCACCTGATGGGAGCGTCGGCGATATTTGCCGTCGATACCGATGTGCATCGCCTGCGCGTCTCCAAAGCGTTTGGAGCGACAACATTACTTCTAGCGAATGAGGGCCCTGCACCGCGCATTCGGGAACTGACTCTAGGCAAGGGCGTGGATGTCGCAATTGAAGCTCTGGGAGAACAAACCACGTTCGAAAATGCGTTGCGCGTGCTCAAGCCCGGCGGAATACTTTCGAGTGTTGGCGTCTACTCAGGGCACCTGCGCATTCCAG
>QHXW01000386.1:512-2503 GCA_003223115.1 Acidobacteriota bacterium
TGCCCCGGCGGCAAGGCGCGCATGCAACGTCTCATGCGGCTCGTGAAAACTGGCTGCATCGATCTTACGCCCCTGCTTACGCATGTGTTCCCGTTGGATGAAATCGAGAAAGCGTATGAGCTGTTCGCCTCACGCCGCGAGCAAGTGTTGAAAGTGGCGATCCGCGTTTCGTAACAGAGCCGTGGGAAAAAGAGGTGTCACTCGCGCGCCTCAGGAGTACTTGCAACGCCTGGGGCGCGATGTACAGGCAAAGTTTTTCCGCCGTTAAATGTGTGGATTTCTGCAGTTCGTCCACTATTATGGGTCGGCTGACGCGCAGACGACAGTGAACAGAGGGTTGGCTGCTCAGAAATTCAGGCACTCGTAGCGGTTCGGAGCCGCACGCGTCGCGCGCTTCTACGTTCTCATTGCGATCGACGGCTGATAAACACAGCGCGGATCTTCAGCCAGGTAGTTTCCCGTGAGCGCATATGCGCGGGCGCGCGAACCGCCGCAGATTTTCTGGTACTCACATGCGCCGCACTTTCCTTGCCGCATGTCGGTGTCACGCAGGATTCGGAACAAGCTTGAGTCGCGGTAGACCCGGACCAGTGAATCGTGTTGAACATTGCCCGCAGAGACTGGTAGGAAACCGCTGGGAAAGATCTCGCCGGTGTGTGAAATGAAGACAAAGCCTTTCCCATCGCTCACGCCAGCCGTCCTCCAGACCATTCCCCTCGCATTCGCTGTTTCGGGGGCGGAGCCGTGCTCCGCTTTCTGCCGCTGAGCCACGTACCGCCGGTAGTGCATAGCTTCGGTGGTCTTCACGTCGAACGGCGCGATCTTGGATATGTCATAGAGGAATTCGAACACCCGCTCGTATTCCTCCGCCGTCAAATCATCGCCGGCCATGGCGCGTCCGGATAAAACCAGGAAGAACAGGCTCCACATGCGGCCGCGCACTTCTGCAACGCGCTCTGCTACTTGCGCGAGCTTGTTCAAGTTCCGTCGCGTGACCGTGGTCTGGAGTTGCGTATCGAGTCCGATGTCGCGCGCGTGGCGCAGTGCGATCATGGCGCGGTCGAAAGTTCCTGCGATGCCGCGGAAACTATCGTGCGTTTCTGCATCCGGACCATCCAGACTGATAGCCATACGGGCAATGCCGGATTTCTTAAAACGGTCAATGGCATTCGCCGTTAGCAGCGGCGTGGCGCTGGGCGTAACGTTGGTACGAAGCCCAAGATCCACACTGTGGCGGATCAGATCGAACAAGTCGGGGCGCTTGAGCGGATCACCCCCGGTAAACACCATCAGCGGGTCGCCGAACGAGCGGATCTCGTCCAGCAAACGATACCCCTGCTCCGTGGTGAGTTCGCCGGGGTTGCGCCCCGGCATGGCGGATGCCCGGCAATGCACGCACGCTAGATCGCAGGCCTGCGTTACTTCCCAAATCACCAACAATGGCGACTGATTAAAGTCCATGGCACCTCCACGTGCGGCGGTGACAATTTTGCAATCCTGTGGCCAGTAATCCGTTATCTAAAGCCAGGAGGCTAAGATGGTCATTTCAAACGAGAAGACACTAGGTGAACTCGTCGCTGAGATTCCCGGCGCGGCGCGCATCCTTGAAAAATACCGCATTGACTACTGCTGTGGGGGAAAACACGCACTTGAGGCCGCCTGCCTGGAGCGTGGTATCACGCAGGAAGTCATATTGAGCGAACTCGAGCAAGCCGCCACCCTGCAATCGCAAACGGGCGAGCGCGAATGGAACACGACTCCGCTCAGGGAGTTGATCGATCACATCCTTTGCAGCCACCACGCATATTTAAAATCCGAATTGCCGCGGATTGCAGAGTTGTTTGATAAAGTCGTGCGCGCTCACGGAGACCGCGAGCCGGTACTTTTTCAGGTGCGCGAGATTTTTACTGCGCTCCGAGAAGAGCTGGACGCACACATGATGAGGGAGGAGCTGATTCTGTTTCCAGCCATCGCAGAACTTGAAGCGGCTC
>QHXW01000379.1 GCA_003223115.1 Acidobacteriota bacterium
GTGACGGCGGAAATCTACTCGCACATGATCCACGGCCAAGATGATGAGGCTGCGCGGCGATGGGACGAGTTCCAGGGTCGGAATTCACAGGTGAAGCGCACCGGGGTTCAGTAAAATTGAGCTGCTGAGTCGCGCTTCCTATCGCGTGTAGCCCGACAAAGATCAAGCGGGTGGGATCGACTACTCCAACGCCATTCAAGTCGGCCCGGGCCTCTCGCACCGCAGCAGGAAGAACTTGGGCGTGGCGCAATTGAGATTCCGCCGGGGCGAGGATTCTCCAAATCGCGCCGAACTTGTCTTAGTCGCTTCTACTGCCGAAGCTTACTTAGCGCCGCATCCGCCTCCCGGAAGAACATCTGCCGCTGCTCTTTTTGATCGAGTAACCTCGGCTGTGTTTTATAGAAATCGATTTCTTTCGCAAAGTCGTCCGCCAAGTCCGTCCGCTCCGCACGGTTGGCGACTTGATGGCGAAGGAACTGCGGATTCGTATGCGCCCGTATCGCCGGTTCGTCTTCTTCCGTCGCCGCGGAGACACGTGCTGCGACCCATACCGTCGACTCCGGAACGGCGAAGACTCCGGTCAACTGCGTGGCTGATCCATCGCCCTCTTTCGCCGCAATTACGTGCCCATCCGCTATCACTTCGAGACGCGTCAAAGGCCGGAAGAACTGCGCGGATACCACCACTTTGCCGCCCTCCATTTGGAGCCGCACTACCGGCCCGTTGGTAACAATCACCTCGCCAGTGCGCAGCCCCTTAGCCCAAGCTTCATAAGCCGAGGCGCCGGCCTTGGCCCGCACCAGCGTTCTCTCCGGCCCGAGCAATGGGATGAAACGGCCCTTCAGCCCCCGCCCGCCGAATGCGGCTGGAAAATCGCTGCCGGCGATACCCCGGATTTCGAATCCCGCATTGAGCAGTTCGTACCACCGCTCATCGTTCAAGTACCCTGCCTGAAATACTTCGATGAAGTCTATGTTACCCAGGGCCAGATCCATCAACAGCGTCGAGT
This sequence comes from Acidobacteriota bacterium, assembly GCA_003223115.1. Lineage (GTDB taxonomy): Bacteria > Acidobacteriota > Terriglobia > Bryobacterales > Bryobacteraceae > QHXW01. The sequence continues at coordinate 1,010 of QHXW01000379.1, forward strand.
GGTTCTTGGCATCCCGCATCCGCGGCGGAGCGCCTTCACCGAAATGTGCGCCACCGTCGAAGTGCGCATACCCCGTTAGAGCGCCCACGGCGCGGCCTTTTCGGAACAGAAAGGATGGATACGGAAAGCCTTCCGGCGCGTTCGAGTATACTCCGCCGACACTGAGTGGACGGATCGGTTCGCGGCCGCCCAGCAGATTGATGTGACCGAACAAATCGCTGCGCGATTCGTGTCCGGACCGTATGGAATAGCCGCTAGCCTTTGCCTCGGCTTCCGCGCCAAACCCATATTGGACAGCGGCATCCATCTGCCGCTGCAGTTGAAGAAAGAGGGCTACGCTCAGGTCTTCGGCCTGAAGCCACGCCAGAAATATCGGATCGTCCTGCTTCGCCCGTACCAGGTGGATGTGATCGTCACCAGACAGCCATTCGCGAGATTCCGCGCCCAGCCAGTTCTTCATCGGAAGCGCGATGCGCCTGGACTCGCCGGCCTTGAGTTCGAACTCGATGGAAAGCGGCACATAAAAAAGACCTCGATACGCCTCCACTCTGTATTTGCCTTGGGGCAGCTCGTACTCTCCTCGTCCCTTTAAAAGAAAGAAATGGGACTGATCGGTTGCTGTCACCTCCAGGGTGGTCGGATCGGCGGAGCGGACCCACATTCGTTCGCGATAGAGCAGGTCGATACGCAACGGCAACATGGCATCCACCGGGCTGAGACGGAACGGTCTGCCTTCTTTGAACAGGTATACGCGCACGGGCATGCGCGGCTCAGCTTCCAGCGTCAGGTGAGCAGATAATTTCGGGTCACCGGACTCGCGAAACTGAGCCCAAGCCAGAAGGGCGGCAAAACCCAGCAAGAGCCGCGTACGTGTAAATCGCATCATCTTAGATTGTTGCCCCTCCTCACTCAACCTGCGCTACGGGCGGCCAGCCGGCCGCCGTCGCCAGCCTCAGTGGGCCCCAAGCCCATCCACCAGCATCTTCGCGAGGTCCGCGATCAGCAGGCAGCCGACATTATCGGGGGTGTTATCGACTTGCGATATCCCGCCGACACTGATAGCCATTGCAATGGGGCCGTTGTTTGAATACGCGATGCCTACGTCGGAGCGGAACGAGTTATTGGAACCGGTCTTGTTTGCCACCGAAATACCGCGAAGGCGACGGCGGATGCCGGAATCATCGCGGCAGCGTCTCAGGATAGCGATCATCTCCCGTGAAGCATCGGCATTGACAATCTCACCGCGTTGCAGCTTCTCCAAAATGGTCACCATATCACGCGGCGTCGATACACCCAAGCCGTATTCTTGGTTTTGGGGGAGCTTGCCGGCCACTGACAATCCGACAACGCTCTCGTCATCTCGCATTCTGCGCAGCGCCCGCGTGGTCCGGATTCCAATCTTATCCAGATAAGCATTAACGGCGTCAGCCGGGAATCGCTCCAAAATCATGTTGGTGGCGGTATTGTCGCTAATAACGATCATCAGATGGATCACGTCGCGAAGAGGAAGGTGAACACCGTCGGAAATTTCGCTGCCGATGATACCGGTCCCTCCTACCTTTTCAGCAGCGGTGACCGTGAGCGGCTCCGTCCATGTCGCCTGCCGGCGGTCGACTGCATCGAATACGGCCATCATGATCGGCAACTTAATCGTGCTCGCCGTGCGCACTGGATCCGATTCCCGAATGCCCACCGCAGTTCCAGTATCTAGATTCTTCGCGTAGAGTGAGACCGTGCCCGGGAATTCGGCTATACGAGCGCGCAACTTATCCTGCAGCGGCTGCGCGGCCGCAAAGGTCACAATCCCCAGCATCAATATCATCGATTTTAGGCGCATGGGAGGGGATTATACTCCTAGCTTAGGCCCAATTTTGTCTCAAGTCCGCTCTAATCGAGCCAAAACGTCATCAAGTGTCACCGTTAGGAACGGCGACATACTTGCTTTCCGCGTGAGATAGTCTGATAAGACTGGCATAGCAGACGGCCCGCCAAAGCCATCCAGAACCAATAAGACCCACTCCGCACACGAGGAATCTTACAAGCTGATTTCGCGTTTCGCTTTCTCCCGCTGAACCTTGTGGCGATCCACCCCCTGGCGTAGACAGTATCGAAGATGTGGCTACAGACGAAAATTCGTTCACGGTCAGTTACTTGTCCAATGCTGAAGACGGGTGACGATCAACGTCCAAAAGCGTATGGGCTGAGCATTGAAAAAGGTAGCTAGACCCGATCAAGATTCCGGTAGACCTGAGCGGTCACTCCATTGACTGCGTCCTGGAAGTCTTCCTTGATTTCAACAAAGGTCCTTCCCCAGTGGGGAAACAGCCCATCACGGATTTCCGCCACGTACCTGCCATACCCATTGTCTTGCAAAGACTTGAGCGACGCCAGCGTAATGCTCTTCTGCAGTTCCGTGAGCGACTTGCCGGCCTTCTTCCCTTCTTCCACCCGGGTGTTCGTTTCCTCAATATAGTTCCGGAAATTGACCATGCGATCGCGATTCATGATGGGCCCGTGACCCGACAAGATCTGGTCGAAGCGGAGATCGGCCACCGAGTCTATAGTCTTGGGCCACGCCGTGGGATAGGCATCAGGCATATAAGGCAAACTTCCGTTGATCATGTCTCCGGTAGCGACAACCCGCTTCTGCGGACAAAAGACGACCACATCGCCAGAGGTGTGTGCACGGCCGTGAAATTCAATGTGTATGTCGTGTGCCCGGTCTCTGATAACATGCGACTTGGCAAAGGTGATGGTGGGCAGCTCCAGAGAAAAAGTTTTCATCTCGGCCTGGAATGCCTCGAGTTGCCGGAGCTGCTCTTTCCAAAATTCCCTCTCATCTGCCGAAGTGGCCTTGCCGTAAAATTTGTGGACCGTTTCAATCTGGGCAGGAACGCTGATGTCCAGCGTTTCCTTAAGGCGAATCGGGATCTCTTTTGCCATCAACTCCCCGGCCGATACACTGGCGATGAAGTCCACTTTGGCCCCGCCCTTCGTGTACGCTGAGTTCCCTTGTACATGGTCATCATGAAAGTGGGTGTTGACCACGAACCGGACTGGCTTTGGGGTAACTTCCTTCTTGATTTGGGTAATTAGCGCTGCCGTTGCAGATGGCTTGGACTGCGAGTCTACTATCAGCACGTCCCGAGAATTAACAAAGATGACGGAATTCGAATTAATCAGTGCTTGCACGCGGGCGATGGCGAAGTACACGTCGTCGGCGACCTTTTTGATGTCAAACAGCGGGGTGCCGCCGACAGTTGGCGCCAGGGCGCGAGCCCATGCTGCGCGGTTAAACGCCAACTCGAGAACAGATACGCTGGCGAGAGCGCCACCAAGCGACTGCACAAAGAAGTCTCGGCGAGTCGGGTGAGAATGAAAACGATGATGCTGCGAGTGAAGATCTTTGTTCATTCCTGCCTTCCTTATCTTGCCGTAGCATCGTGTTACGAGCCTCAACATTCAATCAAAAGGTATCATTCCGCTCGACTCCCAGTGATGCTTCGCTAATCTAGGCAAGAATTCTCGGTTGGTTACGGTGCCGTGACTCATTCTTGTCCGATTTTCTCGAGAAATGTTTCGGATCCGCTTGTTCGGTTAAGGCGCGAAGCCGCGGCCTCCTCCATGCTAAGACAACCGCACTATGGTCCGCTTCTTACTTCGAATCCAACAAAGCGAAAAGAAACGATTCTTTCCGTGCTGCGCCATCAAAGGTTCCCTTGTACCAGAAATCGCGTATTGAACGGGTAGTTGCGGGCAGTCAATGCCCCGACGCATTCCAAAGAAACTGCCGGCCCTTCTCCGCAAGAACTCAGATTCACATCAAAACGAATACTTCAGCGCAAACTGCAGGATCCGCGGACTGACGTCGCTCTGGATCACACCGAACGTACTATCCTGCAAGTTGTTGTCGGGCATGCCAAAATTCGCGTGGTTCATCACGTTGAAGGCTTCGAACCGCACCTCCAGACGGTGACGCTCAGCGATATTGAAATACCGACTCAACGCAACGTCGATGTTAAAATAACCGGGCCCCTGCAGCGACATCGCCCCTGCGTTACCAAATGTACCGACTGCATTCGGAACAAAGGCCGCGGGGTTAAGCCACTGCAGCGTACTAGTGTTTCTTACATACGGATTACCGACCATGTTCGGACGATCGAGCCCGATTCCTGTCAGCGAATTATCTAGCCCGGTCTGCGGCGAAAACCATGTCCCGCTGTGGGCCGAAACAATCGGAGCGAGCTGCCAGTTACCAAGCAGCCTGTTGGTCCACCGGTTGGCAAATACGGGCGACGTAGCAACAAATGATAAATTGAAGATGTGGCGAAGGTCAAAAGCACAGTTGCCGCGATCGGCGTTTACATTGTTTTGATTCTGGACAACACCTCCGCCAAGGTCACCCTGAAAATCTCCCTCGCTGATGCAGTGGGAGTAAGTATAGTTCGTCAGAAGCAAGTAATGTGAGCCGAAACGATGCTGAGCTGAAAGTAAGATCGCGTCATACTCCGCATTTACCCCCTCGTACGCATTCCAAACGTTGGAAAACAGCGAGCCAGCAACAGGATTTTGCAGATACAATAGCAGCCTCTGGCTCGTATTGTCCGTCGTCGAACAGGGCGCGCCGTTGCACATTCCTGGAATGTAAACGGCCGGGTTCTGGTTCACTTGGCTCCAGATGTGTGTAGTCTTGTTGCCGATGTAAGTAGCCGAAATTAACCAGTTATTGGCTAACTGGCGCTGATAACTGAGGTTCCATTGCTGCATATAAGTGGGAAAAGGTTTCACCGGCCAATTGTCATAATTACCAGACGAGACAAAAGCAACATCTGAGGGGGGCGGGAAGGGTAACGGAAATGGGTTGCCTCCAGGGAATCCTTGGTAAGGATTCGTCAGGCCTCCCGCCGGACTGGGAATGTCGATGGAACTCCCCCAAGGAGGGTTACCGCTTGGGAGGAACCAAAAGAGCTGCGGCGAATCATAGAAGATGCCGTACCCGGCGCGAATCGTCTGGCGCCCGCTGCCGGTGGGGTCCAAGACCAGCCCAACACGAGGCGCAAAATCCGATAGTTTTCTAAAGCTAAGGGAGTGCGGTATCCCAGGATCGCCTACGAAAAAAAGGCCCGGCGGCGCGTTGACAAACCTATTCGTCTTCTTGCCTTCAGCGAACGCGGCTGGGAAAAAGAACTCTCCTTCGTTGTGATCGTCGGATTGGGGCAGGTAGGGCTCCCACCGCAGTCCGACTTGAAAGTTAAGTCGCTTGCTGACCCGCACATTGTCCTCGACATAGACTCCAACGTAGGTCTTCCGATTGTCGAGTCGGTTAGCACCACTCTGCGAAAAATCATTGGGCAACCCGAGCATCAAATCAAGCAGAGCATCACCAGAGAATTGCCCGTTAAATGAAAACGAGCCATCGCTTAAGAAAACAGACTTCACGTTCTGCTGAGGGCGAATAATTTCCGCGCCCAGTGAGATGTGATGCCGGCCGCGTATTATATCAAGGTCTTCCGCAAATTGAGTGGAGTTGTCGTCGAAGGTGGAAAGCGAATTAGTACCGCCCTCGCGGAAATGACCGCTAACCGCAAGTTGCATATCGTTCTTTACAGGAGAATATATGTTAACGCCAGTGTCGCCAAAATTGATTAGATCAGCTGCCGGTCCGCGCGTAATGGCAAGCCGTGACCATGAGGCATGGAACGAATTAAGTATGGTGGGAGTGATAGTATAGGTGTCGCCCAGCGCAACCGACTGGCTGCGATCAAGAAGTCCGCGTGCGCCGGTGAGGAGTAGATTGTTGTTAAACGCGGCTGGCTGTTTGTAATCCGCGATGAAGTACCGCCCAAAGACAGTGTGCTTGGCGCTCTGGTACCAGTCCACTCGTCCGATATATTGATCTTCGCGCTGCGGTCGCGGAATCGCGTACGTCACCTTTCCGCAGGGATCACTTGAGACGGGCAAGTAATTGAGGATGTTCAGAGCTTGCTGATTGAACAGTGCAGGGCTGACATAATCGTTCGCGAACGGCTGCCCTGTCGCTGGGTTGATGATCGTACGCGCTGTGCCACTGGACTGGCACGCTGCGGATTCAACTTGGCTGAAGTCTCCATTCAGCAGCGCTTGCGTGGGCACATGGGCGATCGATGAGGGCGGGGCGGTTCGGATGTGGGTGCCTTGGTACCCGAAAAAGCCGAACAACTTGTCCTTCTTGATCGGTGCGCCAATCGTACCCCCAAACTGGTTTCTTTTTAGGGTGTCGTGCTGGGCTGCAAAGAAATCGCGGGCGTTGAGATCGCCGTTGCGCAAGAACTCAAACGCATTCCCGTGGAAGCGATTGGTGCCGGATTTGGTGACTACGTTGACCACAGCTCCGGGATGGTACCCATACTCTGCCGAAAGGTTGCTGGTCTGAACACTGAACTCCTGAATGGCATCCGGGAAGGGGAAGGGGAGATCAACGTTTGAGAAGGCGTCGTTATTGTCACCACCGTCCATCACATAATTCGTCCCATTGGCCTGTCCCCCGGCAACTGAAATGCCGTCCGAGCTAGGATAGTTTTTGCTGGTTACCAAGTCAGTGAAAACAGGTTGGGTGTTGTTTGCTGCGCCCGACAACATTATCAGTTGTGTGGCTTGGCGACCGTTCAATGGCAGATTGATAATGCTCGTTTGATCGATAACCTGCGAGACGGCAGTTGTCTGCGTCTGCACCATGTTAGCATTTGCAGCCACCTCGACTCGCTGTCTGACCTCTCCAACGTGCAGAGTGACATTAATTGTAGGGTTATCGCTCACCTGAAGATGGATTCCACTCTGGACGTATATTTCTAAACCGGTGGCTTCTACCTTGAGCTCGTACGGCCCGACTAGGAGGTTGGGGAGTACATAAGTCCCATCCCGGCCACTGAGCGTCGTCCGAACCAACCCCGTGTCGGTCTGCGTAACTGATACCTGTGCACCCGGCACTGCTGCCCCGCTGGGGTCCGCGACCAAGCCCGAAATCTGTGCGCTTGACACCGCTTGGCCCCAGAGCGGCATGACACACGCAGTCAGTAGAAGGGCAGCGAATGCGAGCACACTCGGCGTAGTCTTCGTTCTCGGTGCGAATTTATTCATTGTGGTCACTCGTTTGCAATCGGCAAATGCAAGATGCCTATCTCCGTGTTCCAGTACTACCGAATCAAGGCGACGTAATACTACATCCTGGCTGAGGCTGTTCCAATCGCGCACGCGATTCTTGGTTGCGGTCGTCAATGTAATGCTTGGTTTGGGAACGATCGTGTTACTCGTATCCCGGACGCTGCCTGCATGATACCGAGTCCGGTTCAAATGCCCGGGGAGGACCTCTCATAGGTAGTAGAAGTCCCATAACGCAGGGTTGTTTCACTGCAATCTCCTTGTTTAGATCGCAAGCAACACCTCCAGCTCCTTCTTACCCGATGGATTAATATTTTGCATACAATATACCAAGACTGGCGTGCTGTCAAGGGACTTTTCGTGATCGCCGTGATCGCGTATGGTCCGAAAACTGGATCTGCAAGAAATAGCGTTACCGCAGTCCAAGTCTCGCGATAATGAGCTAACGATGCCGAGAGTCCTGGATCCATTCCGGTTCGTGCTGATCGCCGTCGCCGGGTGGATGAACCAACACCAACTGCAGATCATCGATTACCTTCGCGAGGAGAACCGAGTTCTTCGCGAGCAACTCGGTGTTCGGCGAGTACGCTTCAACGACGACCAACGCCGTCGATTAGTTAGCCGTGAAGGCCAAAGGGTTAGGACGGAGGCTTCTGGCGGAGGTCGCCACCATTGTCACGCCCGAGACCTTGTTGGCCTGGCATCGGAAGCTGATTGCCCACAAGTACGACGGCACTGCG
>QHXW01000377.1 GCA_003223115.1 Acidobacteriota bacterium
GGCGCGGGAAGCAGCCCGTTGTGCGGCACGGATCGGATGGCGCCGCAACACGTAGCGCACGCCGTCCTGCTGGACCTCACAAACCTCGGCGGTAAACAACTCCATCTGGATCAGACGCGCCTCGATCAGGGTATGGATCTGCGGCTTGGTGTTTGGAGAGCGAGTTCGATGGCAGCGATTTCTTGGGGATCGCAGTGGGTGAGGTTGGCGATTCGCGTTTGCGGACGTGGGGGCCGTCGCGGTAGGACTGGCGGAGGAAGATGGACTGGTAGATTTTGCCGTTGGAGGAGGGCCAGGAGGCGCGGGCGACGTACATGTCCACATTATAAGGCATAAACACTGCCGACCGTTCAGCTCCTGTTCGGGTGGCGCGTACGGCTCCGCGATTTCCAGGCTCACCGCCACCTCAGGCTGCTCCGCCGCCTCGAGAAGCCGTCATCGAGCGGGCACCAGACGAAGATCCGCTCATCGAGCGGCGCCTCGGGTTGCCTCTTCCGGGCCTGAAGGTCGACGCTATTCTGGATACATTCAGCTAGCTAGGCTCGCGGCAATCGCCGGCATGAAGCCACGGACATTCTCGCGCCGCGTGGGACGCCGGTGCTGGCCCTCGGCGACGGTGTCATCAAGAAACTATTCAACAGCCGTGACGGCGGCCTCACCATCTATCATCGATCCTGACGCGACCTATTGTTATTACTACACACTTGGATCACTACGCAGCCGATCTTGTGGAAGGCATGCCCGTGCGCCGCGGGCAGGTGATTTGGCTATGTCGGCACCACGGGCAACGCCCCGTCCAACACACCGCACCTGCACTTAGCGATCTTCAAACTCGGCCCCGAGAAGCGTTGGTGGCAGGGCACACCTGTCAATCCCTATCCGGTGCTTGTCAGTATTTTGAAGAAGTAGAGTCGCGGGAATCTTCGCCGCACCGCCACCACTCAAACCTTGATCTTTAGCTCCCGCCCCATTTCGAATTTCGGGCGTTTACGATTGCGGATCAGCTTTTTCTGCTCGAGCAGCGCCGAAACCAGAATGGGCATGGCGATAGTCGAATCGCAGTGACAGGTTACCATTGAGGCATCTTTGCTGATTTTGCCCCAGCTCTGCGCTTCTTCGAACGTGCAGCCCGAAAGCCCACCCCAGTGCGGCGAGTCCGTCACCACCTGCAGTGCATATTTGTGACCCGTGACTCCGGCGTTCATGACGATGGCCGTCACCTCTGTCTGCTGCACGAAGTTCTTGGGCGTTCCGCCGCCGAAATAGATCACTCCCGTGGCTTTCGATTCCGCGGCAATGCGCGCCGTCTCCACCACGTCGCCTACTACATCGAAGTTGAATTGGTTTCCAGTGGTATGACGGCTGGCGCCGATCCCGATCCCGATGGAGCTGTCAGCGACGGCGGGACAGTAGAGCGGAATACCGGCCTTCGCCGCCGCCGTCAGAATCCCGCCTTCTTTGGCTTTCTTGGACAGCTCGCGACCTAATAGGTTCAGGAATTCGCGCGTCGTGTAGGGCCGGCTTTGATCGAGCGATGCTGAAAAGCGACCGATCCAGAGATCGTGTTGGCGGAATTTTTCCTCGTCGGCCAGCACGTCGTACATGCGATCCACCAGGTTCTCTGCCAGCTCGACGTCATCCATATTCGCCGAGCCCTGATAGTGGAAGTTGCCTTTGGTCTCGTGCAGATCGTGAAAGAAATTGGCTCCGGTGGAAACCAGGCAATCAATGAGCCGGTGCTCGATCATGCGCACCACCAGCCTGCGCATGCCTGCCGGGACCATAGCGCCCGACATACCCATCATGATGGTGCATTCGCTGGCCAGCATCTTCTTCCAGACATCGAAAGCGATGCCTAGATTCTTTCCCTGGAATGCGGTGCCCTGCATGCGTTCCAGAACTTCGGCTATGCTGCCGGCGCCCTGTGGCTCAAAGGGCCGCGTAGGCACGGACAAAATCTGCTTTTTACCGCGAGGGCGATGCATTTGTCGTCGGAAAAATGTCCTGCCGAACTGGCCGGTGCGATGGAATTCCCGTCTGGCTACTTATTGCAGGCGAGGCCGCTTCTGCTCGTTCCACACCAGGCCGTCGAAAATTGCCAGCACCTGCTTGCGATAGGCGTACACGCGCCGGAGGGAGTCCCGGAACGATAGCTCAAAATCCTGCGTTTTCAACCATTTGTCGAGCATCGCCGCCGGAACGTCAATGTCCTGGCGCAGGGCTTCCACCGGGTGGCCCCGCAGAAATAAACCGTAGAAGAATGCCGCCTCCCTTTGCGGCGCCAGGGGATCGAAATCGTCTCTCGCCGTCATACATGCCTCAGCGAAAATGTCAGTATAGCGGCCCAGAACGGCTCCAATCAAGTATTTTCAGAGGGTCTGGCGGCTGACGGATACCAGAAAAATACACCCTTGACTTTTGGTATGGGAGGCTGTGAGATTCGCCCATGCCCCTCCTGATTTTCGAAGCCCACACGCGTGGCAGCCGCCGGCAGCAGACCCAAGCTCATCGATGAACATATTGGTAGAATCAATTCCGGAACTGAATCCGTGAGCGTGGCCCATATGCGCAGTCCCGGCGAGTGGCAGGAGCCCGGACAGACGCCCGCGTTCGATGACTTCACCGTGGTCCTCAGCGGACTCTTATGCGTGGAATACCACCAGGGGACCTTGGACGTACGCGCCGGGCAAGCTGTTGTGGCGCGCAGGGGTGAGTGGGTTCGCTACAGCACTCCTGAAACCGAAGGCGCGGAGTACATCGCGGTCTGCCTGCCGGCCTTCTCCATGGAAACGGTTCACCGGGACGCCGGCCGATAAATAAAACATCCGCCCGGAATCGCGCTACCTTGGATGATGGAGTTGCAAGATGAGTGCTATGCCCGCACGTGTTGAATCCATGCTCGAGCCGCTGAGCAAGAGCGCAAGCGTTAAAGCCATCTACGGTGACCCGATCTCCGCCAACGGGAAAACCATCATTCCCGTGGCGCGCGTCGCATACGGCTTCGGTGGAGGCACCGGCCGCCAACAGGGCCAAGACAGCCCAAGGGAAGGTGAAGGCGGCGGGGGCGGAGTTTACGCCGTGCCGGTCGGAGTAGTGGAAGTGACGGACTCAGAAACCCGCTTCGTCGCGCTGAATCAGAAACGCCACCTGATTGTCGCAGCCATTCTGGGGTTCGGGTTGGGCGCGTTCTGGGCCAGCCACCGGCACTGACGCTTGAAGCTTCAGACGACCCCCCCTTTGCTTTCGCGGGATGTCGCGGTGATCGCCGAATGGCCGGCCAATCAGTGCTTAATCTGTGTTCACTCGTGGCTAACTTCTCTGTCTCACTATGGTTGCTTTTGTGCCCTTTCCAAATGGGGTTATAAATAGATTTAATAGTATCAGCCTCTTGCATTTGCAATCCTTTCCGGTTAAAATTGACCTTTAGTAATGTTCAACGGTTCCACTAACCGCTCGCTCGTCGGTTCTGAACTCCTGATCGGCAACATCATTATTTTGGTCATCGTATCCGGCCCCGCTTGAGGGCGCTCGGATAGGTTTTCCGAGGCCATCAGCGGGGATGAAAAGCCTGCTGATGGCCTTTTGTGTTATATGGGCAATTTTTTGAGGCACAGAATATGTCGAATTTGATGAGTGGCGCGAAGATGCTTCTGGAATGTCTGGGACGGGAGGGGGTGGACTGCTTTTTCGGTTACCCCGGCGGCGTGACGCTGCCCTTTTACGACGCCCTGTACGACCACCACATCCGCCACGTGCTGGTGCGCCACGAAGAAAACGCGTGTTTCGCGGCCGAGGGTTACGCCCGATCTACCGGCAAAGTGGGCGTCTGCTGCGCCACCTCCGGACCCGGCGCCACCAACCTGATCACGGGCCTGGTGGATTCGATGATGGATTCCATTCCCATCGTCGCCATCACCGGGCAGGTCCCCACCAAACTCATCGGCAGCGATGCGTTCCAGGAAGCCGACACCTTCGGCATTACGCGCTCCTGCACGAAGCACAATTTTCTGGTGAAGAATCTCGCCGAGCTGCCGCAGATTGTGCACGAAGCGTTTTACATCGCCTCGAGCGGCCGCCCCGGACCGGTGCTGGTCGACGTCCCTAAAGATGTTTTCCAGGCGCAGGGGCATTACTCGCCAGTCACCAGCATTCACCTGCCGGGGTACAAAGTTTTCACCGAAGGCCATACTGGACAGGTGCGGCGCGCGGCGCAGATGATCTGGGAGGCGGAGCGTCCCTGGGTTTATGCGGGCGGTGGCATTGTTGCCGCGGGCGCTTCACCCGAACTGCGCGAGTTGGTCGAGATCGTGGACATGCCGGCCGTTTGCACTCTCATGGGACTGGGTGGTCTGCCGGCCGAGCACCCCAATTTCGTCAGCATGCCCGGCATGCATGGCAGCTACGCGGCCAATATCGGAATGTCGAATTGCGATGTCATGATCGCGCTGGGCGTGCGCTTTGACGACCGCGTCACAGGCCGCATCTCGGCATTCGCGCCCCACGCCAAAGTGATTCACGTGGATATCGATCCGGCCGAGATCGGGAAGAATCGCGCTCCGGATCTGCCCATTGTAGGCGACGTCAAGCGCGTGCTGCAGCGGCTGAACAAGTTCCTGCAGGAGTTGGCGCCGGACCTTCAGGCGAAGAACGCCGCGTCCCGCAAGGCCTGGTGGGGACAGGTCCGAGGCTGGAAAGCCGAGCATCCGCTTGCGCCCGTGTTTTCCGACACCGAGATCAAGCCGCAGCATTTGATGGCGGAACTCGATCGCCTCTCCGGCGGCCAGGCCATCGTCACCTCCGACGTGGGCCAGCACCAGATGTGGGCTGCGCAGCTCATCCGCTTCAGCGAACCGAGGTTGTGGATCAATTCAGGCGGCCTCGGCGCCATGGGTTTTGGTTTGCCCGCGGCCATCGGCGCGCAGTTCGCCCGTCCCGACAAGCTGGTGTTTGCGCTGGTGGGTGATGGCGGCTTTCAGATGTCCATTCCAGAGCTTTCGACCATCGCAAGCTATGGCCTGCCCATCAAGATCGTTGTGATGAATAATGGCTACCTCGGGATGGTGCGCCAGTGGCAGGAGCTGTTCTACAACAACCGTCTCAGCTCGGTCGAGCTCGACTGCTTCCCCGATGCTGAAAAGCTGGCTGCGGCTTACGGTTTCAAGGGCCGCACCGTCCAGAAGCCCACCGAGCTGGCATCGGCGCTCGAGACGGCCGTGAATGAGCCCGGCCCGTATTTGCTGAATGTCCGCGTGGCGCCGTTCGAAAATGTATACCCCATGATTCCAGCGGGCGCCGCGGTTCACGAAATGGTGTTGGGGCCGCCTGAGCCGGTGGCGGTGCCGAAATGAGCGGAAGCCGATGCTGCAGGTAATTTCACTGCTGCTTGAAAATAAGCCCGGCGCTCTGATGCGCGTCACCGGAGTCCTGACGGCGCGCGGCTACAACATCGAGAGCCTGACGGTTGCGGGTACGCTCGACCCGGAGCTTTCGCGCATGACCATCGTGGTGGATGTCGATCCTACTTTACGCGCGCAAGTGATCAAGCAGATGAACAAGCTGGTGAATGTGCTGCAGGCGGTGGACCTGACCGACTCGCGCGCGGTGGTACGCGATCTGGTGCTGGTGCGCGTGCGGGCTTCACTTGACATGCGCACGGCCGTCCTCAAGGAGGCCGAGATTTTTAACGCGCGCGTGATCGATTCCTCGACCGAAGGATTTGCACTCGAAGCCACCGACGACCCGGAGAAACTGAATGAATTCATCCAGGTCATGCGAAGTTATGGCGATATCGAAGTGACACGCTCCGGCGCCGTGGCGGTATCGCTCGAATCTAAGAAGCTGCGCTTGCAGCCACCCATACCGACACCGCTCGGATCGCGTGATCGCACGTCGGCTGAAGCGCTGCGCGCCGTCAAAACAGGGGCGCAAACCGGCCGGGACGGAGAAACGGCAGTTGAAGTCATTGAGGAGTAAGCGCGTGGATTAGGCGTCCGCGCCTGTGTTTGCAGAGGAGCTTGGAATGGCGAAACGTTACTACGAAAAAGACGGGAATCTGAACAATCTCAAAGGCCGCACGGTGGCCATTATCGGCTACGGCAGCCAGGGACACGCCCACGCGCTCAACCTGCGCGACTCGGGACTCGATGTCGTGGTCGGGCTCTATAAGGGCAGCAAATCCTGGGAAAAGGCGTTAGCCGCGGGCCTCAAAGTCGTGACCACGGCGGATGCCGCTAAGGCTGCCAACGTGATCATGATTCTGGTGTCGGATCACATTCAGGGCGACCTTTATAACAAAGAGATCGCTCCTCACATGACTGCGGGCAAGACGCTCATGTTCGCCCACGGATTCAATATTCATTTCAAGCAAATTACGCCGCCGCCGAATGTGGACATCTCCATGATCGCGCCCAAAGCGCCCGGTCATCGCGTGCGCGAGCTGTTCACTGAGGGCGTGGGTGTTCCAGCGCTGGTGGCCATCCATCAGAACGCGTCGGGCCAGGCGCTGGACCGCGCATTGGCGTATGCGCTGGCGCTCGGATGTCTCAAGGCCGGCGTGATCGAGACCAATTTCCGCGAGGAAACCGAGAGCGATCTTTTTGGCGAGCAATGCGTCCTGTGTGGCGGCGTGAGTGAGCTGATCCGCGCCGGCTTCGAAACCCTGGTCTCCGCCGGGTATGCTCCCGAAATCGCTTATTTCGAGTGCCTCCACGAGCTGAAGCTGATTGTCGACCTCATTCAGGAAGGCGGCCTGAGCTACATGCGCTACTCGGTTTCGGATACCGCCGAGTTCGGTGATTATACCCGCGGTCCGCGCGTGGTCGATCAGCGCGTCCGCAGCGAAATGAAGAAGATTCTGACGGAAGTGCAATCCGGCGAGTTTGCGCGCCAGTGGATCGAAGAGAACAAAAGCGGCCGCAAGAAGTTTTTGGCTATGCGAGAGGCCGCTCGCACTCAGCCCATCGAACAAGTGGGTCATGAGTTGCGCGAGTTGATGACCTTCCTCAAGAAGAAAAAAGAGGCCGGTGTACCGGAAGACCAGCCGGCGCTGGCGGTACGAAAATGAGGATCTTCACGTTCGATACCACGCTCCGGGATGGCACGCAGGGCGAGTCCATATCTTTTTCCGTGGATGACAAGCTGGTCATCGCGCAGAAACTCGACGAGCTGGGTATCGATTACATCGAGGGCGGCTGGCCTGGTTCGAATCCCAAAGACAAGGAATTTTTTGAGCGCGCCGGAGAGCTCAAGCTGCGGCACTCGAAATTGACGGCCTTCGGTTCCACACGCTTTGCCAAAAACCGTGTCGACGAAGACCGCAACGTCGTGGCGCTGCTCGCCGCCAATACACCCGTCATTTCGATTTTTGGCAAGAGCTGGGAGCTGCATACCACGCGCGCCTTGGGCATTACCGAAGAAGAAAACCTCAAGCTGATCTCTGAAACCGTCCGCTTCCTGAAGGAGCACGGCAAAGAAGTGGTCTACGACGCCGAGCACTTCTTCGATGGTCATCGGGCGAATTCGGCGTTTGCGTTGCGAACCCTTGAAGCCGCGCAGAAGGCAGGCGCTGACGTGCTGGTGCTCTGCGACACCAATGGCGGCACGCTCACCGGCAGACTGAGTGAGATTGTGGCCGAAGTGCGCAAGCGCTTCGACGGCGTGCTGGGCATCCATACCCACAACGATTCCGACGTCGCTGTGGCCAACACCTTGGCTGCGGTCGAGCAGGGCTGCACCCACGTCCAGGGCTGCATGAATGGCTATGGCGAGCGTTGCGGCAACGCCAATCTCAGCTCCATCATTGCCAACCTGGAGCTGAAGCTGGGGCATACTACTATCGGTCCGGAACATTTGAGCGGACTGACCGGCGTGGCACGATTCATCGCCGAACTGGCGAACCTGCCTCTCTACGGCGACCGGCCTTTCGTGGGTCACAGCGCCTTCGCGCACAAGGGCGGCGTGCACGTGAGCGCGGTCCTCAAGGATTCCGCCACCTATGAACATATTTCGCCCGAAGCTGTGGGCAACCGCCAGCGCGTTTTGGTCAGCGATCTTTCCGGACGCGGCAATGTCCTCTACAAGCTCAAGCAGCATGGCCTGGCCGGCCGTTTGAACGACGATGCCCGACGTGAATTGCTCGAGCGCATCAAGGAGATGGAGTACCTGGGCTACGAACTCGAGGCCGCCGAGGGAACTTTCGAGCTGTTGGTCCGCGAGGCGCTGCATCCGGGCCTGCATTTCTTCGACGTCGAAGGCTACGAAGTTTCGACGAAGTCTACCGGTGCGGTAGGATCGCGATCGACCGCCACCGTCAACGTACGCGCGCAGGATGGCGTGCACTCGGCAACTGCCACTGGCCAGGGTCCCGTGCATGCGCTCGACCTCTGCCTGCGCAAGTGTCTTGCGGCTCTTTATCCGCGCATCTCCGAGGTGCGCCTCACCGACTACAAGGTTCGCGTGCTCGAGCCCAAGAAGGGCACCGCGGCCCGCGTGCGCGTGCTGATCGAGTGGTCCGATCATCGCAAAAGCTGGTCTACCGTTGGTGTGTCCGACAACGTCATCGAGGCGAGCTGGTTCGCCCTGGTGGATGCCATTCGCCTGGAGCTGATACGCTTCACCGAGCAGGACGAATCCGTCGAGCGCGCCGTGGAAGATTATTGCTGGGGCGTCTAGCTACTTTCCGGCGCAAAAATCGGAGCTGCGTTTTTTTTGATGGAGCCAGGCCATCTGCGACCGGCGCGTCGCTGTTCGCATCGGCGGATTATGAACTATAGGTAGGGATGTTGCGCGATCCAGGGAAGAATTGCCGGAGTTGCTTGGGAGATTGGAGCAGTTACGGTTCGTTGAATGGGATACTCACGGCGCGTGGCTGGTGGTTCTGGGGAGTGAGTCGCGCGGTCAGCACCCGGCCGATATTGATGAGGTTATCGGCAATGACTCC
>QHXW01000378.1 GCA_003223115.1 Acidobacteriota bacterium
TGCATTGAGCCTTTGGGCTTGAGCATCATGGACGCCGCTGCCGCCCTTGGAGTCACGCGCACCACGTTGTCGGAACTGGAGAACGAGAGGCGCGGCATCTCTCCCGAGCTGGCTGTGAGGCTCTCAAAGGTCTTCGGCAGCGCCGAAAGCTGGCTTGTGCAACAGGCGCAGTACGATCTTGCCCACGTCCGCACAGAACGGTTGAAGCTCAAGCGGTTGGAATTGGTTTAGCGGCGGTTTAGCGGCGGTTTAGCGGACTTTCCACACGTCAATTTCGACCTCTCCAAGCGTCTCTTCACCGCAATCAGCGACTTCGTCCATGCTCCCAACCGTTCGCGCACAATCTCCGCGTCCGGAAACATCTCGCGCAGATCAGCGGCGTCCAGCAGCCGGATGTCCCTCAGATAGTGCTCGATGTAATACTCCCACCGGTCCCGGCTGGGCCGCTCGATCAGGGCCCACACCGTAAACCGCCGGGCAATCGAACGCTGCCAGCGCTTGGGGAGAAAGTGCAGAAACGGTGTGAGCAGGTGCGGCTCCACCGGAAACCAGCGGTTTGGCGTCTCGACCCAGTACGCGCGGCCCACACGCGCGATCTCGTTGGCAAACCGCCGCTGGCGCTCCGCATCACCCACATGCTCGATGACGGAGTTACTGAAGACAATATCGAATGAATGATCGTCGAATGGAAGCGCACGGCCATCGGCAAACACGCAGGTGTAATGCTCGTCGAACGCTTCCCTCGCGCGCGGCATATTCACAATCGTGATACGGGGCCGCACATCCAGGAGTTCCCAGTTGAAGGGCGTGCCGCCGATATCCAATATTCGCGTTTGGTCGTTCACGCCGAGGTCCTTCACGAAGCGCCGCATACGACGCGAACGGAAGTGGCGGAGAATTCGCTCGAGCAGAGGCCTTCCTCACTCGCCCGCTAAGTGCAGCACGAGGCTGCGGCGATGCGACTGGGCACGGTGTTCGAAAACGTAGATGCCCTGCCAGGTGCCGAGCGCGAGCTTTCCCTGGACCAGCGGAATGGTCAACTGCGTCTGCGTCAGCAGCGAGCGGATGTGCGACGGCATATCGTCCGGGCCTTCGGCAGTATGGCGATACCAGGGCGCGTTCTCCGGAACCAGGCGCGTGAAAAATTCTTCGATATCGCGCACGACATCCGGATCGGCATTTTCTTGAATGGTCAACGACGCGGAAGTGTGCTGGATGAAAACCGTCAGGATACCAGTCGAGAGTCCGCGATCTCCGACCCAACCTTCGATCTCGCGGTTCACCGGATAAAGACCCTTGCCGCGCGTGGCCACCTGAATTCGGTGGGTGAACTGTTTCATTCCACCGTTACGCTCTTGGCCAGGTTGCGCGGCTGGTCCACATCGCAACCGCGTCTAACGGCGATGTGATAGGCCAGCAGTTGGAGCGGCACCACTTCCAGCACTGGATACAGCAGTTCGCTCGAAGCCGGAATCTCGATGACGTGGTCGGCAATGCGCGCGGCTTGGTTATCGCCTTCGGTCACGAAAGCCAATACGATGCCCTCGCGCGCTTTCACTTCCTGGATGTTGGAAACAGTTTTCTCGTACAGAACGCGGCTCTCTTCAAGCGCGGCGTCGCAGGTGGCCAGCACCACCACGGGCATTTCTTCATCGATCAACGCATTGGGCCCGTGCTTCATTTCACCGGCCGGATAACCTTCGGCGTGAATGTAAGAAATTTCCTTGAGCTTCAGCGCACCTTCGAGCGCGATGGGGAAGTGCACGCCCCGGCCCAGGAAGAGAAAATCGGTCGCTCGAAAAAGTTTGCGCGCCAGCTCTTCGTACATGGGGTCGTGGGACATCACGGTTTCAAGTTTGCCCGGAACGTGCAGAAGCTCCTGCACCAGGCAGCGCGACGTGGCCTCATCCAACACTCCGCGGGTCTGGCCCAGGTACATCGCCAAAATGAATAGCGCGGTCAACTGGCAGGTGAAGGCTTTGGTGGATGCGACCCCGATCTCCGGGCCGGCATGTGTGTAGATGGTGCCGGACGCTTCCCGCGTGATCATGGACCCGACCACGTTGCAGATGGCCAGCGTTTTCGAGCCTTTTTGTTTCGCCTCACGCTGCGCCGCGAGCGTGTCCGCCGTCTCACCCGATTGTGAAATCACTACGGTGAGCGTGTCGCTCGCCAGAATCGGATTGCGGTAACGAAACTCGCTGCCGTAGTCCACTTCCACCGGCATGCGGGCCAGCTTCTCGATCATGAACTTTCCAGCTACTGCGGCGTGCCAGCTTGTGCCACAGGCGATGATCTTGATCTGCCGGAACTCGCGGAATTGTTTGGGCGAGATGTCCATCTCATCCAGAAATATGCGACCCGATTCCTGTCCCACGCGGCCCAGCGTAGTGTCGCGCACGGCGCGCGGCTGCTCATAAATCTCCTTGAGCATGAAATGCTTGTAGCCGCCTTTTTCAGCCATGATGGGGTCCCACAGAATGTGAGACACCTGGCGGTTCACCGGACGGCCTTCGAAATCGCTCAGCCGCACGCCTTCCGGAGTCAGCACTGCCATGTCGCCGTCCGCCAGAAAGAACATGTCGCGCGTGTGATGCAATATGGCCGGGACATCGGACGCCACGAAGTATTCGCCGTCACCCAGGCCGATTACTACCGGTGGTCCAGAGCGCGCCGCCACGATCTTGTTCGGATCCGAACGCGCCAGTACCGCCAGCGCGAAAACGCCGGACAGGTCTTTCACGGCCGCGCGGACGGACTGCTCAAGATTGCCTTTGAAGTATTTCTCCACCAGGTGCGCAATGACTTCGGTGTCGGTCTCGGTCTTGAAGGTGTGGCCCTCGTCCTGAAGCTGCTGCTTGAGCGAGAGGTAATTTTCAACGATCCCGTTGTGCACGACGACGATATCGCCCGTGCAATCGCGGTGCGGATGGGCATTCTCCTCTGTGGGCCGCCCGTGCGTGGCCCAGCGCGTATGTCCAATGCCGTACTTGCCGTCCACCGGGTCCTGACGGATGGCTTCCTCGAGATTGCGGAGCTTGCCGGAGGCGCGCCGTATGGCGAGGGTCGCATCATCGCAATAAACCGCCAGGCCGGCCGAATCGTATCCCCGATACTCTAGCCGCTTGAGTCCCTCAAGAATAATCGGAACGGCTTTGCGCGTACCCACATAGCCTACAATTCCGCACATGTCATCATTATAGAGTTCGCCCTGGTTTGCCGCTGGCCTTCCCCGGCAAAGTATTCCAGGGCAACGGCAACATCGGCTGGAACGTCCAAGACATCGGCTGGAACGTCCATAGGATACAAGCATGACCTGGATCATCGCGCTGGTACTGTTGTTGGCGCCTGCACATACTGCCGCGCAGACGAAGACCGCGCGTAAGGCGGCAAGTCACCGCAAACCCGCCACCAAAGAAGCGACACCAAGGCGTTGGCCTATCGAAAGCCTCACCGTCGAAGGAAACCGCAACTACACCAAAGAACAGATCCTGAGCATCACCGGACTCAAGATCGGCCAAGTTGCCGGCAAACCAGAATTTGAGACTGGCCGCGACCGGCTGGTGGAGACTGGCGGGTTCGAAAAAGTGGAGTACAAATTCGGACCGTCAAAGGACTCGTCCGGCTATGCGGCATCCTTTCAGGTGGTGGAAGCAGGGCCGGTCTATACGGTGGTGTTCGACGGCTTGCAGGTGCCGGCAGTGGAGTTGAGCGCCTGGCTCAAATCCAAAGATCCGCTCTTCGGTCCGAAAATCCCGGCAACTTCGGCGGTGCTCGAGCACGACGCAAAACTGATCCAGGAGTTCCTCGAGTCACGGAAAATCCACGACAAGATTGTTGGCAAACTCACGCCTACCGGACCGGATCAATTTGTAATCGCCTTCCGCTCCTCGGCGCCCTTGCAGGTGATCGCACAAGTCAAGTCCCAAGGCAACAAAGCGCTGCCGGACACGAAATTGCAGAACACCATCAGCGAAGTGGCTTATGGATTCCCCTACACCGAGAGCGGCTTTCGCACGCTGCTCGATAACTCCATCCGCAAGGTTTACGAGGCTAATGGGCGCATCCGCGTGTCATTTCCGAAGACCAAGGTGGAGTCGTCCAAAGATTCAAATGTGAACGGACTCCTGGTCACGGTCACTGTGGACGAAGGTCCTGAATTCAATCTGGGCACGGTGCAAATCACCGGGAATCACGCGGTGAACACGGCGGATTTGGTCAAGGTGGGCGCGTTCAAGCCTGGTGAGGCCGCGAATTTCGAGGAGATCTCAGAAGGTGTGGACCGCATCAAGAAACGTCTCTATCGCCAGGGCTACATGCGCGCTGATGCAAAAGTCGAGCGCAAGATCAACGACAAACCGCGCACCGTGGACATCGTGGTGCGTCTGAACGAAGGACCGCAATTCAGTTTCGGCACGCTCTCCATCGAGGGGTTGAACCTGGATGGCGAGGCCGCGGTCAAGAAGCTGTGGGCGCTAAAGCCGGGCAAGCCTTATAACGGCGACTATCCGGATTACTTCCTGCAGCGCATCAAAGAAGACGGCCTCTTCGAGAACCTTCATCAGACAAAAGCTGGCGTGAAAGTGAACGAAGAAACCAGGGCCGTCGACGTCACGCTGCAGTTCCAGTAGTTCCTGCCGGTGCATAGTTTTCCCGCACGGGAAACAGGATAGTGCCCTGGGCAGCGGTGGCTGCTCACCGTTCGTCATCCCCCAGCTTCCAACGCATCTGTCTCATCATGCCCAGCAACACGGGCGCATCCTGAGCGCTCAAATCCAGCCTACGGACCAGGCGCCGGACTTTATTCTCAGTCGAACCAGCGGTCACTGGATTCAGGTAGCCGCTCGATCGCAGAACTTCCAGCAGCAGTTCGGTGATTTGCTCGTTCTCGGCGGCCGTGGCTCTCCGTCGTTGCCGAACCCCTGCGGCCCGTGCCTTCGTGTGCGTGAGCTCATAAAGGCACACAGCCACAGCCTGCCCCAGGTTCATGGAGTGTTCCTGATCCGCGGTGGCGATGCGCAGCAGCCAGTGGCAATGGCTGAGGTCGTCATTGGTGAGCCCGAACTTTTCCGAACCGAACAAAAGCGCCACTGGCGCCGACTGCATTTGCCGGCGGACCAGGGCCGCGCCGTGCTCAAGGCGCCTTAGCGTATGTGCCAGCTCGCGATGGCCCACGGACGTTGTGCCTACCACCAGTCGGCAATCGGCCACCGCTTCGCCGACCGTTTTATATTCTTCCGCGGTTTCCAGTATTTCCCGCGCACCCACGGCTGACCGCGCTTCGCGGAAGGCGACTTCGTACGGATTCACCACGCGCAGCCGCGTGAAGCCGAAATTCAACATGGCCCGGGCAGCCGCGCCGATATTTAATGGGTTGCGTGTGCCGACAAGCACCACCAAGAGGTTGCTGCGGCTAATATTTTCCTGCACGCCGACTTTCATTCTACGCGGCGGCATCGTGCGTTCTGCTGCTGGATGGTCCAAATCGTGCGCCGTCGTCACCGTCGTCAAACCGTCGTCAAAAAACAATTTACACTTTAATTGTTTTGCGTTATGCTAAGTAAGCTCTGGCCATCAGTTAACGCGCTTCCAATGAACGTAGACACGCAGATCTCCTTGAATCGTGAGGAGATGGAACGGAGACGTCTGGAGGCAGCACAGGATCTGCTCAACGGCCTCTCCCAATCCAAAGTAGCCCGCAAATTTTCCGTCAGCCGGACCACAGCTTCCCGTTGGTACCGGGCACTGGCAAATAAAGGTGTCGACTCGCTCAAGCGCCGCAAAGCGACCGGGAGGCCTAGCCGGCTCACCCGCGAGCAACTGACGCGCCTGGCCCAGATTTACAGCGAGGCGCCTATCGCCCACGGTTTCCCGGACGAACATTGGACCACGGCGCGCATGGCGGTGGTCATCGAGAGCCAGTTCGGCGTTCGGTACGACCGGGATCATGTCGGCCGGTTGCTGTGCAAACTGGGCTTAAGAGAGCGCAAGCCGCGCACTCAACAGGCCATCACGGCGCCACCCTACGCTACTTCGCGATATTCTCCGAATACGGATTTAAGCCGGCCGGAGATCTCGCCCAGCGTGGCGTAAGCTCGAGCGGCGTCGAGGATCGCGGGCATCAGGTTATCCGCGCCTCGCGCCGCCTGTTCCAACTTGTCCAGCGCTTCAGCTGCCAGCGCACTGTTGCGGTTAGCACGCACATGGCGCAATCTTTCGACTTGCGCCTTCTCGAGCGCGGGATCAAGCCGGAACGTGGGGATGTTGTGATCTTCGTCCATGCGAAACCGGTTGACGCCCACCACGATGACGTCTCCACGCTCCACCGCCTGCTGATATTCGAACGCCGCGTTCTGGATTTCACGCTGGATATAACCACTCTCGATGGCTTTGAGAGTACCGCCCAGGCCGTCGATGCGGTCCAGGTATTCTCGCGCCCCCCGCTCAATCGAATCGGTCAGCTCCTCGATGGCCACGCTGCCGCCCACGGGGTCAGCCGTGTTCGTCAAGCCGCTTTCTGCCGCAATGATTTGCTGCGTGCGCAACGCCAGCCGCGCCGATTCTTCGGTGGGCAGTGCCAGCGCCTCATCGCGCGAGTTGGTATGAAGAGACTGGGCGCCTCCAAGCACCGCGGCCAAAGCTTGAAGCGAGGTCCGGATCACGTTCACATCCGGCTGCTGCGCGGTCAGCGTCGAGCCGGCGGTCTGCACGTGGAAGCGTAGCATCATGGATTTCGGATTGCGAGCCTTGAAACGGTCGCGCATCAAGTGAGCATAGAGGCGGCGTGCGGCCCGAAACTTGGCGATCTCTTGCAAGAAATTGCTGTGGGAGTTGAAGAAGAACGAGAGGCGCGGTGCGAAATCATCGATCTCGAGTCCCGCCTTGAGGGCCGCTTCAACATAGGCAATGGCATTGGCCAAAGTGAAGGCCACTTCCTGCACCGCAGTCGAGCCGGCCTCACGGATATGATAACCACTGATCGAAATCGTGTTCCATTCCGGCAGCTCACGGCTGGCCCAGGCGAACATGTCGGTGATGATGCGCATGGCCGGCCGCGGCGGATAAATGTAGGTGCCGCGCGCGATGTACTCCTTCAGGATGTCGTTCTGCACGGTGCCCGAAAGTTTACGGATATCGGCGCCCTGCCGCTGGGCCACCAGGACGTACAGCGCCAGCAGAATGGTGGCGGTCGAGTTGATAGTCATGGAGGTCGACACTTTCTCGAGCGGAATGCCTTCGAACAGGCGCTCCATGTCGGCCAGTGTGCAGATCGCCACACCTACGCGGCCGACTTCGCCCGCAGCCAGCGGATGGTCCGAATCCATCCCCACTTGCGTCGGAAGATCGAAAGCCACGGAGAGCCCGGTAGTGCCTTGCTCGAGCAGGTACTGGTACCGACGGTTGCTCTCTTCGGCGGTACCAAAACCGGCATATTGGCGCATGGTCCACAGACGCCCGCGGTACATGTCGGGATAAATGCCCCGTGTGTAGGGAAATTCGCCCGGCATACCCAGTTCGCTCATGATCTGGAAAACACCTTCAATTTACGAACGTGAAATCTTGCGCGCCCGGCGGAACGAAGAGATGCCATATGCGGCCATGATGGTGATGAATGCTACCGTGAGAATCAGCGTAAAAATGAGCTTGGCAGAGGCGTCTTTTCCGGCGTCGAGCTCGCGAATGGTACGGATGCCGGAAGGAATAGGCCAGGCGGCCAAGGCCAGGAACAAGAATCCAATGATTTCGTGCCAGAGTGTACGGGCGGGTCGCAACACAGCGGGCAACAAATGATGAACTAACTGGTGGCCCTGGCTGATGATACGAAGTCCGCGCACTTACTAATGGTACCAGAGGGACGATCACGAACCTTAGCGTTGGAGACTGAACTGCTGCCGTACTATCGGGCCTAACGCTTAAGTGTCATTTTGTCGATAAAGAACTTGTGAACCGTACCCGAGTCCACTACAATTTAAGCGGGATGCGATTGAAACCTAGGGTTTAGGACGATGGAACTTCTTCTGGGTCAAGCGCATCCAGTAGGGTGAGGCTTTCGCCCGGCTGCGCTGGCCAGGAGAAAGGGGTCAATCTTGGACGATCGTTTGAAGATGTTGATGCAAGAACTCGGCAACGCCATCAATGACTCGCTTTCCGATTCGGATCGCATTGCCGAAGCGATCGGTGAAATCAAACAGGCCGGCTACGATGTTTTTCTGGTTCTAGAGGCCACCATCGGGTTTAACAAACGTGACGAAGACGATGATGCCGATGAGGCCTCTGGGGAGCCGGAGACTCGCTCCGAGAAACGGGTCTTCGAATCCACCGGAAAGATCAAGTTCACGGCTCAGGACCATCGTTTCTTGCGGGCTCTGAAGATCGCCGTCGATGAGGATTTGAAGTAAACATCATCCGCGAAGGCGCGACAGCACTCTCAGCCGAGCAGTCCGAGATACACATTCCAGGTTTTTTCAACCGCTTTTTTCCAACTGAATTCCGCCGCTCGTCTTCTTCCGCGCTCGATGAGCGATTGGGTCAGGTGCTCGTCGCTGCACAGGCGCGCAAGTGCGCCGTACAACGCGTCGGAGTCTTCCGGATCCACCAGCAGGGCGGCGTCGCCACAGACTTCCGGTAGCGCCGAGCGGTTCGAGGCCAGCACGGGCACACCCGCGGCCATGGCCTCGAGCACCGGCATCCCAAAACCTTCGTCGAGCGAGGGAAACGCGAAGACTCTGGCTCGCGCGTACCACTTCCCCAGCTCTTCAGCGGTTACGTAGCCGAGCACCTGAATCTTTTGGCGGCGGGGACTGGACTCGATGCGTCCTAAGATGTCATCGGCTCCGAATCCAGGCGAGCCCGCCAGCACCAACTTCCAATCGCGAGGCAAGCGCTCGAAGGCTTCCACC
This sequence comes from Acidobacteriota bacterium, assembly GCA_003223115.1. Classification (GTDB taxonomy): domain Bacteria; phylum Acidobacteriota; class Terriglobia; order Bryobacterales; family Bryobacteraceae; genus QHXW01. The sequence continues at coordinate 8,901 of QHXW01000378.1, forward strand.
AAGCGGGCGATATTCTTCCTGTGCTGAATTGCCCCCACATTCAGGATCAGGTTCTCGCGCACAGGCGCAAGCCCTGGCATGGCGAGCCTGTTGGCGCCGTGATGCACCACATGGATTCTGGCGCGCTCCACGCCCAGCAGTTCTTCCACCTGGGTTGCCGTGAACTCTGAGACCGTGATGATGACGTCGGATTGAGCGGCCGCCCGGTGAGCCTGCTCTCTGAAGCGTTGTTTGAATTCGGGCGTCGAGTAATCAGCCGTCAGGACAAACAAGTCGTGAAACGTAGTCACCGTCTTTCGAAAACGAATGGCGGGCACACGCTGATTCAGACCATGAAAGAACTCGCGAGAGCGCGGAAACAGCGGCTCGTGAAGCAACCGCCGGCTGCAGTTGGCAGGCAATCGCCCGGCAAACGAGCGCAAGTAGCGGTGCGGCCGGTAGCAGAACGCGAATTGCTGGTCCGGATGCTCCGCCGCCAGCCCGCGCAGCAGCTCGCGCGAGTACATGCCCACGCCCGAGAGATTGTCCCCTACGCTGTACGTTGCGTCGAGTGAGATCGTCAACTGACCAGACGATATTCTTTCAGTTTTCGATAGAGAGTGGTACGGCCGATTCCGAGCAGATAAGCGGCCATGACGCGGTCGCCTTTAGTGAATACCAGTGCCTCGCGGATTGCGCGTTTCTCCATCTCCGTCAAGGCAATGATACCTGATGCCACTGCCTGTCGCGCGCCGTTCGGTCCTCCCCTGAGGCCGGGGGTGCCAGGCCAGGGCGGTGCGCCAACAAGTGATTCTGAAGCGCGGAAGGCAAATCAGCAGTCTGCAGCAACGGACCAGAATTCATGGCGACCATCCGTTCGATGCAGTTCTGCAGCTCGCGCACGTTGGCAGGCCAATCATACGAAAGCAGAGCATCCGCGGTCCCGCTGTTCAATTGATGGCCGGTTCCCGGCCGTTCGGGAAACCGCAGCCCGGAATATCCTCGATACGCTCGCGCAAGGCTGGCAGGCGCAAGGTCACCACGTTCAACCGGTAGAACAGATCTAGGCGAAAATTCTTGCGCTCCACTTCACGAGCCAGATCGCGATGCGTAGCGGGGATTACGCGGATCTCGACTTTCTTGCGCGTGAGCGACCCCACCGGTCGAAATTCGCGCTGCTGCAGCAGGCGCAGCAGCTTCATTTGCATCTCGAACGGAAGATCTCCGATCTCATCCAAGAAAGCGGTGCCGCCGTCGGCCAGCTCGATCAATCCGCGCTTGGCTTCCGCCGCCCCGGTGAACGCGCCCTGGACATGGCCGAAGAGCTCGCTCTCCATCAGCGGGCCCACCAGCGAGCCACAGTCGATGAGAATGAACTTTCCGTGCTGGTCACGTTGTGATTGTGAATCGCGCGAGCCACCCCTTCTTTACCAGTGCCGCTTTCACCCAGCAGCAGGACTGGCGATCTGGAATGGCCGAGTTTCTTGATGTACCGCCGAATCTGACAGATCTGCGGCGATTTGCCCGCCAGACCAGGCGAAGAGTCCACGCATGCCGCACTCATGAGTTCACTGGATAAAGTCTTTCCCGGGGCCTATCTCTCTCGGGTTAGTTGGCAAAATTCGGAGCGATCAACCGGGTCGCACGCCGAGGTTTGGCGAACTGGTTCACTCTGGATCGAACAGCAACAGCGCCGACTCGACGCATCTCGAAGATTCCAGGGCACTAGTGACGCAAGATCGTTGCGTAGCAAACCTGGTAAGTATCGAGTGTTAGTTGGTCGCAGCCCGATCGGCGTCGTCGTCCCAAACGACAAATAATTGGGCCAGCTTGCCGTCCTGCTCGCCGCGGATCCGTTCCGCGAGGCCGCCGGCCGCATCAAGGGTTGCTGCTCTACCCACTAGCACACGCCACAGAGCAGGCTGTCCGTCGCGAAACACCAGGCGGGCTGCGCCGTAACGGCCTTCCATTTCCAACCGCAGGTGCTCGGCATTCTGGCGATATTGAAACGCACCTACTTGCACCGAGTAAATGCCTGGAGAGAATGTGGCGGGCCTGGCGATGATTTCAATGCGCACTCTCGCGGTGCCGGGACCGATCATATCGATGGCGCGCGCGGCGGCACGGGACAGATCGATCACGCGATTGTCCACAAACGGGCCGCGATCGGTAATGCGCACCTCGACGCTCTTGCCGGTATCCAGGTTATAAACCCGGACCCAGGTGCCGAAGGGCAAGGTGCGGTGTGCGGCGGTGAATTTTTCCATATCATAGATCTCGCCGTTTGCCGCGGCCCTTCCGTGATATGGATTGCCGTACCAGCTTGCTATTCCTTCTTCCGATGCACTCACCGGCGTGGGAATAGCCGCCCGGACTCCACGCTTATCTCCGCACGAGGACAGCACTAGTCCCAGGCAGCCCGTGATGACCAGAGCTTTCTGCATGTCGTGTGATACTATCGTGCCTCTCACGTTTCGGCAACTACCTCATGTATACCTGGACTCAAGCCTATAACCCGATTAACAACGTTTGGCTGTCCACAGCCGTCGCCGCAATTCCGGTGGTCGTTCTATTTTACCTGCTGGCTGTCAAAAAAATACTGGCTCATCGTGCCGCCATCGCCGGATTTCTCGCATCTGTTCTGATTGCAGGGTTTATCTTTCGAATGCCGTGGCACATGGTGACCGGCGCGGTCTCGAGTGGACTGGTTTTTGCGGTGATCCGCATTGCCTGGACGCTGCTTGCCGCCGTGTTCATCTATGAACTGACAGTCGAGACCGGTCATTTCGAAACCATCAAGGAATCGATTGGCGGCTTGACGCCCGACCGGCGGTTGCAGGTGCTGCTGATCGCGTTTGCATTTGGAGCGGTGCTCGAAGGCGCGGGCGGCGGCGGCGCTCCAGTAGCCATCGCGGGTGCGATGATGGTGGGCTTAGGTTTCGATCCATTTGCCGCTGCTATATTGTGCCTCATCGCCAATACCGCACCGGTGGCGTATGGCGGCGTGGGCAATCCGATTCGCGCGCTGGTGGCGGTGACTGGCTTACCGGACGCGGATCTGAGTGCGATGGTGGGCCGCATCCTTCCCTGGACGGCGTTGATTCTGCCCTTCAGGCTGGTGCGCTCGATGGCGAAATGGCGGGACACTTTCTCGATCTGGCCGGCGCTCCTGGTCTGCGGCGGCACATTCGGGGCGATTCAGTATTATTGGTCGAACTTTCGGGATTCGGCTCTAGTAGATATCGTCGGGGGAATGGTGACGCTGGCCGCGCTGGCCTTGTTCTTCAAGATTTGGAAACCCAGTAAGATCTGGATCTACTCGCACGAGCTGGCTCCCAAGCCGAAAACGCGGGGAAAACGCACGGCAGCAGTGCTGCACGCCTGGTCGCCCTTTCTGCTGCTGGCATTCTTCGTGGTCCTGTGGGGCGTGCCTGCCATCAAGAACGTCCTGGATAAGACCAGCTTTGTTCTTCCGGTGCCAGGCCTGCATCAGCAGGTGGTTCGCGTCCCACCCGTAGTGGATAAGCCGCGCACTGAACCAGCGATTTACGATATCGCGTGGTTTTCTTCGACGGGTACGGCGACATTTCTCGCAGGCCTCATCGCAGGACCGATTCTCGGGCTCAGCCTGGGAAAGACGCTGCGGATTTTCTTTCGCACCTGTTACCGCATGCGTTTCAGTATGGCCGCCATTCTGGCGATGCTAGGTTTGGGTTTCGTCACGCGCTATTCGGGAATGGATGCAGTGCTCGGTCTGGCGATGACGCATACCGGCGCGGCGTATCCGTTTTTCGGCACGATGCTGGGCTGGCTGGGCGTAGCGCTCACCGGCACCGACGCCGGCTCGAATGCGTTATTCGGCAGTCTTCAGGTGATCACCTCGGAACGTCTGGGCTTGAGCCCGGTGCTGATGGCCTCGGCCAATTCAGCGGGCGGCGTGATGGGCAAAATGATTGATACGCAATCCATCATCGTGGCCTGCGCGGCAGTGGGCCAAGAGGGCAAAGAAGGCGATGTATTCCGCGGCGTGCTGCCGCACTCTATTGCGCTCGCCGCCATTGTGGGCTTGATCGTTTGCTGGTTCGCGTTTTTCGGCCAAGCCTGGATTCCGAGCGGGCGAGTGTGGAGATAGGGAAACGGATGGGTTCTGGCGCCGCTCCCTCTCCCGGGCGCGGTTCCGGTCCGCAAGACGATGCGTCACTCGTACCGCAAGGCCCTGATGGGACCAATGCGTGCAGCACGCCGGGCTGGAATATAGCCAGTTACCAGAGCCACCGCGGCTAAGGCCACTGTTGCGGAGGCGTACATCAACGGATCACTGGCTTTCAACCCGAACAACTGAGATTCGACATAACGGCTGAGCACGAGCGCCACCGGCAGCCCGATGACCGTTCCCCACCCTGCCATCAATGCCACTTCCTTCATGACCATCGCGAGCACATCGCGCGGCACAGCGCCCAACGCCATGCGCAGGCCGATCTCTCCGGTTCGGCGGGTCACGTTAAATGCAATCACGCCGTACAGACCAAGTGCAGCCAGCAGCCTGGCTAAGACGCCAAACGCGCTGGCCAATAGCGCCACCAGGCGCTCTCCATAAAACGAGTTCTCTACCTGCATCTCAAAGGACCGCCTGGCGAAGACAAAGAACCGCAGCCGGTTCAGGCTCTGATCCAATGCCACTTACTTTGCAAAACAAAGTTGGGGAGTGCATCGGTGTTGGGTGTGGAGACCGCAGTTTTCGCCGGACAAAACAAAAGGAATGGTTTATGTTTTGATGAGTGAGAACACCCAAAGCGTCGGTTTTGTTTGGCCTATTTGGCAAAGCAGTTCCGCCGGAATTTTTCGACCAACTGCGAGCGCGCCTGAG